>DASUFY010000166.1:0-17911 GCA_036274315.1 Planctomycetota bacterium | reverse complement strand
CGCCCCGTGGAGCCTCGCGATCCCCAACGCGCCGGCACTCGCGGGCCAGCGCCTCTACAACCAGGCGATCGAACTCGGCGCGCTGTGGACGCTGTCGAACGGCGGCGTCGGCGAACTGCGGTAGGACCGACCTCTCGAGTGTTGGCACTCGCGGAGTCGGCTCTCGGCTACCGAGGCTCTGGCGGCGGCAGCGGCTGCAGCTCGAGTTCGGTCGGCACGACGGCACCACTCGCCTCGATCTCGATCCGGCACGGCCTGGCCAGCGGCGTACCGGTGATGCCGTGCGAGCCGAGCATGACCCAGGCGTGCTCGTCGAAGCAGCCGAACGGCACCACCTCGTAGCGGCCAGGCGGCACGTCGTGCAACGTCGCACCTTCGCCGTCAGCGCAGTGGGTGCCGGCCCAGATCGCGGCGTCATCGCCGCCGTACGCCGAGTGCAGCCAGACACCGACGACGGTGCGCACCGTCGTGTCGCGCGCCGGCCAGATCCAGTGCAGCGTCGCCGTCACGCGCGCGGGCGGCGCGAGATCGCCGAGGTCGACGGCGTCGCCCTGCACGTGCACGACCTGCTGCCACATCGGTCCCGGGTCGGCCCCGAAACGAAACGACGGCTGGATGCGCAGCAGCCAGTCGCCGTCCGGCACGAAGCCGAGCCCGAAGCGGCCGTCGGCGCGCAGATCGACGCCGCCGCAACTCCACGAGATGGGCGAGCCGAGGTCGCCGAAGTACGAGGGATCAGGAGCCGCCTTCGCCATGGGGTAGAGCACGGCTCGCACGCCGCGTCGTTCCTGCGCCGACAGCCGCTCGATCGGGAACCGCCCGCGCACGGCGCCAGCCGCGATCTCGAGCGAGCACGTCGCGTCGGCCCCAGGCGGCGGCAGCTGCACGATGACGGGCGGCATGGTCGCGGCGCCGTTCGCATGGCGCACGCGCAGTTCGATCGGGCCGGCGTCGCGGTAGCGGAAGGCGAACGTGCCGTCGGCGGCGACGTGCTGGCCCGGGGCACAGCCGAAGACGAAGTGGTCGTCCCAGTCGAGTCGGCCACCCTCGTCGACGAGGGGGCGCCAATCCAGCCGCGTGCCGAACACCTGCGCCTCGTTGCACGGCATGCCGCGTACCAGCACGCGACCGCGCAGCAGGCCCAGTGGCCAGTCCGTCAGTTCGATCGAGCTCTCGGCCCCGGCGGTGACCACGAAGTCGACGACCGTGCGCAGGTCGCGTCCTTCGTCGACCAACGGCACCGCGTCGACCGGATCGTCGGCTCGCGTCCCGGCGCGGGAGTACCGCGCGACTGCAGCGCGCCACTCGCCGGGGCGCAGTCCGTCGCCGGCGAAGCGCCCTGCGGCGTCGACGCGCAACCACCTCGACGATCCGTCGGGGAGCCACAAGCGACCCCGCAATTCCTCGGCCGGTGGGTCTGCCTGGTCCGCGCGCCACACGGCGACCGAACGTCCGTACTCGGTGCGCGATCCGCCGCGCAGCACGCCGCGCACGCTGCCGGCGCGCGCCAGCGTGACCACGACCTGCGTGGGCACCTCGCCAGCGTCGAACACGCGGTGGTCGGGCAGGAAGCCGGGCATCTGTGCCGCGAAGGCGAACGGCTGGCCAGGTTCCACTGCGAGTACCGCCGCGCCGTCGGTGGCCGCGCTCACCTCCTTCCTGGAGCTGCCGAGGATGCGCGCCAGCACGCCCTGCGCATCGGGGCGGTAGAGGCTCGGGTAGTCCGCCACGCACGGATCGACGACGACCTCGGCGCCGTCGAGCGGCCTGCCTTCGGGGTCGCGCACCGCGACGTGCAACGTGATTCCCGGTACGGCGACTCGTTCGGTCGCGGCGAACGCAGTCGGCGCTTCGGCCTGGGCCTGCGCCGACCGCAGCGGGCGGCCGCGCGGCCGATCCCCGCCTGAGGGGGCCGACGTGATCGCAGCGGGCCCGTGCTGCTCCGTGCCCGGCGCAGCGGGAAGGAAGGTGTCGCCGACCGCGAGCCAACCCACCAGCCACCAGAGGCAGGCGAGCAGGCAGGCGGCTGCGGCGACTGTGGCCAGGGTCCGGGACGGCACGCGGTGCAAGTGTAGCCGCTGCCGGCGACCGAAGCCTCGTCGCTCGGAATGGCCTCTGCCGACGCACTGCACGCAGTGCACGAGGTCGGCGAACGTCTGCACGATCAGCGCTGTCGACATCGACCGCGCGGGCGCGCCCTACGGGTGGTAGAGCATGAGATACACGACGACACCCGTCACCGACACGTAGAGCCAGATCGGCGTCGTCACCTTCGCCCACTTCTTGTGCTGCGCGCGCCGGTCCTTCAGCCCCAGGTACACCGTACGCAGGATCAACGGCACCTGCACGACCGCGAGCACGATGTGCGAGATCAGCAGCGTGAAGTAGACGGGGCGGATCCAGCCCTCGCCCGCGAACTTCACGGGCGGCGCGTTGAGGTGGTAGGTGAGGTAGCAGGTCAGGAACACCGCCGACACGGCGACGGCGCTCAGCATGAGCTTCTTGTGCAGCTCGATGTTGCGGCGCTTGATCGCGACGAGGCCCGAACAGATGAGCACGAAGGCGAGCGCGTTCAGCGACGCGTCGACGTCGGCGAGCACGCGGAAGTCGAAGGCGAGCATGGGCCGTCAGACCGCGTCGCGCGCGCTGCGGCGGGTCACCACGAACGTGCCGAGCAGGAACGTCGCGGCGGCGAAGGCGAACGTGCCGAGCAGGCAGACCGTGAATGACGGCACGCCCGCGACCGGTCCCTGGAACGCGTGGCGCAGCGCGCCGACGCCGTAGGTCATCGGGTTGACGAAGCGTACCCAGCTCAGCAGCGGGTGGGCCGTCTCCATCGGGAAGAAGGCGCCCGACAGCAGCAGCATCGGCATCAAGAACAGCATCATGATGCCGTGGTAGCCGGCCGAGCTGTCCATGACCCACGCCAGCGTGAAACCGAGTCCGGTCACCGCGATCGCGAGCACCGCGAGCACCGCGAGTCCGAGCAGCACGCCATCGAACGACAGCGAGACCCCCGCCACCGGCGCGAGCAGCATGAAGACGATCGCCAGCAGCATGCCCAGCGTCGCACCACCGAGGATCTTGCCGAGCGCGATCGCGGCGCGCGGCACCGGCGAGACGAGCACACCCTGCAGGAAGCCCTCCTTGCGGTCCTCGATGACCGTGATCGTCGCGAAGATCGCCGTGAACAGCGTGATCATCGCGAGCGTGCCGACGAAGAAGTACTGGCCGTAGTCCATGCCGCCGGGCTTGAACGAGCCGTGCAGAGCGCCGCTGAACAGCAACCAGAAGATGATCGGCTGCAGCAGCGAACCGACGAGCCGCGGTCGATCGCGCAGGAAGCGCACGATCTCGCGGTGCCACAGAGCCATCACGGCGCGCATCATGAACGCTTCCTCCGGCCTTTCCTGGGTGCAGCATCGGGTTCGGTGACGACGAAGCGTTTGCCCGTCTTGTGCAGGAACACGTCCTGCAGCGACGGATGCGCGAGCTGCAGGCGTTGGATGCGTTCGCCGAAACGTTGCATGACCTGCGGCACGAGTTCGTGCACGGTGTCGCCCTCGATGCGCAGTGTTCCTTCGACGAGCTTCGCGGTCACTGCGAGCGACTGCTGCAGCTCGCCGAGCATCTGCTCCGGCCGCTCGGCCTCGATCTCGAGCACCTGGCCGCCGACCTCGCGCATGAGGTCCGCGGGCCGGCCCGCCGCGACGATCTGGCCCTGGTCGAGCAGCGTCAGCCCGTCGGCTTCGGCCGCCTCGTCCATGAGGTGCGTCGTGAACAACACCGTGATGCCCGTCTGCGCGCGCAGCACGGCCCACATGTCGCGCCGCGCCGCGGGGTCGAGCCCGGTGCTGGCTTCGTCGAGCAGCACGAGCTCGGGCTTGCCGAGCAGGCACTTGGCGAGCTCGACCCGGCGCCGCAGGCCGCCCGACAGTTCTTCGACGCGGTCGCGCGCGCGGTCGGCGAGGTTGGCCGCGGCCAGCATCGCGTCGATGCGCAGAGCCAGCTCGCGCCCCGACAGGCCGAGCAGCAGCCCGCCGTAGTGCAGGTTCTCGCGCACGGTCAGCTTCTTGTCGACGGCCGGCGACTGGAAGACGACGCCGAGGCGGGCCCGGATCGCGGCGGCCTGCGTGGCGAGATCGAGGCCGAGCAGCGACACGCGGCCGCGTTGCAGCGGCACGAGCGTCGAGAGCAGCTTGAACAGCGTCGACTTGCCGGAGCCATTGGGGCCGAGGAACCCATGCACCTTGCCCACCGGCACGTCGAACGCGACGCCCTGCAGCGCGAGGCGTTCGCCGTAGCTGAACGAGAGATCGGCGGCGGAGACAGCAATCGTGTCGGTCATTTGCGCGCCCACACCATGGCCAGCAGCAACAGCGGCAGGTAGACGATCGAGGTCAGGAAGGTCATGCGCATCGCATCGTCGCGCCGAGTCAGCGCCGCGAACAGCGTCGGTACGAAGAACACGGCGATGAGCAGCACCGCGATCACGCCGTAGCGTTCGTCGGCCATCTGCGTGACGTAGGGCACCATGCTGGCGATGCCGAGGCCGGCGACGTAGAGCAGCATCGCAATCGCCGTGCGGTGCCCCGTCGGGTCGACGACCGGCAGCATGCGCATGCCGGCCCGGGCGTAGTCGTCGCGGTAGCGCCACGCGATCGAGAGGAAGTGCGGGATCTGCCAGCAGAACATGATCGAGAACAGCACCAGCTGCGGCAGCACGAGCGAGCCCGTGACCGCGGCGTGGCCGACGACGGGCGGCAGGCCGCCGGGGATGGCGCCGACCAGCGTGTTGAGCGGCGTGCGCAGCTTCATCGGCGTGTAGACCAGCACGTAGCTGACGACGATGGCCGCACACAGTCCGGCCGCCGTCCAGTTGAGGTCGCCCAGCGAACGCGAGCCGTCGTCGCGCAACGGCGCCGCGCCGACGAGCACCATGAGGACCCCGAGGCACGCCGCGACACACCCGAACACGAGCACCTGGCGCGGCACGAGCCGGCCGGTCGGCAGCGGTCGCCCCTGCGTGCGGAACATCAGCGGATCGAGATCCCGTTCGCGATACATGTTCAGCGCGCCGGCGCCGACCGCCGCCAGGAACGTGCCGACCGTCGTGGCGATCAGCAGACCGAACGGCGGGTGCGAACGCGGCGACGGCCAGGCCATGTAGGCGCCGGCCACCACCGCGAACACGGCCATGCCCGAGAGGCGCGGCTTGCCGAGTTCCCAGTAGGCGCCGAGCCTGCGCATGCCCGAGGCGCTCATGCAGGACCTTGCGTCATGCGACGTCACCCGACGAGGTGGGCGGACGCGTGGCACGGAAGACGTGCGCCGCCAGGGTCGCCATGAGCACGGTCAACAGAGCACCGAACAGGACGTGCACCGAGATCACCAGGGCCGTCGCCAGATTCGCGACGTTCTCGGGCGTCTTGCCCGCCGCGTTGCGGATCACCAGTGCGACGAAACCGAGCGCGATCTGCAGGATGAGCAGGGTGATCACGGCCTGCGCGATGCGCTTGATGCCCGGGGCCCCGCCCAACTTGCCGACCGCGTAGGCGGTCGCGATCGTGGCCACCACGAACACGACGAGCGCGTTGCCGGCGTGGGCCCACAGGGCGTTCGTGTTGTTCGTGTGCCGCGCGACGGCGCCGAGCACCGTCTGCGCGACGACGACGAGCAGCGCCAGCAGCGCGAGCGTGCGCCCGCTGCCGGGCGGCACCGTCGTCACGGGCGCCGTCTCGCGGTACCGGTTCGACAGCTGGTAGGCGATCCAGGCGAAGGTGGCCAGCGTCAGCTGCGCGAGGATGCCGTGCGTCACGGACGTCACGGCCGGCAGACCAAGGCGCACGCCGACGCCGCCGACGACACCTTGCACGATGATGAGGCCGAGGCCGCCCCACGCGGTCGCCCGTGCGCCGGGCGGCGCGGACCGGGCGCCGTCGAGGCCCCGGCCGACGTGCAACCAGATGGCCAGCGACAGCGACAGCGCGCCGGCCGTCGCCCCGAACAGGCGGTGGAAGTGTTCGAGGAAGCCGGGCAGCGTCGTGTAGCTGCTCTCGGGCATCAGCTGGCCATCGGAGGTCGGCCAGTCGAGGTAGACGAGCCCCGAGCCCGTGCTCGTGGTCATCGCGCCCCACAGGATCGTGATCGTCGTCACGACCAGCATCGCCACGGCCAGGCGGAACGGGCCGCGCAGGGACGTCGCGGCGTCGGGCACGGGCAGGGCGGTCGTGGAGATCATGGGCCGGAAGGACCCATGAGAATGCCCCGCGGGCGCGAGATTTTCAGCGCCCGTCCCGGCGGCTGGCGCCGGGCGGTCCGCCGATCAGCGCATCATCCTGACCTTGCTGCGCGGCTCCTTGTCGCCGTCGAAGGCCTCCCACATGGGCCGCTCGCTGTCCTTGAGCCCGCGCGAATCGACCGTGCGGTCGATCGCCTCGCTGGGTTGGTTCTTGGCCATGGCCAGCAGGTTCTCGATCTCGAGGTCCTGGCCGTGCGCGAGCTCGGCGGCCGACTCGAGGTAGGACATGGCGGCCTGGGCCTCGCCCATGCGCAACAGGCAGATGCCGAGGTTGCGATGCGTGGCGCGCAGCGCGTGCTCCGGCACGCCGGCGCCCGGGGCGAGCGACAGTTCGGCGATGGCGCGCTGCCACAGCCGCTGCTCCATGAGCCTCTCGCCGCGGTACAGGTGCGTCAGCACCGCCGTGTCGAGCTGGCCGCTCATGAGTTCGAAGTCGGTGACCTCGATCCACGGCTCGCCCTGGAACGTGTTGCGCACGACGCCGACGATCTGCACGCGCTCGTAGAGACGCATCTGGTAGAGCCGCTCGAGCTTCGGGTGCGTCTTGCTGAGGAACAGCATGCCGAAGACGTCGGCGTAGGCCTGCTCCTGCCAGATCGCCTGCTCGTCGGCCCAGGCATAGAAGTTCGTGAAGTCCGCGGGCGTGAACTTCGTGAAGAACGGATTGGAGATCTGGCCGAGAGAAGCGAACTGGACCGTGAATCGCACCTTCACGTTCTTGTAGGCCTCGGGCTCCGCACGCATCTTCGTGAGGGTCGTGTTGACAGGAGTCCCGAACTCGCGGTCTTGCGCCGGAAGGGCCGCGACACCGAGCAGGAACGAAACGAACAACGCTGTTCTCATGGCTGTTCTCAGTTTGATCAGGATTCGAGGGGCTGCGATCACTCCGTGATTCGCTCCATCAGCTTGCGCAGAGCCTGGTCCATCAGTTCGTCCGGAACGTCCTCTTCGGACCGCACCAGATCGCGCAGGCGTTGGATGCGTTCCGCCTTCGACAGGCTGCGATCCATCAACTCCTCGACGATCTGCTCGACGGCTTTGGTCGGACGTTTCGACACGATGCTGAACCCGGGTGCAGAATGCGCACGGTCGCCCGCAGCGCATTCCGCTATCGGCGCTCGCGGTGCCATGCCTTGAAACGGACCTCCGTCATCTCGCGCGGGTCGGCCCGCACCGAGACTCGCTGGCGGCGAACCGGCCGCGCCGTGGGCCGGTGCGGCATTCGCTCCAGCCGCGCGTCACCGCCGGCCGAATTGCTGCGGAACGCGACGCCCAGGTCCAGAACCGATGACGAATCGAACAGGCCACCCGCTCACTGCTGCACTGCTCGTCAGCACGCTGGCAATCTCCCTCCCGCGCTGCCTGCCGGCGCAAGACGTGCTGCTGAACGAGGTGCGGGCCGACGGCGCGGACCGCTGGATCGAGCTGTACAATCGCGGCGCGAGCGCCGTCGATCTGTCGACCTGGTCGCTGCACTTCGCTTCCCGCACGCCGAACGTCGGCCAGAACTACTGGTGGCCGTTTCCGGCCGGCACGACGATCGCCGCCAACGGTTTCCTGCGCGTGCATTGGTTCCAGCTGCCGCCGGCGACGCCCGCACCGGGCGAGCTGTACACGGGCACCGGCAACTACAACTTCCTGTTCGGGCTCGGCGGCGAGGCGCTGGTGGCGAACGCCGGCGCGCTCGGCCTGCTCAGTTCCCAGCAGAACAGCATGATGAACACCGCCTCGATCTTCGAGGACTGGGTCAGCTGGGGCGATCACGACTTCGTGCGCGAGCATCTCGCCGTCGAGGCGGGCGTGTGGACCGCGGGGCGGCAGGCGCCGCCGATCCTGCCCGGCAACAGCCTCGCGCGCGAACTGGCCGCGGTCGGCGTCGCCGCGACGCGCGACCAGGAGTGGTACCTCGACAGCACGCCGACGCCGATGCTGCCGAACTTCACGGGCGCCTCGGTCCAGCCGTACGGCAGCGCGTGCGTGCTGCCCGGCAACCATCTGCTCGGGGTGCCGCAGCTGCACACGAACACGCCGCCGCTGCTCGGCAACGCGGCCTTCGCGTTCGACATCGATTCGACGACGGGCATCTACGGCGAGTTCGTGCTCGTCGTCTTCAGCGCCGGTGCCGCGCCGCCCGGCGCACCCTCGTTGCTGCCGCCCTTCGCCGGCGTCGGCTGCCACGAGTCGATCCACACGGGCCTGCTGCTGGCGATGTGGCTGCGGCCGACGCACGTCGTCTCGACGGCGATTCCGCTGTCGCTGGCCAACCAGGCGACCTCGCTCGTCGGCGCCGAGATGCACGTGCAGTGCCTCGTGTTCGACCTGCTGCCCTACGCCTACCCACCGTACCAGGGCATCACGAACGCGCTGCGCATCGTGTTCGGACAGTAGGGCCGGGCCTCACGGCGGCGGTGGGTCGCGATGCTCGAGCGTGACGCCGATCGCCTGCAGCTGCCGGCCGATCTCGGTGAACAGCGCGCCGACGGCGCCGCGCACGGCCGCGGCGCCGGCCCCGAGCGCTTGCCCGCCGAGGCCCAGCGGATCCCGGCGCGCGATCGCGATGGCCGCGGCAACGGCCGGTTGGATGCGTCGCAGCGTGACCGCGGCGTGGTCCTTCACGGCGGTGGCCTGCTTCGCCGCGAGCCCGCCGACGGCCGCGACACCGTCCTTCACCGTGTCCGCGAAGCGTCGCGACACGGACTCGAAGTCGCCGGCCAGACGCTGCAGATCCTCCTCGGCGAAGCGCGCCGAACGACTGTGCGCCTCGCGCAGCGTCAGCTCGGCGGCCTGGGCCGCGGTGGCGAGGCCGTCGCCGAGGCCGTCGAGCACCGATCGCAGCGTGCTCTCGCGATCGGCCGGCACGGCGGTCTCGATGCCCTTCATCGCCCCCGCCAGCGCGGCGCGCGCCAGACCGATCAATCCGTCGGCGACGGCGTGGGCGTGTTCGGAGGCCTTTGCGAACGCGGCCGCCACTTCGCGCCGCACCTGGCCACCGCGGCGCACGAGCTCCTCGACCCGACGCTGCAACACGACCCTGGCATCCATGGTTGGCTCCGTTCGGATGACTGCCGGAAGAGTAATCCGGCCGCGGCATCCGGCAATCGGCCGAACGGCTGCCGGCGGGGCCGGGTCGCTCAGCGCGTCTGGTCCAAGGCCCACCGGACCGCGTGGCGCGCCAGCTGCTGGCTGTTGTCGAGACCCAGCTTCTGCTTGAGCTTGGACCGGTAGGTGTCGACGGTCTTGGGGCTCAGGAAGAGCCTGGCCGCGATCTGCTTGACGGAGAGCCCCGCGCCGATCGCCTCGTAGACCTGCAGCTCGCGGTCGGAGAGCGACCGCATCGGATCGCCGGAGTCCGGCTTGCGCGACGAGAGGTGCGCCATGATCTGGTTGGTCACGGCCTCGCTGAACCAGAAGCCGCCGTTGTGCACGCACCGGATGCCCTCGACGATGCGATCGACCGCTTCGGTCTTGCTCAGGAACCCCGATGCACCGGCGCGCACGCAGCGATCGGCGTAGATCGCCTCGTCGAGGCCGGACACGACGAGGACCCTGGTCTTGTCGCCGTGCGCCTGCAGGTCCTTGAGCAGGTCCAGCCCGCTGCCCGCTTCGAGCGAGAGGTCCAGGATCACGACGTCGGGCCGCAGGTGCTCGATGTGCCGCTTCGCCTCCGTGGTGGTCGCGGCATGGCCACAGACCTCGAGGTCCGGCTCGATCTCGAGGCGGGCGGTGATGCCCAACCTGACGACCGCGTGGTCATCGACGATCAGGACGCGCGTCCTCGCGGCGTTCGCAGGCCGCATGTCTTGGTTCGGAGGTTCGGGCACGGTCGGTTCCGCCGGAGACGGTTGCAAGGCTAATGGGCAGCTGCCGAGAGTGGCCGGAATTCGCGCCGCGGCGCGGGAACGGTGGCGGCACCGCGTCGATCATCGGTCCCCGCCCGCGGTGTCCTCGCGGCCCTTCTTGCGCAAGGTGCAGAGCACCTCGGTGCCTCGGCCCTCGCGGCTGCCGATGTCGAGCGAGGCGCCGATCAACGATGCCCGGTAGCGCATGGTCTGCAGGCCCATGCCGTCGCCGCCCGTCGGCGCGCTGCTGCCCAGGCCGTCGTCGCGCACGCACAGCGCGATGCGGTCGTCGTTCTCGTCGAGCTCGACCGTGATCCGCGAGGGCTTGCCGTGGCGCAGCGCGTTGTTCAGGGCTTCCTGGGCGATGTAGTAGAGGTGGGTCACGACGCGCGGCTGCTCGAGGGACAGCTGGCGCGGGCCGACGAACGTGCAGCGCGGTCCCTCGGGCGCGTCGTGGCGCGCCGCGAGTCGCTGCAGCGCGATGCTGAGGCCGTCCGGCGTCACGTCGACCGGCATCAGGCCGTGCGCCATCTGCCGCAGCTGCGTCTGCACGTCGCGCACGTAGCCCGCGAGCGCCGCGACCTGCTCGGCCAGCGGCGACCCGGCACGTTCCAGCGAGACGTGGATCGTCTTGGCCAGCATGGCGATGCCGGTGACGAGGCCGCCGAGGCCGTCGTGCATGTCGCGGGCGAGGCGCAGCTGCTCGTCGAGCCGGACCTCGGCCAGATGGCGTTCCATCTGCTTGCGTTCGCTGATGTCGCGCAGGATCGCCGTGAACATGGGGCCGTCGGCGTCGAGGAACGTGCTGACGGAGATGTCGACCGGGAACAGCGATCCGTCCTTGCGCCGGCACTCGCCCTCCGTGCCGCCGACGCGCCGCTGCGGCGACACCATGCCCTGGAAGTCGCGCACGACGTCGCTCGCCGGCGCGCCATCCCGCCCCGGCAGGATCACGTCGATGCCCTGGCCCAGCAGCTCGCGCTCCTCGCAACCGAACATGCGCTGCGCCGCGGGATTCACGCTGACGATGGTGCCGTTGCGATCGCTCGTGACGATCGCATCGATGGCCGTGTCGAGCATGCCGTGCAGCCGGCTCTCGCTGCGTTCGAGGGCCTGCGTCCGGGCGACGATTCGCTGCTCGAGTTGCTCGTTCAACGACCGGATCTCCCGCTGCGCTCCGACGAGTTCGGTGACGTCGCGGTCGGTCTCGGCGATCGCGACGGTTCGACCTCGCTCGTCGACGAGCGGCGTGGCCGTGATCAACACGTCGAGTCGCCGGCGGTCCTTGGTCAGGCGCGCGGATGGGGAGCTCGGCAGGATGTGGCCGGCGACGTTGCTGCGGAAGAGCGCCTCGGCCGCGGCCCGCGCGTCCGCCGGCACGAGATCTGCGAGGCAGAGGCTGCGGGACTCGAGCTCGGTGTAGCCGTACATGCGTTCGGCGCCGCGGTTCCACGAGGTGACGCGCCCCTGGAGATCCCACACCATGATGGCGTCTGCCGAGTCCCGGAGCACGGCGGCCATGCGGCGAGCTTCGGCGAGCGAGGACATGTGCGCCGAGATGTCGACGAGCGTCACGACCATGCCGTCGGTGCGGTCGTTCGCGGTGCGATACGGCACGATGCGGCGCAGGTAGTGGCGGCCGCCATCGGACTCGACCTTGGTCTCGACGGTGACGTGCTGATCGAGGACTCGCCGCGTGTCCGACAGGAAGTCGTCGCGCGTGAAGACCGAGGCGAACGTGAGGATGGGCCGCCCCACGTCCGCGTCACGCAGCGGCAACAGCCGCGTCATGGCCGGCGTGAAACGGCGGATGCGCAGCTCGGCGTCGAGGAACAACACGGCGATCTCCGTCGCCTCCATGAGGTTGGTCACGTCGCTGTTGGCCCGCTCCAGCTCGTCGACCTTGTCCTGCAGCTGGCCGTTGACCGTGCTGATCTCCTCGTTCAGCGACTGCAGCTCCTCCTTGGACGTCTCGAGCTCCTCGTTGGCGGACTGGAGCTCCTCGTTCATCGACAGCACTTCTTCGTGCGCGGTCTTGAGGTCCTCGTTGGAGCGCTCGAGCTCCTCGATGTTGCTCTGGTAGTCCTCGCGCACGACCTTGAGTTCGTACTCGAGCTGCGGAACGAGCGGTTCGTCGCGCACCCTGCGCCCGGCCGGTGCGGTCGCGGTCTCCGGCACGTCCTGGAACATGACCAGCAGCAGACCCTGCGCGGCCCTCGGCGCCCGCACCGGCATGACCTTGGCGCGCACCACCACGTGACGATCCTCGCGCTTCACCTGCACGTCCGGGACGACGGCGACCTCGTCGTTGCGCGCCGCGTCCTGCAGCGCCGTGCGCAGCCGCGTGCGCAGTCCGTCGGCGACGAGCGCGAGCAGATCCTGCGTCGGCTCGGCGACGGCGCGATCGAGGTAGCGGCGCGCGGGACCGTGGTAGTGCAGGATCTTGAACGCGTGGTCGACGAGCACGGCGGCGGGCGCCAGCTCCTCGAGCAGCAGGCGCTGCACGAGCCCCGCGAGCGAGAGCGGGCGCACTTCCACCTCGCTCGCCGAACGCTGCGCCCGTGCCGACGCCGCGGTCGCGATGGGGAACGTCAGCCGTTCGGGACGGCTCGGACCGACGCGCCGGTACAGGCGCCACCGCTTGGACATCGACTCGAACAGATCGGTTTGCCGGCCGATGGACTCCGAGGAGCCGAGCAGCAGGCAGCCACCGCGATTGAGCGCGAAGTGGAACAGCGAGAGCACCTTCTGCTGCAGCTCCGGCTCCAGATAGATGAGCAGGTTGCGGCAGGCGATCAGGTCCAGCTTCGAGAACGGCGCGTCGGCGACCAGGTTCTGCGCCGCGATGACGACCGCCTCGCGCAGTTCCGGCCGGACCATGTACCCAGGGTCGCTCGTGCGCGTGAAGAAACGAGCCAGGCGCGCCGCGGAGACGTCGGCCGCGATGCTCTCCGGGTAGACGCCGCGGCGCGCCACCTGCAACGGCGTCTCGTCGACGTCGGTCGCGAAGACCTGCACGGGGCAGTGCTTCTTGGCCAGCGCGAGTTGCTCGAGGCACAACATCGCGATGGAGTAGGCCTCTTCGCCCGTCGCACAGGCCGGCACCCAGACGCGCAGCGGGGCGTCGTGCTCCTTGCTGCGCACGAGCGGGGCCAGCACCTGCGCCACGAGTGCGTCGAACGCTTCGGCGTCGCGGAAAAAGCTCGTCACGCGGATCAGCAGGTCGTCGTGCAGGTGCCGCACCTCGTCGGGATGCGCGCGCAGGAACGCCAGGTACTCGGCCAGCGCCTCGAAATGGCCGAGCCCCATGCGCCGCTGCACGCGTCGCGCCAGCACCTTCTTGCGGTAGCCGCGGAAGTCGACGCGCGTCACGTCCCGGACGAGGGCCAGCACGGCGTCGAACGTGTCCTTCTCGACCTCCGGGTCCGCCGCCACCGCGGTCCGCGCGCCGAGGTGGCGCACGTAGTCGACGAGCGCCGCGGGCATCTTCTCCACGGGCAGCACGTAGTCGGCGACGCCGCCGTCGACGGCGTTCTTCGGCATGCCGGCGTGACCCGCGGTCGCTGGATCCTGGACCATGACCATGCCGCCGGCCGCCTTGATCGCGCGCGCGCCCAGGGTGCCGTGCGAACCCGTGCCGGACAGGATGATGCCGATCGCCTCTTGCTCCCGGTCCTCGGCCAGCGCGCGCAAGAAGAGGTCGATCGACGTCTGCACGCCGGTGCGCGCCACCGGCCCCGTCAGATGCAGGGCCCCTCCGGCGATCGACATGTACTTGTTGGGCGGCAGCACGTAGACGTGGTCGGCGGCGACGCGCACGCCTTCGACCGCCTCGAGCACCGGCATCGGCGTGCAGCGGGCCAGCAGGCCGACCAACAGGCTCTCGTGCGAGGGATCGAGGTGCGGCACCAGCACGAAGGCGATGCCGGACTCGGCGGGCATCGCGGTCAGGAACGCCTTGAACGCCTCGAGACCGCCGGCCGACGCGCACAGCGCGGCGACCGATGGACCGGCGCGAGGCGCGCCCGCGTCGCGCGGCCGAGCCCGGCGGACCGCCGGCTTCGCCTGCCCCCCGGCAGGCGGACGCGCTGCGCGCGTTCGCGTCGGTTTCCTCGGCTTGTTCTGAGCCATCGTGAAGCGCTCGCCGTGCCGCGTTCGCCGTCCGGCATCCCGCCCCGACGGGCGAACGCAGGCCACAGCCTATCCGGAGCGGCCTCGGATTCTGCCCCCGGTTGCGCGACCGCCGCGCGGCGCCGCGCTCGGCGCGATCCGTCACCCGCGTGCCGCACCGCGCGCGCCCGCCGCACTGCGCGCAGCACGCACGACGTCGGTCACGTCGACACAGATGCCGGCATGGCGGTGCCGCCGGTGGTGGTCGGTGGCAACGGACCCCCGCAGCACGACATGACGGACCACACCGTCGCCCGACAGCACGCGGAAGGCAGCCCGCAGCGGGCTGTGACCGAGCAGGCCACGTCCGATCGCACGCCCGGCAGCGGCGCGGTCCTCGTCGTGCACGCGCGCGAGCAGCAGGTCGAGGCCGTAGCGCGGCCCGCCCGCCGGCAGGCCCAGGATCGCGTGCATGCTCTCGTCCCAGGTCAGGCACTCGACGCCGAAGTCGGACTGCCAGACGCCGAAGTTCTGTTCGTGCCGCAACGACGACGAGACGACGTGCATGGAGATCTCCGGATGGTGCTTCGAGCCGAAACGGGTTCGTGCCTCCCGGACCGCGGCCACTCATGGCCTACCGTTCCCATCCGTCGCTTGCTGCTCAGGGCGTTCCGCTTTCGGCATCGGGAGAATCCTGACCAAGACCACCGAGCCCCCGCTGCGCACGTCGCCCCATGCGCAAACCGGCCCGGCTGGCGATGATGGGACGGGCCCATGTCCGTTCTCGACATCCTGTCCGCCGCCCGCGACCTCGGGCGCCTGCACGAAATCGCCTCCGTGCTCGTGCGACACGGCCTCGGCAGCCTCGTGCGCGCCACCGGGCTCGGCCACTGGCTCGAACGCGCCGGGCGCGCGCTGCACTGGGAGGCGCCGCAACACGTCGGCCAGCGCAGCACCGCCGAGCACGCCCGGGCGGCACTCGAAGAACTCGGCCCGACCTTCGTGAAATCCGGCCAGCTGCTGGCCAGTCGCGCCGACGTCGTGCCCGAGGATTTCGTTCGCGAGCTGGCGAGGCTGCAGGAGCACGTCGAACCGGTGCCGTGGCCGGCCCTCGCGGCCCAGATCGAACAGGACCTCGGCGCTGCTCCCGAGGCGGTGTGGTCGCACGTCGACCACTCGCCGCTGGCAGCGGGCTCGATCGCGCAGGTGCACCGCGCGACGCTGGCGGACGGCACGGCCGTCGTGCTCAAGGTGCGACGACCAGGCATCCACAACGTCGTCGAGGCCGACCTCCGCCTGCTCGCGCGCCTGGCCGAGGTGGTCGAGTCGGAGGTGCCCGACCTGCGGCACTACCGGCCCAGGAAGCTCGTGCGCGCGTTCGCACGCACGATGCGCGACGAACTCGACCTCGCGGTCGAGGCGCGCAACACCGAACAGCTCGCGCGGCAACTCGCCGGGCACGCGGGCGTCGTGCTGCCGCGCGTGCACCCCGCGTGGACGAGCGAGCGCCTCGTCGTGCTCGACCACCTGCCGGGACCGTCGGTCGCGAGCTGGCTCTCGAACCCGGCGGCCGCCACCGTCGACGGTCCGGCCCTCGCACGCATCGGCGCCGATGCGCTGCTGACGATGGTCTTCGTCGACGGCTTCTTCCACGCCGACCCGCACGCCGGCAACCTGCTGCTGCTGCCCGACGGCCGGCTCGGCCTCATCGACTGCGGCATGGTCGGAAGGCTGTCCGATGCGCGCCGCGGCGAGTTCATCGCGCTGCTCGCCGGTGCGCTGCGGCGCGACGAACGCGGTGTCGTCGACGTGCTCGTCGACTGGACCGAGCGCGACGACGAGGTCGACTTCGATCAGCTGTCGGCCGATGCGCGCGCGCTCGTCGACCGCTACCACGGCCTGCCCCTCGATCGGTTGCACATGCCCGCCGTGCTCGGCGACGTGCTCGACCTCGTGCGCGAGAACGGCCTGTTCCTGCCTTCCGACGTCGCGAGCCTGCTGCGCGTGCTGCTGCTGCTCGACGGCCTCGGCCGCGCGCTCGACCCCGATTTCAACCTGACGCTGCACCTGCAGCCGTTCGTCGAGCGGCTCGTGCGCAATCGCCACTCGTGGCGGCGCGCGCTGGTCCGCCAGGCGCGCGAGGTCGCCGCGCTCGTCAGCGACGCGCCGCGCGACCTGCGCGAGATCCTGTCGAAGGCCAGACGCGGCCGCTTCCGCCTCGACCTCGAACTGCGGCGCCTCGACGATTTCGCCACGCGCCTCGATCGCAGCGCCAACCGCCTGACGATGGGGCTCGTCACGTCGGCGCTCATCGTCGGCACCTCGGTCACGCTGACCGTCGACGGCGGGCCGCGCCTGTTCGGCATGCCCACGTTCGCGCTGCTCGGCTTCGTGAGTTCGGCCCTGCTCGGCCTCGCCGTGCTCGTGGCGATCTGGCGCAGCACGCGCCGCTGAGCCGGTCACCGCCGTGTGCAAGCCGGTCCCGCACCCGGTGGTCCCTTGTGGGCGCGGAACCACTGGTTCGGCGAACCGCAGTAGCCGTGGCGTCGGGACCAGACGAGCACGACCTCGGCGGTCGAGAAGCCGACCTCGCGCAGGTCGCGCAGGATCGACCAGCCGAAGTCCGTGAAGACGAGGCTCTGGCCGTTCGTGAACGGGTTGGTGTGGTACTCGGCAGGCAACAGATGCTGCACTCCGGTGGCGGTCGCCACGGCGCGCACCGTCGATTCGTCGGTGTCGCCGTGGAACGGGATCGTGAACACGAACCAGCCGCCCGGGCGCAGCACGCGCCACGCCTCGCGCAGCGCGCGCCGGTGGTCGGGCACGTGTTCGAGCACGTCGCACGAGACCACACGATCGAAGCAGGCATCCGCGAACGAGAGCGCCTGCACGTCTTCGTGCCGCACGCCTGCCCCGACCGCGCCGCCGCGCGACTCGGGCCCCAGGTACTCGCTGCCGACCACACGCACGGACGGCAGCCGCTCGCACAGCCGCGTGAACAACGGCGACCGTTGTTCGCAGAGGTAGATCGACGCGACGCCCTCGAGGTCGCGCTCGAGCACGTCGACGATCATGCGCTGGCGCGACGAGAGCCGGCAACCGCTGCAGACCATGCTGTTGCGCAGACCTTCCGATCGAAGCCGTCCATCGAGCAGGACGTGGCGCCGC
This sequence comes from Planctomycetota bacterium, assembly GCA_036274315.1. GTDB lineage: Bacteria > Planctomycetota > UBA1135 > UBA1135 > UBA2386 > DASVAL01. The sequence continues at coordinate 493 of DASUFY010000166.1, read as the reverse complement.
TTGACGACGAAGCGCGTCTGCCGGTCGCAGCAGCGGCACACGCCGCGGATCCAGGCCCGGCGCAGGAACCCAGCGGCCGCCGCCGCGATGTCCTGCTCGGCGAGCCAGTGTTCGCGGAAGCTGGCGCTGGCGAGGGCCTCGGCGTAGCGCTCGGCGGTGGCGCAGACGACTTCGTGGAGGTCCCCGCCGGCTGCCGCCAGCTCGCGCATCACGCGCCCGCCGAGCGCGCGCGTTCCTTGGCCCAGCGGCGTTGCAGGCGTTCGGGCGCCTCGCCCTTGCGCCACATCATCGCGATCGCCGTCGAGCCCCACTCGCGCAGGTCGATGTCGAGGTCGTCGTCGAAGTCGTCCTCGTCGAGCACGCCCGACTCGAAGTGGAACACGACGCAGCCGCCGGGCGCACAGCGCTCGAGCAGGCGCCGCGCGCGGGCCATGGACTTGGCGGGGTCCTCGGCGACCATCACGTACGGCGGGTCGAGGAACACGATGTCGGG
>DASUFY010000165.1:0-10775 GCA_036274315.1 Planctomycetota bacterium | reverse complement strand
AGCCACGGCACGATGACCGGCAGCAGGTCGTTGGTGAAGCCGAAGTAGAACGACGGCGTGACGTGCGGGCCTCGCGGCTCGCGGTTCCAGTTGCCGAGCTCGACGTGGAAGCGTTCGGCCACCCACCGGCGCAGCAACGCGGCCTTCGCGTAGTTGTCCTCGTCGAAGTAGATGTGCGCGTGGTAGCTCTTGATGTCGGTGTACCGGCGCGGGTTCGCGGGCAGCTGCTGCTCGCCGGGCCGGATGCTGACGGGAGCGGGGGTCGGTTCCTTGTACGTCTCGTAGCCCCACGGGCTCTTGCCGGGCTCCTGCGGGGAAGGGTCCTGCGCTGGCTCGGGCGCGCCGCGCGCGGCAGCATCGCTCGCGGCGACGCTCACGCCTCCGAGCGTCGCGGCGACGAGCCCGGCCGCGAGCATCTGGCGGCGGTTGGGCGACAGGCGATCCGCCCAGGCCTGATCGGCGGCATCGAACGGTTGGGAGTCGTGTTCCGGACCTTCGTGGTTCATGGCGGCTCCAGGCTATCACCGGTGTTGCCGGCGCGCACACTTCGAGCCACGCCTGGCCGCCACGGCCGAGCAAGCGCGTCGAGTAGGGCGCCTCACCTTCGAGGGGTGTTCCAGGGTGGCACCTCGAGGTCCATGCTCTCGAGCACCTTGATGGCGTGGCTCACCGCATCCTTGTCGAGAACGGCAGTGAAGACATGGACCTTGTCAGCTCGTTGCACGAGGATGCAAGGGGCACGCCCATCGAGAGAGAGCGAGGGGCCAACGGGGTCATGGTGGCGCTCGACGGAGAAGTGCACTTCGTATTCTCCGGGAGCAACTCCATTGAAGAAGAACTCGGTCGCTCTCGAAGTCGGGGCCACATCGGTCGCTCCCGCTCCAGTGCACACCTCACCTGCATTCCGCGACGACGTCAATTCAGCGGACATCCCGTATCCAACCGGCAGCTCATACGCAGCCAGACCGCCGTCGAGCGCGATCCGAACGTTGGTGGGCTTTCCGCCGATCGTCACGCCAGCGTCGCCATCCAGCGGCAGATCCTCCAGACGATCGAGGCGGACGTCGCCAAACGGCTTTGGCGGCACGGAGGACGTCGCGCACGCCGCCACCAACGCGGCAAGAACCACCGACGCATCCCAACGTGTCACGATCATGGTTCGTCTCCGTTCGGGCGTTGCCCGCAGCATCATGTGGGAAGCGGCGTGGCAGCACCACGTTCGATTCCGCATGAACGGACCGTCGGGCCCGCCGCAGCTCGACTTGCTCGCCCGACCGGGCCACGCCTACCGCGGCAGGTTCTGCCGACAGCGCTCGCGACCGGCCTTCGCGAACGCATCGGCCGGATCGAGGGCCAGCGCGCGGTCGTAGGCGACCGCGGCCTGCGCCCATTGGTTCGCGGCGGCCAGCGCATCGCCGAGCACACGGTGCATGGCCGCCGTGCGCGGGTTCTGGCGCACGAGCCGCACCGCGAGCTCGAGCGCTTCGCGCAGGCGCTGCAGCTGCACGAGCGAATAGGCGGCGCCGAGGCCCGCCTGCGGTTCGTCGGGTTCGACGGCGAGCACCAGCTGCCATGCGTTCAGGGCCGGCTCCCAGCGGTTCGCCTGGGACAACAGCACGCCGAGGCGCAGCGCCGCGAGCGGGTACTCGGGCGCCAACGCGACCGCCTGTTCGCACTGCGAGATCGCGCGGTCGAGCTGCTGCTCGGCGATGGCCCGTTCGCAGGCCTCGAGCCGCCGCGCCGTCGTGTTCCAGTCCGTCGCGGCCATCGCGACGGTCGCGCGGCTCGTCGCCCGCACCGACATCAGGGCCGCCTCGGGGAAGTCCTGCACCATCGTCTTGAGGCGACCGAGGTGCATCACCGTGCGCGCGAGCAGGTCGCGGCACGCGAGCGGCGAAGCGCCCGCGGCGTCGAGTTCGGCCAGCATCGCGGCCGGATCGTAGGTGACGACCGGCGGCTGGCGCGGGTCGTGGAACACGTACGAGAGGTCGTTGTGCTCGTCGCGGATCGGCGACAGGTCGCCGAACTCCTTCTGCAGGGTCGGGCCGCACTTGACGATGCGCGCGAACAGCTGCACGGGCCGCTCGATGCCGAACGGCTGCAGGTCCGCGAGCACGCGCGCGTCCTGCGCGAAGCGCCGTTCGACCGTCGACCAATGCCAGGCCGACTCGCTGCCCATGAGGATGTAGTTGGTGCCGTGGCCCGTGAACAGCACCGCGTGCGGGAAGACCTGCACGAACGTCGCGATCGCCGCGCGCATGGCCGGCAGCGGGAACTGGTCGATCGGCAGCCACTGCGTCATGATGCCGCCCGGTTGCAGCCGCTGCTTCGCCGTGCGGTAGTACTCGAGCGAGTAGAGGCGGGAGACGCCGGGCATCATCGGCGGCGGCGGTTCGCTCGTGATGAGGTCGTAGCGGCGGTCGGTCAGCGCGAGGAAGCGCCGGCCGTCGTCGTGCACGAGACGGACGCGCGGGTCGTCGATGACGCCGTGGTTGGTGGCCGCGAACTCGGGCGCCGTCGCGAAGACCTGGTCGTCGAGGTCGACGATGTCGATGTGTTGCATCGACTCGTGCGCGGCGATGGCCGACGCCGTGTTGCCGACGCCGAAGCAGATCAGCAGCGCCGCGCTCGGGTTGGCCTGCGCCAGCAGCGGGAAGTGCGCCATGAGGCGCATGTACTGCTGCGCGACCAGATTGCAGCCCGACATCGAGTAGCTGTCGAAGTACAGCAGGTCGCCCGTGGGATCGCCGACGACGTAGGTCGTGTGCGTGCCGTCGCTGCGCATGTTGCGGATCGGCAACGTCGCGGCGGGACTGCCCGGCGTGAAGTAGCTCGGCGCGAACGACGCCGGCGTCACGAACGCGAGCAGCACGAGGGCCGCCGCCGCGAGCCCGGAGAACCACGTCGTGCGGCGGCCGTCGGGTCGCAGCAGCAGCAGGAAGACCACGGCGATGACGAACGTGCCGAAGAACAGCCGCATCGAATAGAACGTGTTCACGAGCGGCGCCAACGTCGTGAAGCCGACGAGGCCCGTGCAGAAGGCGGCGGTGTTGCCGCCGTAGACGAGGCCGAGGTGGCGACCACTCGCTTGCGCCAGGTTGCACACGTACGGCAGCAGCAGCGACAGCAGGTAGAACGGCGCGAAGACGAACAGGCCCGTGAACCACAGGATCGGGCCGATGCCGTAGCCGAAGTTCCAGAACGCGAACGACACGCTGAGGCCCGGCGGCATCGGCGGCAGCGCCGCGATGACGCGCTCGTTGTCGGCCGCGTTGGTCCAGTCCCTCAGCGGGTAGCCGAAGTGCCAGGCGAGCGCGTAGACCACCAACGCCACGACGGCGCCCGCCTGGATGTGGCGCAGCGACAGCGTGCGCCGCGCGCGCACCGTGCAGCTCGCGAGGAAGATCGCGAGGATCGCCCAGAACGAGATGCACGAGAGCGTCGCGGTCGTGCGGCAGTCGAGGAACTGCACACGCCGCAGCACGTCGGCCTCGAACGCGCCCGTCAGCAGGCCACCGACGATCGCGCCCGCGTGGATCGTCGCCGGCGTGTACTTCGACGCATCGGCCTTCACCGCCCGACCGGCATCCGCGATCGCCGGCGCGGGCAGCCGTTCCACGATCGCCGCCTGCGGCGAACGGCGCAGCAAGAACCACGCACCGAGCAGCACGTTGCCGGCGACCATCGCGACGAACATGCGGTGGTGACCCAGCCACGGCAGCAGCACGAACTCGCTGGCGAGCACGCCGGTGCACGCGCCGAGCGTGTTCCAGGCGTAGAGCGTCGAGGGCAGCGTCGCCTCGCTCCGGAACGCGCGGCACAGCAGCGGGAACGTGACGCCCATGAGGAAGCAGGGCACGAACACGCAGAGCACGCTGATCGCCAGCTGCGAGTAGTGATAGACCGCGGTCGGTTGCTGGACGGATCCCTCGAGCAGGTACGGGAAGCTGCCCCACGCGTCGGCCGGGAGCAGCGGCAGCGCCAGCGTCAGCAGCGCCGCGGCCGCGATCGCGAGTTCGACGAGCCCGTACAGCCGCAACGGATCGGGCTGGCGCGCGAGCCTCGACAGCCGATTCGCGAACGGCCGGCTCGCGAGGCTGCCGGCGCCGAGGCCGCCGAGGAAGTTCACGAGCACGAACGCGAACGTCAGGTTGGTCGAGCCGAAGCGGTCGACGAAGATGCGGAACCAGGCGACCTGGTAGCCGAGGCTCACGAAGCCCGAGAACGCGTACAGCGGATAGAGGGATCGCATCGGCTACCTGGCTACCGCTTCTTGCCGCGCACCCTCGCCTCGCTCGCGCCAGGTCGCCGTTCCCGCTGCTTCGCGGCCACGGCCTTGAGCACGGTGCGCAGCCGCGGCGCCGCCTCGAACGCGTTTCCGGCCAGCGCCAGCGCCTCGACGATGAGCGCGCGCACCGCCGGCGAGTCGAGGTCCTTCGGCGACTCCAACCGCACGCCGCGGATCTGGCTGCCGCTGCCTTCGAGCCGCTTCGCGGGATCGCGCAGCGACGCACCGCGCAGGAAGAACAGCGTCACCCACCGCGGGTAGCCGGCGATCGACAGCACGATCTGCGAGGCACGCTCGGTCGGCCCGAACGCGAACACGAGCGCGTTGTAGTTGTCGTAGACGAGCTCGAAGCCCTTCGGGAACATGCGGCGCAGCCGCCGGCGCGCCTCGCGCAGCTGCGCCGCGATCGGCGGGGCGTAGCGGGCGATGCAGCGGGCGAGTTGGGGTTCCAGCGACGGGGAACTCATGTGGCGGCGTGGGCCGTGTCGTCGGCATGGTAGGGCAGGACGGCGGCCCGGACCACGCTGCGGCTGCGACCAGGTGGCTGTCGTCAGCCGACACTGGTCGTCGCGACCGATCGACGCGGTGCGAGTCGCTCGACGAGATGCAGGGATCCCGAGGGTGTTGCTTCTCCTCGCGGCGCCGGACACCCTGTGGCATGCCCTTCCTGGACGCAGTCCGGCGTCGTGTTGCTCGGTTCGCGCAACGATGGTGGGAACTCGATCCCGCCATCGATGCCGAGGCTGCCGCCGACCGCATCGCGCTCCATTGTCCGGAGGTGTTGCAGCACCATGCCTGCGGTGTCTGCGGGGCACGGGATCTGCGCTACGTGTGCAGCGGACGGCGCCTGCTCGGCCGGCGGCTGTACGCCGGGGCGCCGAGGTTGCCGCGCAGCGCGCGGCGACTGCCCAGCAACTACCGCGAATGCAAGCAGTGTGGGGCGGCGCGCATCTCGCCGGCGCCGCGGCGGGAGTGGATCGACTTCGATCCAGGACCGGCGAACCCGAACACCGCGCACTGGATGGAGGAGCCCGACTACGTCGAGGACAAGCAGCGTTCGGTCGCCGTGCACCACGAGCGACTCGGCCTCACGAGGTTCCAGAGCGAACGCTGCAGCGTGCTCGACGTCTCGTGTGGCAGTGGCGTCGGTCTCGCCACGATGCGGGATCGATTCGCGTGGCGCGACTGCCGCGGCGTCGAATGCGACCCCGTCGCGGCCGGCGCGGCCCGAGCGTGGCGCGGACTGGACGTGCAACAAGGCCTCGTCTACGACTCGGTGCTGCCGGACGCGCATCACGACCTCGTGATGTTCGACAACAGCCTCGAGCACCATGCCGAGCCGCGGCTGGCGTTGCGCCGGGCTCGCCGTACGTTGCGACCCGGCGGTGCGGTCGCGATCGTGGTACCCAACTGGCACGGGCTGGCGGTCGAGATCCTCGCGTCGCAGTACTGGAACCTGAACTGGGGCCATTGGCACTACTTCACGGTGCAGTCGCTGGCCGGGGTGCTGCACAGCGAGTCCCTGCAGCTCGTGCGCGCCTATTGTGACGGCGTCGAGGAAGCAGTTGCCGCGCGCCTGGAGCACTGCCTGCCGCCAGGCGTGGTCGTCGACCTCGATGGTACGGCGATCGCCGCGCTGCCGAGGACCGAGCGCGTTTTTCGCGGCGACTACATCACGCTGCTCGCGGTTGCGGTCTGACTTGCACGCGTGCATCGGGCCGCCAGGTCGCGCGGGCCACTCTGCGCCGGGTGGAGCCGCGAAGACGGCAGTCAACGGATCTCCGCGGCAGGACGCACACCGAGCGCGTGTCCAGCCATGCCGGGCGGGTAGTAGTTGCGCACCGACGAACGCGCGAACTCGGCGCGAACGCGATAGCTGCCGCCGCGGTAGACGCGCGGCACGTCGCCGACGCCTTCGGCCACAGGGTCCCGTTCCGGACTGTGCTCATAGTAGTCGACGGCGTAGCCGTCGCGGCACCACTCGTAGACGTTGCCATGCACGTCGTGCAGTCCGAATGCATTCGGCTCGTAACGGCCCACCGGTGAGTGCATCGTGCTGCCGTCGGACAGCGGTGATGGTCTGCCGTCGTGTTCCTCACCACCGTGAGCCGCAGCGTAGGAATCGAACACGTTCGCCTTGCCCTGCAGGTCCTCGACGGCCGGCCCGCAGCTGAACATGGTCTCGGCCCCGGCGCGGGCCCCGTGTTCCCACTGGGCCTCGCTCGGCAGGCAGAGACCGGCTCTCGCCAGCCACTTCGTGCAGTCCCACCAGCTCACCTGTTCGACGGGCTGCAGCCTCGATGGTTCGGCGCCCGATTCGAGCCAACGGCGCTGCCAGGTTCCGTCGCGGCCATAGCGGCTCGGGTTGCGGCCCGTCAGCCAGAGCCACTGCCCCTGCGTCATCTCGTGCTTCGACACGAAGTGGGCCGAGAGGGTGACCGCGTGTTCGGGGCTCGTTCCTCTGGTCTCGCGCACTTCGAAGTCGTGGCGCTCCTCGCTGTCCGACTGCGCGCCCATCCAGAACGTCTGCTCCGGCATCAGCACGAGCACGACCGCCGTCGTCTCGGTGAGCACGAGGTTGCCCGCGGCGTCGCGTTCCGGCGTCGAACCCGTCATCAGGTGGGCGAACTCCCACATGCCCGACTTCGCATCCTTGCCGATCGGCACGAGCCCCATCTGGGGCTCCAGCCCGAGATCGGGGTACCTGGCCCACGCGTCGGCGTACTCACCACCGACCGCGAAGCCGAGCTCGAGCCTGCACGCGAACGCGAGGCGACGCGGCACGCTCCACCCGTGTTCGGGCGAGACCGCCTCGGCGTCGCCGCCGAGCAGCCCCGTCGCGTCGTCCTTCAACTTCGTCAGCCCGTCGACCAACGCGAGCAACGCCGCGTGGCGGGACGTGTACTCGTCCGACGGCGCCGGGTTGGCATCCATGTGCTGCAGATCCGTGCGATGGCCGTCGAGCGTCGCGACCAGGCCGTCGGCCGCCGTCACCCAGGCATGCAGTGCGCCGATCTTGCCGGGGTACGGCGGCCACAGGTCGTCGTCGGCCACGGTCGACAACTTCGCCAGCAGGAAGGAATCGGAGTACGGTTTCGTCGCGCGCGTGACCTCGCGGGCCGCAAGCGAATCGAGCTGCCCCGAGACGACGCCGAAACCGCCCGCGATCGCCGAGGCCAGCACGAGCGCGGCGGCGATCACGCCGGCACGATTCCGGCGCACGAACTTGCGCAGGCGGTAGAGCGGGCTCGGGCGCCGCGCGAGCACCGGCTCGTGCGCAAGATGCCGCTGCACGTCGTCGGCCAATGCCGCCACCGACTGGTAGCGACGCCCGGGACTCTTCTCGAGCGCCTTCAAGCAGATCCAGTCGAGGTCGCCCGCGAGCTGATGGATCAACGAACGCCCATCCGTGCCGTGACTCGGCGCCAGGGCTCGGGTCGCAGCCGTCTGCCGGCGCAAGCGCGTGCTCGGGGTCGGCGGCTGCTTCTCGAGGATGGCGCGCTGGATCTCCGACAGTGACACGCCACCCGACTGCGGGTGTTCGAACGGCAGAAGCCCGCTCAGCAGTTCGTAGAGCACGACGCCGAGCGAATAGACGTCCGAACGCGTGTCGACGTCCAATGCCGACGGGTCCGCCTGTTCGGGACTCATGTAGTCCAGCGTGCCGATGATCTGGCCGAGCATCGTGTGCAGCGTGCGGTCCGCGAGACGGCCCGTCGTCGCGCGGGCGACGCCGAAGTCGATGATCTTCGCGACGGCGTTGCCATCCTGTTCCATGACCAGCACGTTCGACGGCTTGAGGTCACGGTGGATCAGGCCCTTCACGTGCGCGTGCTGCGCGCCGGCGCAGACCCCGAGGAACAGCTCGAGGCGCCGAGGCGTCGTGAGCCTGTGCCGATCGCAGTAGTCGGTGATCGGCACGCCGGCGACGAACTCCATGACGAAGAACGGACGGGCGTCGGCCGTCGTGCCGCCATCGTAGACCTGCGCGATGTTCGGGTGCGCCATGCGGGCCAGCGCCTGCCGTTCGGCTTCGAAGCGCGCGACGACCTGCGCGCTGTCCATGCCGCGCTTGATGACCTTGAGGGCCACGCGACGGACGACGGGTTCGAGCTGTTCGGCGGCGTAGACCTCGCCCATGCCACCTTCGCCGATGCGTTCGAGCAGCTTGTAGGCGCCGATCCTCGTGCCAGGCGCCAAGGCCTGGCCGGCCGCCACGCGCGACAGCACGTCGTCGCCGTCGAAGCCACCGAGCAGGCGGACGAGTTCACGCCGCAGGGCGCCGTTGCCGCCGCACTCGCGCGCGACGAAGTTCGCGCGGTCCGCCGAGGGCAGCACGGTCGCGCGCTCGAACAGCGTCTCGAGCCGCAGGCGATCTTCGGGCGAGAGCAGTTCGTTCATGCCGAGTCCGCTCCGGCCCCGAGGGTCGTCGTCACGATTCCCCGCGCTCGCCGAGCCGGCTGTTGAGCCACGCCTTCGCGAATCGCCATTCCCGTTCCACGGTGCGCTCGGAGACACCGAGCACCTCGGCGATCTCCGCGCTGTCGAGGCCGCCGTAGAAGCTCAGCGTCACGACCTCGGCCTTGCGCGGGTACTGACGCTCGAGCTCACCGAGCACCTCTTCGACGACGAGCAGGTCGTCGCTCGGCCCGTCGCACGTGAGTTCCGCAACGGTCTGCTCGCCGACGCGGCGGCGGCCGCCACCGCGCTTCAGGCTGCCCTTCCGCTGCAGGTGGTCGGCGACGACGTTGCGCATGGCGCGCGCCGCGGCGCCGAAGAAGTGCGCGCGCCCCTGCCAGCCCGGCTGGTCCTCGCCGACGAGCCGCATGTAGGCCTCGTGCACGAGCGCCGTCGCCTGCAACGTCTGGCCCGGCGCGAGCCGCGCCATGCGCGCCGCGGCGAGCCGGCGCAGGTCGGTGTAGACGAGCGGCAGCAGGTCGGCCGACGCACTGCGGGAATCCTCGCGCACGGCACCGAGGATGCGCGTGACCGTGCGACGAGCGTCGCGCGACGGGGCATCGACCATGGAGCAATTATGCAAGTGGATGTCGGTCCGGGAGCCGCGATTCGGAATTAGGACCGACGAGACCACGAGATCGCCGTGGCAACGCGCCACGCACGGGCCTCGACACGCAACCGAAACGGCCGGCTCCCGCCGGCCATCGAACCGATGACCTCCCTCCGCAAGCTCACCTCCCACCTCGCACTGTCGGCTGCATGCCTGCTCGGCATCGCTGCTCCGAACCACGCCCAGACGACGCCGATCGGCGCGGGCGCCGGCGCCTTCGTCGCGGCGAACCAGGCGACGCACGTGTTCGTGTTCTCCATCGTCGAACGCGCCGACGGTACGGTCAGGGGCCGCGTGCTCGTGCTCGAGCCGGCGACGCACGGGTTCGTGAGCGTCGAACTCTCCTCCTACATGTACGTCGGCACGACCCTGGCAGCGGCCGGCACGATCACCGCGGCCCTCAACGCACCGCCGCAGTACCCCGTCGGCGGCACCGCGTTCTTCGCCGTCAACGACAATACCGGTGCCCCCGACGGTTTCGCGGGACTCGGCGCCGTGCCGCCGCAGTTCGGCAGCCTCACGGTCCAGCAGATCATCAACCTGATCGGCCCGCCGCCACCGCAGGCGTTCGCGCCGCTGCTGGCCGGCAACGTCTGGATCTTCTGAGCGGTCGGGCCGGGACCGCGCGCCGTGCTCCGGCGGCGGACCGTTGACGCCGCGGCGCGGCGGCGCAAGAGTCACCGCCCGCATCGCCGCCACCCGCGGCCCAATGGAGCAGGTCATGACACCTTCGCCGGTTCGGCCGTTCGGTCTGGTCCTCGTACCCGCGGCGTTGACGCTCGCGGTGACGCTGCTGCGACTCGCCGGCGAGCTGCGCGGCTGGCCGACACCGTGGGTCTCGAAGGCACCCGGCGGTGGCGGTGCGCTGATCGGCATCACCTGGCTCGTGCCGGTGTTCGGTGCCTGGTTCGGCTGGCGTCTCGCCGGCGCCGGCGGCCGGCCGTCGCGTCCTGGCCGCGCGCTGCTGCTGCACGTCGCGGCGCTCGTCGTCTACATCGCCGGCTTCCAGGTGATCGGCCGCGTGCCCGCGCTCGACGGCGGCACGGCCGGCGGGCTCGTCGCGCAGATCCTGACCATGGGCGGCGTGTCGGTGCTGGCAATGCTCCTGGCGTTCGCAGCGTGGCCGCGCCTGTGCACCGTCGACCTGGTCTACGCGCTGCTCGCGCGCGCGCCGACGGCGTTGATCACGTTCCTCGCCGTGTTCGGCGATTGGGGCACGCACTTCGAACAGTTCGGCCGCAACGACTACCACGAGTTCGGTCCCTGGCCGCACGCGGCGCTGCTCGCGTTCGCCCAGCTCGTGTTCTGGCCCGCCTTCACCGCGGCGGTCGGTGGCCTGTTCGGCACGCTGGCTGCGATGCTGCGCCGCAAGGCGGCGTGAGGCTCGGAGCCGGACGCCGCTCAACGCGGGCGCAACGT
>DASUFY010000164.1:0-30146 GCA_036274315.1 Planctomycetota bacterium | reverse complement strand
CCTCGCCCATGAGCCGGATGCGCACGCTCTCGTCGAGCAGCTCGAGCACGCGCCGCGCGTGCACCGCGCGATCGGCCGAACGTGCGCCCGCGGCCGTGTCGTCGAACTCGAGCTGCCAGTAGCGCTGCTGGTGGACCTTGCCGCCGCGCACCGTGCACCAGTGTGCCGGCGGCAGCTTGTGCACGTCGGCGAACACCGTCGCGGGATCGGGCACGTAACGCAGGGCCAGGAACTGCGCGATCGCGTCCGGCCGCAACCGGCGCACGAAGCCGAGCGCGTGCAGCGCCTTCAGTTCGCTCGCGAACGCGAACATGCCGTCGTGCAGCAGCCAGTGCAGCGGCTTCTTGCCGAGCCGATCGCGCGCCGCGTACAGCTCGTGCCGGTCCTCGTCGACGAGCACGAACGCGAACATGCCGCGCAGCTTCGCCGCCAGCTCGACGCCCCACGTGCGGTAGCCGTGCAGCAGCACCTCGGTGTCGCTCTTCGTGCGGAACACGCAACCCTTCTGCTCGAGCTCGGCGCGCAGGTCGAGGTGGTTGTAGATCTCGCCGTTGTAGGTGACCCACAGCCGTTCGTCGGCCGTGCCCATCGGCTGGGCGCCACCTTGGATGTCGACGATCGCGAGGCGCCGCTGCGTCAGCGCGTAGCCCGGTCCGGCGTGCAGGCCGTCGCCGTCGGGGCCGCGATGGCGGATCCGGTCGGCCATCGCCGCGACCAGGCTCGGCTCGACCGCACGTTCTCGCTGCAGGGCGAACAGGCCCGCGATGCCGCACATCAGCGCCACCGCCCCGCACGCCGCCAGACGACCGCCGCCGGCGCCGGCGAGGCCGCGCGCACCGCACCGCGCGGCCGCTTGCCGATCGTGACCTTGCCCGTGCGGGCCCCGGGCGCGGCCTCCGCGCTCGGCGAGCGCATGTACGCCGTGTAGGCCACCGCGCCGAGCGCCGTCACCATCGCGAACCAGTGGTAGACGAGATCGAAGTGGCCGCGGTTGAGGAAGAACGCGCCGACCATGAAGCCGATCGTCGTCGCCTCCATCATGCGCGCGTAGTCGGCCGCCCAGGCGAGGTCGGCCCGCACGCGGCCGATGCGGTAGACCTTGCGGCAGGTGAAGAACACCGAGGCGATCATCACCATGTAGATGGCGAACGCGATCGAGCCGCTCTCCGCCCAGATCTGCAGGTAGCTGTTGTGCGACACGTAGGTCTGGCCCTCGCCCGGCCCATACGGCGCATAGTCGAGGAAGCGCGTCTGGAAGTTGCGGATGCCGACGCCGAACAGCGGGTTGTCCTGGATCATGCGCAGGGCCGTGCCCCACGCGGTCAGCCGCGCATTGGCCGACGACTCGTGCGTGTCGCCGATCGTGCTCAGGCGCTCGAGCACGTGCTGCGGCGCGAGCAGCGGGAACAACGCCGCCAGCGTGCCGAGCACGAGCGTCGCGCGCACGAGCTTGCCCGACCGCCAGGCGATCCACAGCGCCGTCGCCGACAGCGCCAGGAAGGCGCCGCGGCTGTGCGTCAGCAGCACCGTGACGACGGTCAGCCCGACCGCGATCTGCGTCAGGCGCCGCGCGTTCGGCAGCTTGCGCTCCGACAGCCCCATGTACCAGAGCAGCGGCACGTTCATGACGAGGGCCAGCGCGAAGTCGTTGTTGTCCTCGAGCATGCCGCCCGGTCCGCGCGTGATCTGCGTGCCGCCCCGCAGCACGCCGAACAGCCCGCCCTTGACGCCGAAGAAACCCAGCGACAGCGCGATCGTCCAGAACATCGTACGCAGGCGCGCCTTCGTGTCGGTCTGCCCCGTGACGAACAGCGCCACGGCGATGATCTTCAGGTACTCGACGAAGTAGCGCGTCGTGTACTCGGAGTTCTTCTTGGCCAGCAGGTAGCTGAACGTGATGAACGTCGTCAGCAGCACCATCAGCACCGAACGCACGTCCCACACGGCGTAGGCGCGCCGCCCCTTCTCGTTCGCCCACCAGCCGGCGATCATCGCGATGCCGACGAAGAACGACAGCCGCATCTCGCGCGCGAAGCCCCAGCACAGGTCCTGCGGGCGCATGTAGGCGAGCCAGCTGAACACGAGCAGGCCGAAGAACGGCTGCCGGTAGCTCTTCGGCAGGGTCAGGATCACGAACCCGAAGACGAACAGATCGCGCACGGATCAGGCCCCGAGCAGCATCGCGAGCAGGTCCCGCACGAACGGCGGCAGGCGCGTCGGATCGATGTAGAAGATCGTGATGACGACGGCGCTCAGGAACACGAACGCCGCCGCGGTCAGCGACACGCGCCGGCGGTGGCGCAGCGCCTGCTGCCGCTCGGCCTCGGTCTCGAGGTGGCTGATGCCACCGAGCACCGGCACGGGCAGGCCGCGCTCGACGTCGTCGATGGTCTTGTACGAACCCTGCAGGAAGTCGAGCAGCAGGATCAAGCCGATCGCGACGCCGAGACCGAGCACGCAACCGATCAGCGCGACGAGCGCGATGTTGGGTTCGGTCGGCCGCGGCGGTGGATTCGCGCGCACGACGAACTCGACGGTCTTGTTGTTCTGGAACTGGGCGAGCTGCGCGTCGTCGAGCCGCAGGTCGTCATTGGCGAGCTCGTAGCCGCGCCTCGCGACCTCGAGGTCGATGAGCTTGCGCGAGTAGGTCGTGAAGCCAGCCGGCAGCTTCGCCAACCGCGCGTCCTCGGCGTCGAGCTTGGCCTGCAGCGGTGTGATCTCGGCCTCGAGCAGCGCCAGCGCCTTCTCCTCGCCATCGATCTTGTCGAGCAGTGCGACGTACGCCGGATTCGGCACGAGGCCGTCGGCATCCGCCTCGGGCACCTTGACGAGCTGCTTCAGCAACGACTCGTAGAACTCGATCGCGCGCAACGTCCTCACCTGCTCGAGCGAACCCGGTTGATACGAGATCAGCAGCGCCAGGCGGTTGTTCTGGATGGTGGCGAGCAGCAGCTTGCCCTCGGGCGTCGCCGCGGCGGCCGCGAGCAGCGCGCTGTCGTCGGACGGCACGCGCCGGCTCATGCGGTTCAGCGCGTCCTGGTCGAGGGCCAGCTGCTTGTTGCGCGCCGCGCGTTCGGCGAGCTTGAGGTCGAGCGCACCACGCTGGGCCTTCTGGTCCTCGAGCAGCTTCGTATACTCCTTCTGCTGCACCTCGATCGGGAAGCGCGAGACGAAGCCGTACTGGGACTCCAGCGACTGCAGCTCGTCGCGCAGCCGGTCCCACTGCGCGCGGTACCGGTTGGCTTCGTCTCGGTGCTGCGCGCGGCGTTGTTCGATCGGCAGCCGCAGGTCGTCGGTGCGTTTGGCGATCCAGGTCTCGACGAGCGTGTTGAGGAACGAGGACGCGCGCATGCCGTCCTGGTCGCGGAACGTGACGCGGATCTGCGCCACGTCGCGGTTGCGCGCCTCGCTCTGGTTCTGGTCGGTGATGACGAGGCGCGACTGCACCTCGCGCACGCTCTGCCCGCGTTCGTACGGATCGACGACCGCGATCTCGGGCCAGCTCAGCTTCTTCATCGCCTCTTCGACCGATTGCGGGATCGTCGTGCGCGCCGTGTCGACGATGAGGCGGAACGGGTCCTCGGGGTTGCGCGCCTCGTTCTGGTCCCCCGGCACACGCTGGTGCTGCAGCATCGCGTCCGCCACGTAGTAGCGCGGGATGAAGAACGCGACGAGCCCGCCGATCAGCAGACCGAGCAGCGACACGGGGATCACCTGCCAACGCCGCCGCTTGAGCAGCTCGACGTAGCGCTGTACCGAGATCTGCGGCAGTTCGATCTGGCTCAAGCGTCCTCCCGGCGGTCGCCGGGTCCTCGCACGATTCGTGGAAGCGATTGCGCAGCGGGCATGATCAGAACCTGTAGTAGCCGCCGTAGTAGTTCGCCTGCCCGGTCAGCACGTCGTAGGCGTAGTTGATCTCGGCGAAGCCGAGCATCGTGCGCACCGCGAGCGCGACGGGCTCGAGCAGCCGCTGCAGCAGCCGCGCGATGAGGCCGAGGAACGTCGGCGGCACCCAGAGGATGTCGCGTTCCCTGATGGCGATGTTCGCGGTGGTGTTGCCCGAGGTGAGGATCTCGCGCAGGTTGATGTCGACGACGAGCGGGTGTTCGGCGTCGGGGCGGATCACGTAGATGCGGCCCAGGTTGGCCAGGTTCGTCCAGCCCGTCAGGAAGATCGCGTCGATCAACGTCAGGTCGGGCGTCATCAGGATCGGTCCCTTGCGCAGCACTTCGCCGATCGCGTAGAAGCGCTTGTTCGAGGTCACGATGCGCGCCTGCAGGTCGATGTCGGGCTTGAACACGGTGCGCAACTGCTGGCGCACGAGCGTCGCGAGTTCGACCTCGGTCTTGCCGAGCGCGTAGACCGGGCCGACGTACGGCACGAAGATCGTGCCGTCGATGCTGACCGGCTGCGCGACGCTGAGCGCGGCGAGGCGTTCGGCGCCCGGGATCAGCAGCGCCTCGGGCGGCACCAGGAACTGCACCGTGTCGAGGCCGCCGAGGTAGTTCTCGCGCGTCGCGTCGCCCGTGGCGCGCGCACCGAACCCCTTCTCGTTCAAGAGCTCGCGGATGCGCTTCTCCTCGAACGTGCCGCAGGCGGAGAGGCAGCCCAGCATCAGCAGCAGCATGCCTCGCAGCCAGGCCGGGAAGTCGGGTTCGTCGGTCGTCACGTTCGTGGTTTGCCTCGCAAAGTGTATCGAGGCCGCATCGTAGAAGACCGGGCGCGCGGAGCAATGCACCGCCCCGCTCTTCCCCCACCTCATCGGCACTTCCACGCCACGAACCTGACCGGCTTCCGCCCCGCTCGCGGCGCGGCGCGGCGCGGGTCCACCCGGCCGCACGCGCCGGCGGGACCGAGGAAACACGCCCTTGGGACGTCGTCGCGCTTCGCGCGCCGCGGGCCTGGCCGTAGAACTGGGCCGATGCGTTGGGTGCCGGTGCTCGTGGTGGTCGGGATCGTGGCCCTGCTCGCCGGGGGCAGCCTGCTCTGGAGCGACGGCGACCCCGCACCGCCGGCCCCCATCGATGCACCTGCCGACGCGGGCCGCGACGCCGGTGAGGCGACCAACGCCACCGCGTCCGTGCCCTGGCCCGATGCCGAGGCGGACGCCGACGCCGCGCCGGCCGAACCCGGCGGCGAATCGAGCGACCGCAGACTGGTGCTGCCCGAGGCCGAACTGCGCGCCGCGCCGCACGTGCGCGTCGTGCGCGGCGACCCCCCAGCACCGGTCGCCGACGCCACGGTCTACTTCGTGACCGAACCGGTCGCCGAGCAGCACCTGCGCGAACCGCGCACCCCGGCGAGCCGCTTCGAGTGGCCCGCCGCGTGGGGCCAGCGCACGGCGACCGATGCCGAGGGCACGGCCCGGCTGCCCGCGACGCGCACGCCGTGGCTGGTCGCCGCGGTGTGCGACGGCGAGTTCGCGTTCGGCGTCGTGCCGCCCGGCCCGCGCACCGTCACGCTCGAACTGCAGGGCGACGAGACCGTGACCGTGCTGGCCGAAGACGCCGAGCAGCGGCCCGGCGCCGGCCTGCCCGTGGCGCTGCTGCAACACCGCGGTCGCGGCGATGCGAACACGATCTGGCAGGGCCCGACGGGCGCCGACGGCCGCGCCATCGTGCGCCACTTCCAGCTGCTGCGCCAGTCGCCGCGCGGGCCGGACGGCGCCGAGGCGTTCGCCGCGGTGCTGCTCGCGCCGTGTCCGGAGCCCGTCGTCGCGCCGTTCGAAGGCCGGCCCGCGGCGGCGGAGCCCGTGCGCCTCGTCGTGCCGTCGTTGGGCAGCGTCGACGTGCGCCTGACCGACCACCGCGGCACACCGCTCCTGAGTCCCGCCTACATCGCCTGCACGGTCGACGGCGCCGCCGAGCCGAGCGAACCGTTCGCGATCGCGAAGACGCTCCTGAGCCGGCACCAGGCCAAACCCGTCGGCGCCGACCCCGTGCACCTGTCCGCGATCGGCGCCGGCACGCAGCTGCACTTCTACGCGCGCTTCCAGGGCGATCGCCGCATGGCGGAAGTCGCCGCGGGCCCCGGTCGCGCCGGCGGGACGGTCGCCGTCGATCTGCCGCTCGCGCCGCACCAGCTCGTGCTCGCCGGCCGCCTGCACTGGGCCGACGGCAGCCCGGTCGCCAACACCAACCTGCCGGCCGACCTGTGGCGCGCCGACCGCGACGTGCTCGGCATCACGGTGCACACGATCGGCGACGGCCGGTTCGATCTCGTGCTCGCCGCGCGCGACGACGCGACCGAGTACTGGCTCGAACTGCGCCAGACCGTGCCGGCCGCTGCCGGCGACGCCACCGCACTGCCGCGCGAACTGGGCGCCCGCGCCTACGTGCAAGCACTCGTCGGCGGCGCGCGCCACGAGCTCGGCACGCTCGTGCTCGCCGAACTGCCACCGCTCGTCGCCGGCACGGTCGCCGACGACCGCGGCGAACCGGTGGCCGACGCACAGGTCCGCGTGCAGCAGCGCGAGGTGCACCGCGAACGCAACCGCGAACGCGAGTCGTGGCGCAACCTGCCGCAGCTCGCCACGCGCACCGCGGCCGACGGCAGCTTCGTGCTGGCCGGCCGCATGCCGCCCGGCACGCTGCGCGTCGAGGCCGACACGGGCCAGCACTTCGCCGCCAGCGTGCCGCTGCAGACGCAGGGCCAGCAAGTGCGCATCCGCATCGAGCGCAACGGCGTGCTGCGCGGCCGCGCCGTGCTGCCGACCTGGATCGCCGACGGCAGCGTCTCGCTGGCGCTGCGCCCGTTCGACGAGACGGAACGCGAGGCCAACACGCGCCAGATCGAGCTGCAACGGCGGCGCGGCGGGCGCTTCGTCGTGCAGCCGCTGCACGCGGGGCGCTACGACGCGGTGGTGACGGTGCGCAACCTGCGCGACCCCGTGCTCGTGGTGCCCGACGTGTTCGTGCAGCCCGGCGAGACGCACGATGCGCGGCTCGACCAGCTCGACCTGACGCAGTCCGTGTTCCGCCACCGCCTGCGCGCCGTCGACGCCGCGGGGCAGCCGCTCGCGATCAACAGCCCGATCCTGGCCCGCCTGCGCGCCTTTGACGGCAGCGTGTCGGAGGCGGGCTTCCGCTGGCAGCGCGGTCGCGCCGAACTCGTCTCGGGCAGCGCGATGCTCGACATCGTCGCGTTCGCGCCGGGCTGCGCGCCGCAGCAGCTCACGTTCGGCCCCGGCGACCACGACGTCTACATGCCGCAGCTGTCCCCGGCCCTGATCGAGCTGCCCGGCGCCCGCGCGCTGTGTGGACCGACGCGGGCCGTGCGCATCTCCGTGATCATGGAGGGCGACACCGGCCACCCGCAGTCGCTGATCGGCGTCGACCAGCGTTCGGGCGACCGCTTCTCGTTCGCGCGCTGGGACCTCGGCAAGAGCAGCGGCGCATGGCTCGGCCACGGCGACGTCGTCGAGGTGCCGCTCATGCACGACGGCCGCTACCAGGTCGTGCTGCGCCTGCACGCCACCGACAGCGAACGCACGCCGCAGGCGTCGATCCCGCTCGGCACGTACGAACTGCACACCGACGGCAGCTCGTATGCGCCGGTGCGCGTGCCCGTCGATCCGGCCGCGGTGGCGGCGGCGATCGCCCAGGTCGAAGGGCGGCTGCAGCAACAGCTCGAGCAGCAGGCGCAGCGCGAGAACGGCAACCGCGGCGCCCGCTGAGCCGCGCCGGATCGGGCGCCGCGCGAGCGACGCACTCGACGCCCACCGGCACGCGGCTTGCTCGACGCCATGCACGATGTGCATCGATCCACTGCTGGCAACAATGCCCCCGCTCCTGCTGCTGGCCCTCGCCTGCGATCCCGCCGCGGCGCAAGGTGACCCGGCGGCAGCCGAAACACCACCGATCCGGATCGCCCTGCGCGCCCGGTCCGGCGCCGCGGATCGGCTGACGCCGCTGCGCTACCTCGGTGGCTTCGAGACGAAGACGCTGATCTACGAGACGCTCGTGCGCCGCGGCCCCGACGGGCGCATCGTGCCGAGCCTCGCGAACTGGCAGATCGGCGAGCACGGCAAGTCGTTCCGGTTCACGCTGCGGCCCGGCGCGACGTTCCAGGACGGCACGCCGGTCACGGCACAGGCCGTCAAGGCGCACTTCCAACGCTGGGTCGGCCTGCCGGAGCACGACTGGCTGCCCGCGAACCAGCACATCGCCGAGGTCGCCGTCGAATCGGCGAGCACGTTCGTCGTGCGACTCGACGAACCGTACCCGCTGCTCGGCGACCTCGCGGCGATCAACCCGT
The DNA here is from genome assembly GCA_036274315.1 of Planctomycetota bacterium. Classification (GTDB taxonomy): domain Bacteria; phylum Planctomycetota; class UBA1135; order UBA1135; family UBA2386; genus DASVAL01. The sequence goes on along the minus strand of DASUFY010000164.1, from coordinate 21,890 downwards.
GCGCCATCGTCGCACCGGCCGCGCGCGACTGGGAAGGCGAGTTCCAGCGCCCGCTCGGCAGCGGCGCGTTCCACTTCCTGGGCACCACCGAGGCCGGCTGCTGGCGGCTGCAACGCAGCGAACCGGGCGGACCGATCGTCGAGATCCACGCGTTCCCGCGCAGCAACCTCGACCCCGGCCGCAACGAAGCGCCGCTCGACGAACTCGCCGCGGGCCGGCTCGATGCCTTCCTCAGCGGCTGGGACGAGGACCTGCCGGCCCGCCGGCTCGACGAATTCGCGAAGGACCCGCGGTTCGTCGTGCAGGCGTCACCGGGGTCCTCGGTCGTCTACGTCTCGTTCCGTCTGCTCGATGGCCCGACCGCCGACGTCGCGATCCGGCGCCGCATCGCCGGTGCGATCGATCGCGGGGCGCTGATCGCGGAACTCGAGGGTGGGCGCGCCGAACCGTGCACGGCGTGGGCAGCGCCGTCGATCCTGTTCTGGCCGCGACGCCCGCTGCCGCCACCGCCGGCCGACCCCGGACCAGGCACACCGCGTGTTGCGCTGCGCATCGCGGCCGCGCGGCTGAACACGCGCGCGCTGCGCGTCGCGCACGCCGTCGCGGCACAGCTCGCCCCGCACGGCTTCGATGTCGAGGTCGTGAAGCTCGACGCGCGCACCGAAGCAACCGCCTCGATGCACACGGGTGGCACGATCGCGCCGCTGACGCTCGAGTCGGGCCCGGTGCGCGCCGCCGCGAACCGCGAGGTGCGCCGCGTCGCCGAGACCGCCGACCTCTGCATCGAGATCACGCACGGCGCACCCTACGACCCGCAGCTGTCCCTGGTGTCGCGTTGGGGACCGCTCGAGAACCACAACGAGGACGAACCGCGGCCCGAGAACGGCGTCGACCCCGTGCTGCGCGCACTCGTCGCGCAGACGCTGACGATCCCCGACGAACTCGAGTGTGTGCCCGTCTACGCACAGATCCAGGCCCGCATGGACCAGGAGGCCCTCATGGTGCCCCTCTACTCGCCCCACCACCTCGCGGTGCGCTCGGTGTCGATCGACGGCATCGAGCTCGGGCCCGACATCTATCGCGTCGATCTCACGAAGCTGCGCCGCGTGGCGCAGGTGCGCTGAACGCGCGCCGTCGCAGCGCTGTGACACCGCGTGTGGCGCGCGGAACGGAAGAAGCGTGCCGCGCGGTGCGCTCGCCGTCAGAACGTCGTGCGACGCCACGTGCGCCGATGCCGATGCGCGCGCGGGCTCGGACGATCGCGGACAGGCGATCGGTGGTGTGGAACGCGAACCCGGACGCGGTGCCGCTGCGAACAGGGGCATGGCTGTTGCAACCGCGCTCGTGGCCTCTCGTCCTGACCACCGCCTTCGAGACTCCCCATGACCAAGCAGCCGCTCGCCGTCGCGCTCCTTCTCACCTCCGCGATCGCCCAGGAGATCCCACGCTCCGGCAGCCTCGGCCTCGACGCGTACGTCGTGACGACGCCGGCCGGCACGTCCTCGCTGTACGCGTCGTCGCCGTTGGGTGCGTTCCTGACGTTCGCGCTGCCAGCGCCTCCTTCGCGCTGGCTCCACCGCCGTCGCCACATGGCGGCGCTCGAGACCGAGATCGCGTTCGATCGCACGAACCTGTGCCTGGCGATCCCGACCGGCAGCCAGGCGACGAACGGCGGGCTGTCGTTCTTCGACTTCCGCAGCGGCCTGCTCGTTTCGCACCTGCCGACCACCGCGCCGTCCGCGTACGACGTGCTGTTGCTCGGTGCGCACCACTACGCGCTCGCGGCCGCCGACGATGGGCTCGGCAACACCGCGGTCGACCTCTACGACTACTCGCTGCCGGGCGTCGCGCCGGTGCGCTTCTCGCTGACGGTGCCCGGGATCCCCGCCGCGGGCGTCACACGCATCGTCGCCACGGCCAACGAATCGCACGTGCTCGTCGCGACCGCCGCCGGCGTGCAGATCCTCGCCGTCGGCGCGCTGCCGACACCGTTGGCGCCGGTCGCCTTCCTCGCGACGGCCCCGCGCTCGCCCGCTGGCAACATCGCGCTGTTCACGCGCGGCACGGCACCACACTGCGCGGTGATCACCTCGGACTTCGGCCCCGACAACCGGCCGCTCGACGCCGCGATCCTCTCGTTCGATCTGACGGGCGCGCCGGTGACGACCGCCGTCGGCAACGTGCCCAACACGAATCCGCCGAAGCCCTACGTGCCGGCCGCCGGCTTCCACGACCCCGGTGTCGTGCAGGTCGCGGGCATCGCCTACGTCGCGTTCCTGCTGCGCGAGAAGGACCCGGGCACGTTCTTCACCAAGCCGGCCGGCGTCGGCGTCATCGGCTTCGGCGTGCCCAACGAGCCGACGTTCGCCATCCCGCTCACGCTGCCGGCGGCGGGCGAGCCCTTCGAGGAGGTCGCGGTGTTCGGCACGCGCATCGCGTTCCTGACCGGCGGCGATCCGTTCTGGTGGCCGTCGCCCGCGGGCGGCAGCGAACGCCTGAACATCCTCTACACGCCGCTGGATCCGCTCGGCGCCGGCACGATCGGTGGCGCGATCGGCTCGGCGGGCCCGCTCGGCGGCCGCATCGGCACCGAGGTCACCGATCGCCCGCTCTGGAGTCGCGACGGCAGGCACCTGTTCGTCACCTCGAGCAACTTCCCCGGCGCGCCGAACCCGGGCATCGCCGGCAGCGAGATGCTCGAGGTTCCCGCGGGTCGCGCGATCGACGAGGTGCAGGACCATTGCCAGACGCTGATCCCGCTCGGCGACCAGGTGTCCGAACGCGCCTACGGACTGCCGACGCGATTCGATCCGATCGACCTGCCGGCGGGCGCGTTCGGCAGCTTCACGCTGTTCGGCCAGTACATCCAGTCGGCCGCGCACGCGATCCTGCTGCCCGAGACGAGCTTCGGCTGGATCGGCTCGCGCGAGTTCACGACCCACTTCCTGCTGCGCGACCCGAACATCCCGCTGTTCCCGGTCACGCCGCGGATCTACGACGACCGGCACACGCCGACCGTCGTGCCGCCGCCGAGCTACGGCGCGCGGCGCGCGGCGTTCAACCTGCTCGTGCACGACGCGTCCCTGCCGGCCGTCTACATGCTTCAGATCGCCGACGACAAGGCGATCTACCACGCGACGGGCTTCAACCTCATGTTCGGTCCCCAGATCCCGTTGCTCGAGAGTTCGCTGCCGCCAGGCAGCAGGACGAGCAGCGAGATCCTCTCCCTCTGACCTGGAGTTCCTCGGATGAAATCGCACTTCCACGCCGCCACGTTCCCATCGTTCGCGTGCGCACTCGTGCTGTGTGCATCGGTGCGCGCAACGGACCTGCTCGTCGACCCGACCGGCGCTCCGGGCACCTTCGCCACCATCCAGGCGGCGCTCGTCGCCGCGCAGCCCGGGGACCGCATCCTCGTGCAGCCCGGCGTCTACCCGTCGTTCTCGGTGACGAAGTCGATCACGATCCTCGGCATGGGTTCGAGCGTCGACGCCGTCGTGGTCGCGGGCATCCACCTCGGACTCGGCTTCCCGAACCAGCACTACCACGTCTCGATCTCGCGGCTGCGTGTGGCGCCGGGACCACTCGCGCCGCTGGCCGTCTCGGGCCAGGAACTCGGTGTGGGCCAGATCGAGTTCGAGAGCGTGCAGATCGACGGCGGCTTCCGGCTGCTCTCCGGTGAGCCGGGCTTCGTGCTGTCGCTCGCGAACTGTTCGGTCGTCGGCACCGTGGGCCAGGGCTTCGATGGCGCCACCTGCCACGTCGCGTCGCCGGCCCCCTCGACGTTCTCGATCACGCGCTGCCAGTTCCAGGGTGCGCCCGGCGACCTCTTCGTCGCCCAGCCCCCGCTCGCCGGCCTGCTGCTCGATCGCGGCGTGACGGCGCAGATCGCGCAGTGTGTGATCCGCGGCGGCAACGGCGGCCTCGCGCAGGCCGGTGCGCCGGGCCTCGACGTGCGGCAGGCGCAGGTCCGTTCGCTCGGCACCATGAGCACGATCCGAGGTGGTGACGGCGGCGCGGGTGCTTGCGGCGGCCCCGGCGTGCTGACGACCTCCACGGTGTTCTACGGCAGTGCCACGGTGACCGGCGGCCCCGGCAGCCCGAACGGGCCCGTCGCGGCCGGCACGGGCACGCTGCTGCCCTCGACGGGCACCGACCCCGAGCTGCAGGTCGCAGTGAACCAGACGATGTCTGGCCCCGTGCTCGTCGGCTCCGGCACGCACCTGGCCTGGCACCTGGCATCGGCCGGGGCGCCGGCGCTCGTGCTCGTCTCGCCCGCCATCGGCAACCCGCTGCCGCCGCCGCTCGACCAGCTGCTCATCGACCCCGCCTCGTCGATCCTCATGGCCACCACCCTCGACCTCGTGCTGCCGTCCTTCGGCGCCTTCGTCGGCCTGCCGTTGTTCGGCCAGGGTGTGTCGCTCGACGTGGCGCACAACACGTTGCTCGCCACGGCGCCGTTCGCGCTGCACCTCGACCACTGATCCACTGCTCCCGCGCTTCTTCGCATCGCGCGCAGACTCTGCGGTTGGTGAGCGGGAGTAGTAGATCCAACCCACCGGGTCGATGGCGCGCGCGGCTCGCACTCCTTCCGAACAGATCATGATCGTTCTCCTGCGTGTCGCGGCCGCTTGTGGGCTGCTGTCCTGCCCGTGCCTCTCGCAAGCGCCGACCGCGCCGAAGCCCGGCGGTGATCCCGCCGCGACGCTGGCGCTGCCGCCCGCGCCCGAACCGACGGCCGTCCCACCGCAGGATCCGTCGAAGGCCGAGGTGGACCTGCCGGCCCTGTCCGGCTGGCGCGCGTCACTGGTGCTCGACCAGGGCCCGGTCGGCATCTGGACCGTCGCCGAGGTCCAGGCCTTCCCGGCCTTCGCGTGCCCCGAGATCGCGGCGCTCGACGACCTCGGACGCCTGCATCTGCTGTGGTCCTACAGCGGCAAGTGGACACCCGTCACGACCGTGCACGACGGCAAGTGGCTCGGTGGGTTCGTGCACGACGACCTCGATGCGCGCCTGCCGGGCCCGGAGATCTACACGGGTTCGCAGAACGGCAACATCTGGCAGGTCACGAACCAGACGCTGTTCTGCTCGTCGCGCCTCATCGCCCAGATTCCGGGGCGCGAGATCCACACGCTCGCCGGCGGCGATCTCGATCCGAAGACTCCGGGCACGGAGCTGCTCGCGTTCACGAATCCCGGCGGCCTCTACCTGCTGCAGCCCACCGCCGCGGGCGAAGGCTGGACGACGAAGCCGCTCGGCGACCTGCCCGGCCGCATCCGCGACGCGGTGCTGCTGCCCGCCGAAGCGGGCAAGCCGCGCGAGATCGCGACCGTCGGCCGCCACGGCAAGTTCGAGACGCTGACGCTCGACGGCGGCGTGCCGACCTGGCACACGGTCCACGAGGCGCCGATGGGCATGGGCCGCCTGTCGCTGAAGCACGGCGCCACGCCGGGCGCGGTGGTCGCCTACACGGTGGCCGACGACGGCCGCGTCTGGCGCCACGAACGCGACGCCGCGCGCGCGTGGAAGACCGAACTGATCTACGTCGGCGACCAGGGCATGCGCGGCTGCGCCGCGGGCCGGTTCGACGCGGACCCGAACGTCGAGACCGTCGCCGTGTTCGGCTACTTCAAGCGCGTGGAGCTGCTCAGCAGGCGCGACGACGGTTGGCACGTCGAGACGCTGTTCGTCGACCGCGACAAGGGCCACTGGCTCGCGCGCGGCGAGTTCGACGGCCGCAACGGCACCGACGAACTCGTGGCGACCGGCTACTCGGGTCGCATCGTGCTGCTGACCCGGCCGCCGGGTTATGGACTGCCGGGCGTGCTCTGCGCCCCCGGCGATCGCTGAGTCTGCCGCGCGGTACTGCGCCCGCGCTTCGGCGCGGCTCACCGACGCATCCCACCGGATCCTCGACGCGCCCCGTGACGCACAGGCACGCCGGCGGCCCGGGCGCACACGAAGAGGACAGGGCGCCTCGCATCTACGCACTCGTTCCCGAGCCGATGACATTCGCATGACGAGTAGGGTGGATCGAGACGCCCCGTTCTCCAGCCCAGGCACACGATGAACATGCCCCGAATCCGCCCAGCCCTCCTCCCGTGGATCGCCAGCGCCGCCACGCTGGCTCTCGGTTCGCTCGCCGCACAGGGGCCGCCGCGCATTCTCGCCTGGAACGACCTCGGCATGCACTGCACCGACAACGACACCTCGGTGTTCTCGATCCTGCCACCCTACAACAACTTTCACGCCCAGATCGTCATCGGCGGCCACCTCGTCACGAACGGCAGCTACACGGTCACCTACCAGGCCACCGCGGACGCGCACGGCTCGATCAACACGACGTCGATCGGCAAGACGGACTTCTGGCAGCACGTGCAGGCGCTGTTCGGCGTCTCGCTGCCACCCGACACGGGCCTCGCGGGCTTCCAGATGCCAGGCGCCGCCAACACGCCGCGCGCGATGGCGTTCCATGCCGCGTTGTCCAACTACATCGCTGAAGGCGTGCCCGTCACGCCCTACGACGACACGATGGCGCTCAACCCCTACCCGTTGATGCGGCTCGTCGCGCGCAACGGTTCGGGCCAGGTCGTCGCGACGACCGACGCGGTCGTGCCCGTCTCGGCCGAAGTGGCCTGCGTGGGCTGCCACGGCTCGGGCGGCAACCCCGCGGCGCGGCCGACGAACGGCTGGGTGTTCGGCCCCTCCGCCACCGACGACCGGCTCAACATCCTGAAGCTGCACGACGATCGCCAGCTCGGCACCGCCGTCTACGCGACCTCGCTGCAGGCGGTCGGCTACTCGAGCAACGGCCTCTACTACACGGCCGTGAACCTGGGCACACCCGTGCTGTGCGCACGCTGCCACGGCAGCAACGCACTCGGCGCCGCGGGCCAACCCGGCGTGCAGACGATGACGGGCGCGATGCACACGCTGCACGCGCAGGCCCGGCTCGCCGACGGCCGCCGCCTCGACGACGTCATGGACCGCACCTCGTGCTACACGTGCCATCCCGGCGCGCGCACGCGCTGCCTGCGCGGCGCCATGGGCAAGGCCATCGGTGGCGACGGCGAGCCGATGATGGCCTGCCAGGACTGCCACGGCAGCATGAGCGCCGTCGGCAACCCCGCGCGCGTCGGCTGGCTCGAGGAGCCCAACTGCCAGAACTGCCACACCGGCGACGCGGTGCAGAACGCGGGCGCGATCCGCTTCGACCACGCGTTCGATGCGCCGGGCCACCTGCGCACCACCACGAACCAACGCTTCGCCACCGATCCCGATGCGCCGCAGACGGGCTTCTCGCTGTATCGCTTCTCGACCGGCCACGGCGAGCTCGAGTGCTCGGCGTGCCACGGCTCGCCGCACGCGATCTGGCCGGCCAACGAGGACAACGACAACGTGCAGAGCATCGCGGCGCAGGGCCACAAGGGCACCATCGTCGAGTGCAGCACCTGCCACAGCAACCTGCAGGACAACCAGCTCATCGGCCCGCACGGCATGCACCCGACCGGCAGCTCGTGGGTCGGCAAGCACCAGGACATCGCCGAGCAGCAGGGCACGGCCACGTGCCGCGTGTGCCACGGCACGAGCTACCGCGGCACGGTGCTTTCGCGTTCGCAGGGTGACCGCACGATCACCACGCAGTTCGGCACCAAGACGTTCTGGCGCGGCTACGAAGTCGGCTGCTACGACTGCCACAATGGCCCGTCGAGCGAGAATGCGTCGCCCAACACGCCGCCTTCGGTGCAGAACCGCACCGAGGCGACGCCGACCGACACGCCGCTGCTGCTGACGCTCGCCGCCGCCGATCCCAATGCCGGCGACACGCTGACGCTGCGCATCGTCGAGCAGCCGCGACACGGCGCCGTCGCGTTCGACGGCACGCACGCGACCTACCGGGCCTGGGACGACTACGTCGGCCCCGACTCCTTCACCTATGCCGCCGGCGACACCAGGAGCAACAGCAACCTCGGCACGGTCAGCATCACCGTGCAGGCCCGCGCCTGCGCCGGCTCGAGCGAGACGTTCGGCTTCGGCTGCGCGGGCAGCACCGGCCTGACGCCGGCGCTGCACCTCGACGGCTGCCCGATGGGCGGCAACACCGTGGTGCTGCAGGGCGACCACATGCCGGCGACGAGCTTCGCGATCGTCGCGCTCGGCGTCGGCCGCGGCACGACGGAGCTGCTGCCGAACGGCTGCGTGCTGCGCCTCGCGACGCTGATCAGCACGACCGGACTGCTGCCGGTGACGCTCGGTCAGTTCAGCCTGCCCGTGGCGGTGCCGGCCGGACTCGGCGTGTGGGACGCGACGACGCAGTCCTTCTGCCTCGACCCGACCGAGCCGAGCGGCTTCCTGGCCACACCGGGCCTCGAGATCCACTTCCGGTGAGCCAACCCGCCCGAGAGGCGGCGTGGCTCAATCTCTCGGGGAGCCGTCGCAACGCGGGCAGCCGCCATCGAACGACGGACCATCCAGCCCGCTGCGACGTCTCCATGCGGGCCACTCAAGCCCCCGGCGGCGGCGCGGCGCGAGGCTCGCCGAAGCAGCGCGCCACGAGCGCGGTCCAGCCCGTCTGGTGCGACGCGCCGCAGCCGCGACCCGTGTCGCCGTGGAAGTACTCGTGGAACAGCACGAGGTCGCGCCAGTGCGGGTCCTCGGCGAAGCGCCGGTCGCCGCCCGCGAACGGCCGCTGGCCGTCGGCTCCGCGCCGGAACAGGCGCGTCAGGCGCGCCGCGAACTCGTCGGCGACCTGCTGCAGCGTGCACATGCGGCCCGAGCCCTTCGGGCACTCGACCTGCAGGGCGTCGCCGTAGTAGCGGCCGTAGCGCTCGAGCGCCTCGATGATGAGGTAGTTGAGCGGCATCCAGACCGGTCCGCGCCAGTTGCTGTTGCCGCCGAACATCTGCGTCGTGCTCTCGCCGGGCGAGTAGTCGACGCGATAGCTCTGCGAGTCGAACTCGAGCACGAACGGCTTCTCGCGGTGCACCGCCGACAGCGAGCGCAGGCCGTGCGGTGACAGGAACTCGCGTTCGTCGAGCACATAGGCGAGCACACGTTCGAGCTGCGGGCGCGACGGGATCGCGAGCAGCACCGAAGCCTGCTCGCCGTCGCCGCCGAAGCTGACGTGCGACGCGAGGTCGCGCTCGTTGGCGAGGAACCAGCGCAGGCGCTTCTCGAACCCAGGCAGCCGGCGGATCGTCGACAGCGGCAGCACCTCGACGGCGCAGAGCGGGATCAGTCCGACCAGCGAGCGGATGCGCAGCCGTTCGCTGCGTTCGCCGAAGTGGATCTGGTCGTAGTAGAAGCCGTCCGCCTCGTCCCACAGCCCGGTGCCGCCGAGCGTGTTCATGGCGTGCGTGATCGCGACGAAGTGTTCGAAGAACTTCGACGCCACGTCCTCGTAGGCCGGGTCGTGGCAGGCGAGCTCGATCGCGATGCTGAGCATCGTCGCGCAGTAGAACGCCATCCACGCCGTGCCGTCGGCCTGCTCGAGCTGGCCGCCGGTCGGCAGCGGCTGGCTGCGATCGAACACGCCGATGTTGTCGAGCCCGAGGAAGCCGCCGCCGAACACGTGCTTGCCGTGCAGGTCCTTGCGGTTGACCCACCACGTGAAGTTGAGCAGCAGCTTGTGGAACGCGCGCTGCAGGAACATGTGGTCGCGCTGGCCGCGCGTGCCGGTCATCTTGTAGACGCGCCAGCAGGCCCACGCGTGCACGGGCGGATTGACGTCGCCGAAGGCGAACTCGTAGGCGGGGATCTGCCCGTTGGGCGCCATGTACCACTCGCGCAGCAACAGCAGCAGCTGCTGCTTGGCGAAGGCCGGGTCGATCGTGGCGAACGGGATCATGTGGAAGGCGAGGTCCCACGCCGCGTACCACGGGTACTCCCACTTGTCCGGCATCGAGATGACGTCGCGGTTGTACAGGTGCGCGAAGTCGGCGTTGCGCCCCTGGCGGCGCTGTTTGGGCGGCGGCGGCTGCGACGGATCGCCGGCCAACCAGGTGCGCACGTCGAGGTGGTAGAACTGCTTGCTCCAGACCAGCCCCGCGTAGGCCTGCCGCTGGATGGCCGCCGCCTCGGCGTCGGCGCCGGCGCCGAGGATCTCGCCGTAGAACGCATCGGCGTCGGCGCGCCGCGCGGCGAGCACCTCGTCGAAGTGGCGGCCGAACGGCGCCCCGTGCTGCGCCGAGGGCCGCAGGCGCAGGCGCATTTCGATCGACGCTCCGGCCGGGATCTCGTAGACACAGTGCCACGCGACCTTGCTGCCCGTGCGCGCCGGATTGACCGCGATCGTGTTGCCCTTCACGACACACTCGTGGAACGCGTCCTTGACGAAGGCCAACGGATCGCCGCTGCCGAACAGGCGCCGCATGTTGGTCTCGTTCTCGGTGGCGAGCACGCCGCGGCACTTGCCGCCGGCGGGCTCGTCGAGCTCGAGGGCATACGACGGCAGGTCGGCGCCGTTGGCGACGAAGCGGCGGTCGCCGTCGGCGACGATGACGCCGCGCGGCCAATAGCCCTCGCCGCTGCGCCCCCACGCCCACGTGTTGCGGAACCACAGCTGCGGCAGCACGTGCACGACCGCGGCGTCCGGCCCGCGGTTGTGCACCGTGAGCTGCACGATCAGGTCGTCGGCGTCGGCCTTGGCGTAGGTGACCAGCACGTCGAAGTAGCGACCGTGCTCGAACGCGCCCGTGTCGGCGAGTTCGAACTCCGGTTGGTCGCGGCCGCGCGCCTTGTTCTCGGCGACGAGCCGTTCATACGGGAAGGCGGCCTGCGGGTACTTGTAGAGCGCCTGCAAGAAGGCCGCGGTCGGCAGCGCGTCGAGGTAGAAGTACTCCTCCTTGACGTCCTCGCCGTGGTTGCCTTCGGGTCCGCCGAGCCCGAACAGGCGCTCCTTGAGGAACGCATCGGCGCCGTTCCACAGCGCGAACGCGAAGCAGAGCCGGCATTGGCGATCGGTGATGCCGAGCAGGCCGTCCTCGCCCCATCGGTAGGCCCGGCTCCGCGCATGGTCGTGCGGCAGGTAGCCCCAGCAGTTGCCATCGGCCGAGTAGTCCTCGCGCACGGTGCCCCATTGGCGCTCGCTGAGGTAGGGACCGAAGCGCTGCCAGTTCTGTTGGCGGCTCGCGTTCGCCGTCAGTCGCTCCCGCTCGGAGGATGCTGCCTTGTGGGCCATGGCTTGCTGTGTATCCGGCGGCGGCCCGCCGCGCATCATCCGGCATGCAACAGCCGCGCGCAGCACCGCGGGCGGATAAGGTCCCGCGGTGCCCAGCGAACCCAGCGCCACCGCCGCCGTCGCCGAGGCCCTCGACGCACTCGGCATCGAGCGGCTCGTGCTCGGCGTGCACGAGAGTGCGTTTCCCGCCGCCGCGCCCGACTGCGGCCACGGCTCGCCCCACGCCGCGGGCGCGCCGCTGCTCGAGTTCGTGCGCGGGCTCGGCTTCGACACGCTGCAGCTCGGACCCGGCGGCCAGATCACCGACGGCAACCCGAGTCCGTACGACGGTTCGGTGTTCGCGCGCAACGTGCTGCGCCTCGACGTGCTGGCGCTGACGCGAGCCGACGGCGGTGCGCTGCTGCGGGCCGACGAGATCGAACGCGCCGTGGCGGCCACTCCCGCGCGCGGCGACGTCGCCGAACCTCGCCGCGCGCGCCGCATCGTCACGCCCCTGCTCGAGCTCGCGCACGATCGGTTCCGGCAGCTGCGCGCCGACCATGCCGCGGTGCGCGCGTTCCGCACGTTCCGCGCCGAGGCCCGCGACTGGGTCGAACTCGACGCCATCTACGAAGTGCTGGCCGCCCGCACGCGCTGCGACGATCCGGCCCGGCTCGACCCCGCGATCCGTTCGCTGTTCGAACCGGGTCCCGCCGCCGCGGAACGTCGCCGCCTCGTCGCGATGAACCTCGAAGAGCCGATCGAAGCCGCCGTGTTCGCCCAATGGCTGCTCGACCACCAGGCCCGGGCCCTGCGCGCGGCGGCGCACGCGCGCGGCCTGCGCGTGCTCGGCGATCTGCAGATCGGCTGGTCGGTGCGCGACCGGTTCCTGCGGCCGCAGCTGTTCGCGCGCGGCTGGCTCATGGGCGCGCCGCCGAGCCGCACCAACCCGAAGGGCCAGCCGTGGGGCTATGCGCTGCTCGATCCCGACCAGCTCGACGACGCCGACAGTCCCGCGCGGGCCGCGTTCCTGCTGCAGCTGCGCTGGCTGCTGCGCGGCCACGACGGGCTGCGCATCGATCATCCACACGGGCTCGTCTGCCCGTGGATCTACGCCGCCGGGCAGCCCGACCCGGCGGCCGCGGTGCGCGCCGGCACGCGCGCGTTCGAGTCGCCCGACCGCGACGATGCGGCCTTGCGCCGCTGGGCGATCGCGCGGGTCGAGGACCTCGATCCCGCGGTCGAGCGCCACGCCGACGCGTGGGTTCGCCGGCTCGACGGCGCGCAGGTCGCGCGCTACGCGCGGCTGTTCGACGTCGTCGTGCGCACGGTGCACGAACACGGCGGCGGCGACCTCGCCGCCGAGGTGCTGAGCACGTGCCCGATGCCGCTGCGCGCCGTGCTCGACCGGGCCGGGCTCGGCCGCTTCGTCGTCACGCAGAAGGCGAACCCCGCCGATCCCGGCGACGTCTACCGCACCGACCGCGCCGGGCGCCAGGACTGGGTCATGCTCGGCAACCACGACACGCCGCCGATCTTCGCGTTGGCCGAGCGCTGGCTGCGCGAAGGCCGTGCGGCGGCGCGCGCAGCCTGGCTCGCCGAGCGCCTCGAGCCCGATGTCCGCGCCCGCGCCGCCGCGGCCGCGCGCTTCTGCGCCTCGCCCAGCGCGCTGTGCCACGCGATGCTCGCCGACCTGTTCCTCGGTCCGGCCGGCCGCGTGTTCGTCTACTGGACCGACCTGTTCGGCGCGTCGCAACCGTTCAACCGCGCCGGCATCGTGCACCGCGACAACTGGCGCCAGCGCCTGCCCTGCGACTACCGGGCCGCCTACGAAGCGCGCCGCGCGGCCGGCTGTGCACTCGACCTGCGCGCGGCACTGGCGCTCGCGCTGCACGCGCGCGGCGCGCGGCCCGACCTCGGCCACATGCTGGCGCAGCAGGTCGAGCGGCCGGACCGCACGGCGCTGCCGCGCTGATCCGGGCCGCGGCGCGACTCACTCGGGATCGAGCAGCCGGCTGAAGTCGGCGGGCACGGGGTCGCTGCAGTGCAGCGGCTTGCCGGTGCGCGGATGCGGGAACGTCAGGTCGGTCGCGTGCAGCAGGAAGCCGGGCCCGACGTCGGCGACCGAACCGTAGCGATGGTCGCCGACGATCGCATGACCCATGTGCGCGAGATGGGCGCGGATCTGGTGCTGGCGGCCCGAGTACGGCACGACGCGCAGCAGCGTCATGTGGCGCCCGCGCTTGAGCACCTCGTAGTCGGTGCGCGCCGGACTGCCGCGCGGATCGACGCGGACCTTGGCGTCGCGGCTGTCGGCCGAAGCGTCCTGCCACAGCGGCGCGACGACGCTGCCGTGCTCGCGTTCCATTTCGCCGTGTACGACCGCCGCGTAGACCTTCTGCACCTGATTGGCGCGGAACGCGGCCGTCAGCGCGCGCAGCGCGTCGGGCGTCAACCCGATCGCGAGCAGGCCCGAGGTGCCGCGATCGAGCCGGTGCGCCGGCGCCGGTGCGAACGTCGCCGTGCGCACGCCGACGCGCTGGCTCGCGATCCAGGTGACGAGCGTGTCGCGCTGGCCCGAGCCCGCGTGCACGGCGAGGCCCGCGGGCTTGCAGACCACGAGCACCTGTTCGTCCTGGTAGACGACGCGCGGCATCGACGCCGTCGTCTGGCCCGGTCCCACGGCGGCCCGAGGCCGCGGCCGCGGCGCGGCCGCGCGCAGCGCTTCGATGTCGGCGGGTCGCAGCTTGAGCTGCACCTTCATGCCCGCGGCGAGCCGCAGGTGGGGTTCGACGCGTTTGCCGTCGACCTTGAAGTCGCCCTGGCGCACCTGCCGGAAGATGGCGGCCAGCGGCACCGTGCGCAGCAGCTTGCGCAGGTAGCGGTCGAGCCGCATGCCGGCCTCGTTCTCGGTGATCGGAATCTCGTGCATCGTCGAAGTCTTCTCCACGGACGTCGCGGGCGGACCGCGTGCTTCGTCCCTGTCCGGGTAGTGCCTACGACCGCGCCGTGGCGTCGCGAACGCCCGCGCGCGGGCAGTCCGGCTCAGCCGCGATCGGGCCGCGCGGAGCACGCGCCCGGACGGGCGCGCGGTCCGGCACAGCAGTCGTCGTGGCAGCGATCTCGGACGAACAGCGATCTGGCGAAGTGAGGCATGCGTCTCCTCCCGGCACTGCCGTGCCATGCTACCGACCGCCGCCCGCCGCGACAAACGCGGGCTCGGGTTCTTCGGGTTCTTCGGACCGACCCGGCCTACTTCGGCGGGCCGCGGGCCGCCAGCGCGCGCACCGCCTCGTCGGGATCCTCGCGCAGCCGCTGCCATGTCGCGTCGGGCACGTCCGCACCGCCGGGCAGGATCTGCAGCACCCGGTAGCGCACGACCGCCGATGGATCGCCGAGCGCGAGTTGCCAGTCCACCGCCCCGGCGAACGACGTCGCCGCCCGTTCGTACACCCTGAGCCGCCCGAGCGCCGAACCGCGGCCGATGGCCAGCGCGAGCGCCGCCTGCAGCTCCGCATCGAACGACGACGGCGGCCGGCCCGCGAGGCGCGCGTCCTCGCCGCCGGCGATGCGCTGCAGCCACGCCAGCGTGTCGGCGCGCGCCTTGGCCAGTTCGGCGAGGCGATCGCGTTCGACGTCCTCCGTGTCGCGCACGTCGAAGCAGCTGCGGCCGAGGAACGAACCGACGAAGACCACCGGCGTCGCGACGGCGCGCAGCGGCATCGTGCCCGCACCCGTGTAGTAGGCCTTCTCGAAGTCGAACCCGCGCCAGAGGTCGGCACTGTCCCGCCAGGCGTCGTCGACGACCTGCAGCGGGTGCGCCACGAACGTGTCGGTGACGATCGCCAGCAGCCCGAGCGGCACCGTGAGCGGCAGCGCGATGGCGAACCCGGCCGGCGACTCGGGCACGAGGTGCTCTTCGAACGCCGTCCAGACCGGCCGGTTCTCGCGGCGCGCCCACGCGCAGCCCGACAGCGAGGCGAGCAGCACCACGGCGGCCGTGCGGTGGCAGCGGCTCATCGCGACTCCTCGCGGCGCGGGGGCAACGGCAGGCAGCAGCGACCCAGCCAATCGCCGCCGAACACGAACGGCGTGGCCAGCGCCGCGACCGGCGCGAACAGCACTCGACGCAGCGCCGACTCCTCGTGCGGCGTCCACAGCAGCTCGCACGTGTCGCCCCACGCGTCGTCGATGGCGCACCACGGATTGACGAGCAGCGTGTCGCTCAAGAGCCCGCCGAAGCCGACCGGCACGGCGACCGGCAGCAGCAGGTTGCGCGCGGTCTCGGACGACGGCGTCAGCGACGCATCGAGCCAGTGCAGCGTGCGCCGGCCGTCGTCGCGCACCGCCGTGCAGCCCGCCAGCACCCCGGCGCAGACCACCGCGCGCAGCGCCGCGCGCGCACTCACGACTCGACCCAGCGCACGGCGTGGATCGGCGGCAGGTTGGCCGCGAACTCGCGCCAGCGATCGCCGCCATCCTCGCTGAGCCACAGCCGGCCCGACGTCGAACCCATCGCGAGGCCGCGACCGTCGGCCGTGACGTCGAGTCCGTGGCGCCACACGAGGTCGTAGGCGTGCTGCTGCGGCAGCCCCTCGCGCAACACGTCGAACGAACGGCCGCCGTCCTGCGTGCGCAGCACGACGACGCTGCCGCCGACCGGCACGCGGCATTCGTCCTTCTCGGCCGGCACGAACCACGCCGTGTCGGGGTCGCGCGGGTGCGCGGCGACCGCGAAGCCGAAGCGGCTCGGCGCCTTCGCCTTGACCTCGCGCCACGGCGTGCCCTCGCCCTGCGTACGGAAGATGCCGTTGTGGTGCTGGCACCAGATGCGGTCGGGATCGGCGGTGCACTGGGCGAGCCGGTGCGGATCCTGCACGTCGACGTCGCCGGCCTTGCTGCGCGGCACGTAGGTGGCGCGCATGCCCTGCGAGACGTTCTGCCAGCGCCGGCCGCCGTCCTGCGTGCGCCACGCGCCGCCGCACGAGATGCCGACGGTCACGGTGTCGGGCGCGCGCGGGTCGACGAGCACGCTGTGGATGCCCGGCGTGTCGTAGCCGCCGCCGAACCACTTCTTGCGCGCCTTCTGGTTCCACAGCCCGTCGTTGAATTGCCACGACGCGCCGGCGTCGGCCGAGTGGAACAGCCCGCCCGGGATGGTGCCGCACCAGATCCCACCCGGCGTGCGCGGGTCGATCTCGAGACTCCAGACGAGGCGCAGCGCGCGCGGCCACGGCCGGCCCCCACCTTCCTTCTCGACGCGCACGCGACCGCCGGGTCCCTTCTTCAGCTGCGGGTAGACGGGTGCTGGCAGTTCCTGCCACTTGCGGCCCCGCCGCCGGTGCACCTTGGCGCCGAAGTGGCCGTGGTCGAGCGCTGCGTACAGCGAGCCGTCGCGCTGGTCGAACAGCGCCATCGACACGGCCACGCCGCGGAACTCGGGTTCGCCGAGCTGCCACGCGCCGCCCTGCTGCGCAGCGAGGAACAGACCTTTTCGGGTCGAGATCAGGAGTTGGCGCGGCATGGTTGGTTCGTGGTCGCCTCGGTTCAACCGCCCGACAGGGCCTGCAGCACGTCGATGCGCGAGCCCGCGTCGACGCGCTGCGCGAGCTTCGTGCGGTCGCGCACGACCTGGCCGTCGACGAACACGGTCACGTGCTGGCGCAGCGCCCCCGTGTCGTCGAACAGGTAGCCGCGCACGGTCGGATACACGGCGAAGGCCGCGTCGAGCGCTTCCTTCACAGTGCGCCCGTCGACGTCGACGGGCGGACACGCGACATGGCGCTGCAGGACCTGCGGGAACGACACACGCGGCATGCCGCGCAGTGTCGCGCGGCGCGCGACCCCGCTCAAGGGTGCAGCCCGCCGTGCGTCGCCGCCACCTCGACGAGGCGCACGCGCACCGTGGCACAACGCCCCGAAGTGCCCTGCCACTCGGCGTCGACGGAGCAGCCACCGTCGGTGCGCTGCAGACGAGCCGACAGCACGATGGCCTCGTCGGGCGCGACGGGGCGGAAGAACCGCACGTCCTCCACCTCGACGATCGACAACGACTGTGCGAGCGCGCGTTCGCACGCGCCGCGCACGGCGTCGACGAGCAGCACGCCGGGCACGAGCGGCGCCCCCGGGAAGTGGCCCGCGAGCGTGGCGTGCGCGGCGGGCACGCGCAACACCGCACGCAGCGTCGCTGCGTCCGCGGCGAACACGACCTCGCTGAGGTGGGCGGCGACGTCGGTCGGCATGCGGCCATCGTGCCGCGCCGGCGCCCCGCGCGCACGCTTGCGCGCCGGGTGGCGGCGCGTTCCGATGCGGTGGTGAGCCCGCCCGTCGACCCGGCCATCCTCGCTGCCGTGCCCCACCGGCCACCGATGCTGCGCCTGCATCGCATCGCCGCGGCCAGCGCGTCGGCCGTCGAGGTCGCGGGCAATGAGCCGACCGGGCCCGGCGCGCTGCCGTGGGAACTCGGCGCGATCGAGGGCCTCGCGCAGGGTGCCGCGGTGCTGCTCGCGCAGGCACCGCCTGGACCCCCACCGGCCCGCGCCGACGCCGCGCCGCGCGGCATGCTCGTCGCGATCAAGCACTTCACGATCGAAGCGTTCCCGCCGCCGGGCGCCGAGATCACCTATCGCGTGCAGCTCGTGCGGCGCCTCGGCGCCACGGTGATGGTCGCGGGCACCGCCGAGTGCTGCGGTCGACGGCTCGCCGGTGGGCAGCTGACCCTGTGGACGGCGCCGGCCTGACGGCAAAAGTCCGGTCGGCTGTCAGAACGCACCGGTGCGCCGTGTCCAATGCGGCACGCGATGCCCGACCTGCCCGCCATGCTCGCCGCGACGGACGCTTCGAGCGAGGCCGCGGCCGCGCTGGCCGGTTCGACCGGTGCGGCGCTGTGCGCACACGCTCCGCGCCTGCGCCGCCTCGTGCACCGCCTGCTGGGCTGGCCGGCGGGCGGCACCGACGTCGACGACGTCGTGCAGGAAGTACTGCTCGCGGCCTGGCGGCACCGGGACTCGTTCCGCGGCGAGGCGACGCTGTCGACGTGGCTCGTGCGCATCGCGGTGCGCAAGGCGCAGAACCACGCGCGCGCCGCCGCGGTGCGGCGACGCCTGTTCGGCTGGTGGTCGGACGCCGACGCCGTGGCCCGCACGCCGGCCGATGCCGACCACGATCGGCTCGCGGCGACGCAGCTCGCGATGCACCGGCTCGCCCACCGCGACCGCGAAGTGCTCGTGCTGCGCTACCTCGAGCAGCGTGAGATCCCGCAGATCGCCGAACTGCTCGGTTGCTCGCGCACCGCGGTCGACGCGCGGCTGTCGCGTGCCCGGCATCGGCTGCGCGCCGAGCTGCGGCTGGAGCCCGGCGCATGAGCTCGTTCGACCCGGACCTGCTGCAGCGCCTCGCCGAGGCCGACGCCGCGGCCCCCCCGGCGCCGGGTGGCGCGTTCACGCCCGAAGGCCTCGCGCACCTCGCCGCGCGTCGCACGCAGCGGCGCCCGCTGAAGCTGACGGCCGCGATCTGCCTGCTGGCGCTCGCGATGGCACTGTGGCCGCGCCCGACGACCCACGGCGACGACGGACCAAGCAGCAGCAACGACGTGCGCGCGCTGCGCGCCCGACTCGACGAGCTGCAGCAGACGCTGCGCGCCTGGTCGGCGCAGGAGCAACGCATTGCCGAGGCTGCCTCGCTCGCGCACGCTCAGCGCGATGCCGCGAACACCCTTCGTCTCGAACTGGCCGTGGCCCGGGCCGACGCGCTGCTTGCACTGACCGCACCTTCACCCACCCGCCGATCCCATCGATGAACGCCATCCACCTCTCGCCGCTGGCGGCAGCGATTCTCGTCGCCTGCCCTCCCGCGCAGGACGCAAGTCAGCGCCTCGCGAGCGCCGTCGTGATCCTGCAATGCGGCGCCACCGACCTGGTCGTCAACCAGCCGCTGCTCGAGGCGATCGCGGCCGAACCCGCGTGCCACGACGGCCTGCGCGCCGCCCTCGGGGACGCAATGCAACGCGTGAACAGCGTTGCGATCCAGTTGCCGGCACCACACGCCGCCGGCACGTTCCAACTCCACCTGACCGCGCAGCTCTCCATGCGCGGCCCCTGGACCGGGCAACAGCAGGACGCGGCGGTGGACGCCATCTTCGCGCACCTGCAGCGGCGACTCGGCATGCTCCTGTACGAGGAACCGAAGCAGCAGTTGCAGGGCCGGCGCGACGAACTCGAGCGGCGCCATGCCGAGCTCCTGGCCGAGCGCGACGCTCTGCTCGCCCGCGGCGCGGCGGCCAGCCGACATGTCGAGGCGCTGCGGCAACAGCAGACCGCGCTCGCGCAGCAGTTGCTCGCCGGCCGCATCGAGGTGGCGACCGAAGAGAGCGGCGTCGAACAGATCGAACGGCTGCGCAAGGAGTACATCGAGCGGCGCGACCAGTTGACGAGCCAGGTCGCGAAGCAGGATGCGGAGCAGGATGCGCTGCACGCAAAGCTCGAGGAGCTCGAAGCGCGCCTGGCCACGGCCTCGAGCGGCCGGAACGGCAAGCCCGACGACCCCGCGGCCCCGGGCGACGCTCGCGAACTCGCGCGGATGTTGGCCGACCAGAGGGCGGCCTGGCAGGCCTTCCGCCGCACGTCGGGCGCTGCCGCGGCAGCGCTGACGGATGTCGACCACATGCTCACGGTCACGCTCGAACAGCTGCCGGTGAGCACCCTGTCGACCCAACGCGCACGGGCCCGCCTGCAGTGCCTCGAGACCGAGCAGAAGCGCGTCGCCGAACAGCTCGCCCAGGCCGAGGACGAACGTGCCGCCGCCGCCCGCAGCGAGGCCGAAGCCGAACGCCTCGGCATCGACCTCACGGTCTGCAAGACGCTGCTGATCGAGGTGCAGGGCAAACTCGCGCGGCTGCAGCCCGTACGCTACGAGCTGCTGCACCAGCGCTGATCGAGCGCGGCACTACTTCTTCGCATCGTCCGCGCGCGCGGGCTTGCCGAGCACGATCGGCTTCGGCAGCGGCTTGCCCTTCGGCACGAAGCGCATCGAGATCGAGTTGACGCAGTGGCGCGTGTCCTTCGCGGTCATGCGCTCACCCTCGAAGACGTGGCCTAGGTGGCCCTTGCAGTTGGCGCAGACGATCTCGGTGCGGTAGCCGTCGGCGTCGACGTGGCGTTCGACGGCGCCCGGGATCTCGTCGTCGAAGCTCGGCCAACCGCAGCCGCTGTGGAACTTGTCCTTGCTCTCGTAGAGCGCGGCGTTGCACTGGCGGCAGATGTAGGTGCCCTCCGCCTCGGTGTCGGTGTACTCGCCGGTGCCGGCGCGTTCGGTGCCCTTGTGCAGGATCACGCGCGCTTCGGCCGGCGTCAGCGGGTTGTAGGTCGCGGGGGCGGGCTTGGACTCGGTCATGGCGGGGGTCTCGGGGATCGGAACCGGGGGATGCGACGCGGTCGACTCAGGTGCCAGCGCCACCGACGCCGATGGCTCGACGGGCGCCGCCGACGGCTGGCCGGCCGGTTCGGTGCCGCAGCACGAGAGGCAGCAGAGGAAACCCGTCAGTGCGAGCAGGGACTTCGTTCGTATGGGCATGTTCGGTGGGTCGCGCGCTGGCCCGGCGGCGGGCCGCAGCGCGGACCGCATTCTACGCGCGAGGCCGCCGCGCGTTCGTTCCGGGTTGCGCCTCGGCGAGGAATCGGCGCACCGTCCCGGATCGAGATCGCCGATGACACACGCGCGGGCCGACTCCGCTCTGCGCCGCCGCATGACCGAGCCCCGCCAGCGAGCGCGCCTGCTGTCCGCGGTGCTGCTGCTCCTGCTCGGCGGCGGTGCCTGCAGCCGCGGCCCCACGCGCCAGGAGCCCCGCCCCCCGGCCACCACACGCACGTGGCGCATGGGTTTTGCGCCGACGCCGCCCGTCTTGACGACCGAGTCGCTGTTGGCCGGCGTCGACGCATGGGGCCCGCGCGCCGAGCTCACGATCTTCCACGAAGAGCTGCCGTGGACCGACCTGCTCGCCGGCATGCCGCCCGCGGACATCCTGCAGCGCGACAAGGTCGAACTGGTGGCCTACCTGCGCGCGCGCGGCCTCGGCATCGTCTGGATGTCGGACCTCACCGACGGCCTGTCGCGCGGCGAGGAAGCGCCGCAGCTGCGCGCGCTGGGCCGCAGCCTCGCCGAACCTGCGGTGCAGCAGGTGGCGCGCGACTACGTGCTCGCGGTCGCCGTGCTGCTGCAGCCCGAGTACCTGGGCCTCGCCGCCGAGACCAACCTGATCCGCGCCGCCGCGCCGTCGCCGGTCTACGCGGCTGTCGTCGCCACCGCGAACGCGACGGCCGCCGACCTGCTCGCTGCCGGCGTGCCATCGACGCTGTGCATCAGCGTGCAGGTCGAGACGGCCTGGGGGCTGCTCGTCAACTCGTCGTACATCGGCATCGCGCAGGATCTCGACGACTTCCCGTTCGCCGAGGCGATCGGGCTGTCGTCGTACCCGTACTTCGTCTTCGACACACCCGACGCCATGCCCGCCGACTACTACCAGCGCCTCGTCGAGACGACGTCGCTGCCCGTGTTCGTCGCCGAAGGCGGCTGGACCAGCGCGTCGGTCGGCGCCGTGGTGTCGTCGCCCGAGCTGCAGGCGCGCTACTTCGAACGCCAGGCCGAACTGCTCGACAGCGTGCACGCGACCGCCTGGCTGCAGCTGCTGTACGCGGATCCGGACCTGTCGACGTGGCCGAGCCCGCTTCCCGCCAAC
>DASUFY010000163.1:0-5127 GCA_036274315.1 Planctomycetota bacterium | reverse complement strand
CTGATCGACAGGCCGAGGCCCGTGCCACCATGGCGGCGCGCCAGACCGGCTTCGGCCTGCACGAACGGCTGGCCGAGCAGCGGGATCGTCTGTTCGTCGATGCCGATGCCGGTGTCGATGACGTCGATCTCGAGCAGCGGCTGCGCGCCGGTGTCGAGGAAGCGCGCGACGATGCGCACGCCGCCGCGGTGCGTGAACTTGATCGCGTTGCCGACCAGGTTGACGAGGATCTGCTTGATGCGCGTGCGGTCGCTGAGCAGCGTCACGGGGATGGCCCCGTCGAGCGCAACCGTGAGGGTCAGGCCCGAACTCTCGGCGCGCGCCCGCATCATCGCGGCGACCTCGGCGAGGATCTCGGCGGGGCAGCACTCGACGCGCTCCACCTGCAGCTTCTGGGCTTCGATCTTCGAGATGTCGAGGATGTTGTTGATCAGGTCGAGCAGGTGCTGCCCGTTGCGCCAGATCGTGTCGAGCGCCTGGCTGCGCGCCGGCTCCGACAGCGTGGCGTCGCGCAGGTTCTCGGAGTAGCCGAGGATCGCCGTCATCGGCGTGCGGATCTCGTGGCTGATGTTCGCCACGAACTCGCTCTTGGCCATCGAGTCGTCCTGCGCCTTCTTGAGCTCGAGCAGCAGCTCGATGCGCGCGCGCAGATCGTCCTGGTCGATCGCGCGGGTCACGAAGTCGCAGGCACCCACCTCTCGGCCACGCCCGCGATCCACGGCCCGATCCTGGTCGGCGACGAGCAGCACCTTCGGGCCCTGGTGGCGACGACCCGAGGTGATGCGCCGGCAGGTCGCCCAGGCGTCGAGGTCCGGTGCGATCATGTCGAGCAACACGACGTCGGCCGCGAACTCGCGCAGCGTCTCGAGCGCGGCGTCGCCCGAGTCGACGTGGCGCAGTTCGTACCGGCCGGCGAGCGCGGGTTCGAGCGAGGCGAGGTGGAAGTCGGCGCCCGCGACGACCAAGACCTTGTTGGGGGAGCCCTGCGGCATGGCGAGCCTGAACGCGTTCCAGTCGCGACGCACCGGTGGTCGGACCCGGGCAGACATCGACCGCGGCGCCGCGCCGACTTGAGCAGGGCCCGCCTACACGAATTTGGTCTTGCCGGGCAGCGCCACCGTGCTGACCGGCGGCGGCGCGTCCCACTGCAGCACGTCGGGCATCAACGCCTCCTGGCTGTTCCAGGCCTGCTCCCACGTGATGCGCTGGCCGGTGTAGGCGGCCATGCGACCCATGAGCGCCATCATGGTGCTCTTGCACATGTAGTCGCCGTTGTGGATCACCTTGCCGCCGCGAATGGCCGCGAACATCGCGTCGTGTTCGTTCTGGTACATGTCGCGGTTCTTGCCCTCGAAGCGCCACTCGTTCTTGCCCGTGATCGTGTGCTGGAACACGTTCGCCTTGCCCTCGGTGCCGAGGATGTACTCGTTCGTGTCGCGCCAGCAGTCGTTCTGCTGGCGGCAATGGGCGAAGCCGCGCGTGCCGTCCTCCCACTCGTAGATGGTCGAGAAGTGGTCGTAGACCGTGCCGAACAGCGGGTCCGTGCGCACCTGCCTGCCGCCGAGCGACGCGGCCGCCACGGGATAGACGTCGCGCTGGATCCACGCCATCACGTCGAGCGTGTGGATGTGCTGCTCGGCGATGTGGTCGCCCGACAGCCACGGGTAGTAGAGCCAGTTGCGCAGCTGCCACTCGAGTTCGCTCCAGTGTTCCTGGCGCGGGAAGCTCCACAGCTCGCCCGTGATGTAGTTGCCCTGCATCGCGAGGATCTGGCCGACACCGCCCTCCTGCAGGCGCTGCACGATGGCGCGGCGGCCGTCGTGGTAGCGGTAGCATAGGCCGCTGACGATGGAGAGGTTCTTCTGCCGGGCCAGGTCGCACGCGGCCTGCACGCGGCGCACGCCGGGCGCGTCGGTCGCGACCGGCTTCTCGGCGAAGATGTGCACGCCCTTGGCCACGGCCTTCTCGATGTGCATGGGGCGGAACCCCGGCGGCGTCGCGAGCAGCACGGCGTCGACTCCGGTGGCCAGCACCTGGTCGATCGCATCGAGCCCGACGAAGCGCCGTTCGACGGGAACGTCGATCTGGGCCTGCTGGCGGTCGGTGCCGAGGCCCTCGGTGACGCTCGCGAGCCCGTCTTCGAGCTTGTCCGCGAACGCGTCGCCGACCGCGTACAGCACGTTCTCGGGGTGGGCACGCAGCGCCTGCAGCGTCGCCCCACCACCGCGCCCGCCGATGCCGACGATGCCGATCTTGAGCTTGCCCGGGCCCTGGTGCACGGGGCCCGCCGCGCGCAAGGCGCCGAGCGAACCGCCGGCCGCGACCGCGGCGAGCGAGGTGGAGGCAGTCTGCAGGAAGGAGCGGCGCGTGGGCTTCGGTGGGTTCATGACGGTCGTCTCGGGCGGCGTTCGGCGGCCGGATCGCAGCCTACCCGTGCCGTGCATCGCGACCAACGCCGCATCGGGTTTGCGCGGTCTCGCTGCGGGCCGCGTTCCCGGGGCGCCGGGCCCGCCCGGGGGCATGACCGTTGCCAACGAGGTCCGTGCCCGTATCCTCATGGGCCCTCCACCGCCCCCCACGCGGAGTCCGCGCGGTCGTCCGCCGCGCCGCCTGCCCACAGAGCTCCGATCCGATGCGCTACGCCGTCCTCCTGGCCTTCCTGTCTGCCTGCACCGCCATCTCCACCGAGGATGGTGACCGGCTCGCGAGCCACCAACGCAACGCCAAGTACTACTTCGACGGCGGCCGCCTGCCCCAGGCCATGGACCAGATCGAGCGCGGGCTCGAGATCGCCCCCGACGACTACATGCTGAACTCGCTCAAGGGTGCCGTGCTGCTGCGGAGCAGCGCCAGCGCCCAGAGCACCGACCACAAGCGCCTCGACGAGGCCACCGAGGTGCTCGCGAAGGTCTACGAGACGCGCTCGGCCAACCGGCACCAACCCTACCTGCTGCTCAACTACGCCCTCGCGCTGCAGAAGCAGGGTCAGCGCCACCTCGGCGAGGCGATCCGTCTCGAGGGTCAGGCCACGCGCACCCCGAACGCCAGCGAGCTCGAGGACAAGGCCAAGGCAGAGCGCCAGCTCGCCAACGACAACCTGATCGCCGCGCGCGACATGCTCGGCGTGCTCATCGAGCGCGGCGAGGTGCTGCGCATCGCGCACAACCACCGCTTCCAGATCGCCGAACAGCTTGGCGACCAGAAGCTGATCGCCGAATCCTCCAAGGCCTACCTCGAGCAGGTCGCTGCCGACCAGGCCGCGGCCCAGCGCGAGATCGAACGCACGGTCGAGGCCAAGTGGGAGGCCGAACAGCTCGCGACGTTGCGCTCGCTGCGCGAGGAGGAGCTCGAGGTGCGCGCGATCCTCGCCAAGAGCGAGTACGACCGGCAGGACTACGTGTCGGCGCTCACGCACCTCAACCGCGTGCTCGAGCTCGACCCGCAGCGCAGCGTCGACTACTACAACCGGGGCCGCGTGTTGCTCGACCTCAAGCAGACGGACGCGGCCAAGAAGGACTTCGAACGCTTCCTGGCCACCACCAACCTGCCGTCGACGAGCGAGAAGAAGACGTTCGCGATCACGGCGCTCGGGTGGTGAACGGCGGCACCGCACGCAACACGCTGTCCGGCTGGCAGCGGCTCAAGACGCAACGGCACTTCCGGCACGTCTACCAGCGCGGCCGGCGCGCCGCCGGACAGTGGATCACGGTCGTCGCGCTGCCGCGGCGACGACTCGCGCACGAATCCGGCCCGGCGCAGCCGTTGCTGTCGCGCCTCGGCGTCTCGGTCAGCAAGGACCACGGCGGCGCCGTGCGGCGCAACAAGCTCAAGCGGCTGCTGCGCGAAGCGTTCCGCCTCGAGCGCCACCGTTTCCCGGTGCCGCTCGACGTGGTCCTGATCCCGCGACCGCGCCCAGACGACTTCCCGCTCGCCGCGCTGCGCAGCGAACTCGCCCAGCTCGTGCAGCGACTCGGCCAGGGCGACGGCAGGGACCGGCGCACCACACCGCGCCGCCGAGGTGAACGATGAAGTGGCTGCTGATGTTGCCGGTGTGGCTCTACCAGAAGCTCGTCGGCCCGTGGAAGCCCGACACGTGCCGGTTCCGACCGACCTGCTCGTGTTACGCGATGGAGGCGCTGCGCACGCACGGCGCGCTGCGTGGTTCGTGGCTGACCGTGCGGCGGCTCTTGCGCTGCCATCCGTTCACCGAACCGGGCTTCGATCCGGTGCCCGAGCGCAAGCCGGGAACGGGCTCAGGGCGCGTCGCTCGACCACTCGTCGATCGCGGCGGCGGCGACGAACACCCTGCCGCCCACGCGCACGATGCCGGACTCGCGCGCGGCACCGGCGAGCAGCTGCCGTAGCTGCTCGTCGTCGACGAACCACTCGCGACGCTGCACGTCGAGCACTTCGCAGCGCGCGAGCACGGTCGGGTCGTCGCCCAAGGAGGTCCAGCCGGCGGCCACCTGGACCGGTGCCTCGACTGGCGCGGCGTCCCCGCGCCACGGCCGCCAGAACACGATCGGTGCGGCGACGAGCACGAGCAGTGCCGTGATGCGCGCCGCGTGGCGCCGCCGCCGCCGGCGGCGCACCACGCCGAGCAGACCGGGCAGCATGGCCCGCTTCTGCTGCAGCGCCGCGAGGCTGAGACCTGTCGTGTCGGGACCCGAAGCTTCGTTTCGTTCAGACATGCCACCACTCCGCGGCTCGGTGCCGCAATCGTTCCAACACGCGCCGCAATCGCCCGTGCGCCGCATCGGGCCCGAGCCCGAGCAGCGCCCCGGCCGCGGTCACCGTCGTCGCATCGCCGAAGCGCGCCAGCAGCAGCGCGCGATCGGGCGCCGGCAGCTCGTCGAGACACGCGCCGAGCCACTGCTGCCGTTCGTGCTCGACGAGACCGTGCCATGGTTCGTGTTCGGCGGCGCGCCCGGCCGCGGCGTCGGCGAGCTGTTCGCGCCGGCGCCGCCGCTGTTCACTGCGCACGCGGTCGGTCACCGCGTGCAACACCGTGCGCGTCATCCAGGCACCGACGGCCGCTTCGCTGGCGAGCCGCGGCATCTTCCTGGCGACCGTGAGCATCACGTCCTGCACGACGTCGAGGCAGAACCCCTCGTCGCGCCGGCTCGC
>DASUFY010000162.1:0-3021 GCA_036274315.1 Planctomycetota bacterium | reverse complement strand
TCGAACAGGTACGGCACCGCGTCGAGCCGCATGCCGTCGACACCCATCTCGAACCAGACGTCCATGACCTCGGTCACGGCCTTGGCGACGGCCGGGTTGTCGTAGTTGAGGTCGGGCTGGTGCGAGTAGAAGCGGTGCCAGTAGAACTCGTTGGCGACCGGGTCGTGCGTCCAGTTGGACGTCTCGAAGTCCTTGAAGATGATGCGCGCGTCGGCGTACCGGTCCGGCTTCTTGCTCCAGACGTAGAAGTCCCGATAGCGGCTCTTCGCGCTGCGGCGCGCGTCCTGGAACCACGGGTGCTGGTCGGAGGTGTGGTTGACGACGAGCTCGGTGATGACCTTGAGGTCGCGGCGATGCGCCTCCTCGAGGAACACCTTGAAGTGCTTGAGCTTGCCGTACGACGGATGCACGTCGTGGTAGTCGGCGATGTCGTAGCCGTCGTCGCGCAGCGGCGACGGATAGAACGGCAGCAGCCAGATCGCGGTGACGCCGAGTTCCTGCAGGTAGTCGAGCTTCGTCGTCAGCCCTTCGAAGTCGCCCACGCCGTTGCCGTCCGTGTCGCAGAAGGCGCGCACGTGCAGCTCGTAGATGATGGCGTCCTTGAACCAGAGCGGATCGCTCGGACCAGGGGATGCCTTCTTGCGTCGTGCTGCCATGAGTCAGAGGAAGTAGTCGAAGTCCTGCTCGCTGCGCAGGCGCCGGCGCACGACGAAGACGTGCGCCGTGGTCGACTCGGGATCGAGTTCGACGTAGTTGCGGGCGCCGCGCCACAGGTAGCGCGCGCCGGAGAGCAGATCGTGGACCTGGAACTGTTCCTCGTGATCGATGCCGATCGCGTCGAGCTGCAGCTCGACGTGGCCGGACTGGCGATGATGGGGATCGAGGTTGACGACGACGAGCACGGCCGTGTTGCCGTCGGCGGCGCTCTTGCTGTAGCAGATCAACTCGTCGGCCGTGGTGTCGTGGAAACGCAGTCCTAGGTCGCTCTGCAGGGCCGGGTTCTCGCGCCGGATGCGGTTGACGCGCGCGATCAGCCGGCGCAGCGAATCCTTCGCGTCGAGGTCCCAGTGGCGCAGCTGGTACTTCTCCGAATCGAGGTACTCTTCGCTGCCCTCGCGCACGGCGCGACCCTCGGCCAGTTCGAACGCGGGGCCGTAGACGCCGTAGCTGGCGCCCAGCGTGGCGGCGAGCACGAGCCGGATCTCGAAGGCGCGCACACCGCCCGTCTGCAGGAACGCGGTCAGGATGTCGGGCGTGTTGGGCCAGTGATTCGGCCGGAAGAACTCGCGCAGCTCGAGCCGTGAGATCTCGGTGAAGTACTCGACGATCTCGGTCTTGTGGTTGCGCCACGGAAAGTACGTGTACGACTGCGTGAAGCCGAGCTTCGCGAGCCGGTACATGAGCTTGGGCCGCGTGAACGCTTCCGACAGGAAGATCAGCTCGGGATGCTGCTGCTTGAGCGCGCCGATGCACCACTGCCAGAAGGCGAAGCACTTCGTGTGCGGGTTGTCGACGCGGAAGATCGTCACGCCCTCGGCGACCCAGAACTCGAAGACCGCACGCAGCTCGGCCCACAGCTCGCGCCAGGCCGCGCACTCGAAGTCGAACGGGTAGATGTCCTGGTACTTCTTGGGCGGGTTCTCGGCGTACTGCACGGTGCCGTCGGGCCGCTGGCGGAACCACTCGGGGTGCTCGGCGACCCACGGGTGGTCGGGCGCGACCTGCAACGCGATGTCGAGCGCGAGCTCGATGCCCTTGGCGCGCGCCGCGGCGACGAGGGACCGGAACGCGTCGAGGTCGCCGAGCTCGGGGTGCACCGCCGTGTGGCCACCCTCGGCCGCGCCGATCGCCCAGGGGCTGCCGTGGTCGCCCGGTGCCGAGGTCGGCGAGTTGTTGGGGCCCTTGCGGTGCTTCCGGCCGATCGGGTGGATCGGCGGCAGGTAGAGCACGTCGAAGCCCATGCCCGCGATGTACGGCAGCCTCGCTTCGAGGTCGGCGAACGTGCCGTGCC
This sequence comes from Planctomycetota bacterium, assembly GCA_036274315.1. Classification (GTDB taxonomy): domain Bacteria; phylum Planctomycetota; class UBA1135; order UBA1135; family UBA2386; genus DASVAL01. The sequence goes on along the minus strand of DASUFY010000162.1, from coordinate 1,010 downwards.
GGCCGGCCGCTGCGGCGCACGAGCGTGGGAAGCACTCGTACCAGCTCGAGAAGCGCGCGCGCACGGGATCGACGACGACCTCGAGTTCGGGCTCGGACGTGCTCGCGAACAGCCGTTCGTCGAGGCCGGCCATCACCGCGGCCAGTTCGTCGTCGAGCACGGTCCGCCGGCCGACGGACGGGCCCTGCGCCTCGAGCCCGGCGACCGCACGCTTCAGGATCGGCGCCCGATCGCCGTCCGCGCGCGACAACGCCGCCCGCACCATGGCGGCGCCGACGGCGAAGTCGATCGGTTCGGCGACGCCCGCCGCGATCTTCTTCTCCATGTCGCGACGCCAGGTCCGGAACGGATCGATCCACGCCACGACCCGGAAGCGATACCGGCCCAGTTCGAGCAGGGGCACCATGCCCTGCCAGCGATCGTTGCCGAGAGCCACCATCGGCCCTTCGTCCCACTCGAGCACCCCGTCCAGGCGCCACTGCACGCGCGCGCGCAGGCAGTCGTGGCCGTCGGCGAAGACGTCGGCCGTCACCGCCATCTCGTCACCGAGCGTGCGTTTGGCCGGGAACGCGCCGCCGTCGACGCACGGTCGCACCCCTTCGATGATCACTCGGCGCTGCCCGAGCAGCGCCTCTGCAGGCAGCTCGATGGACGGCGACGGGGCGCCGCGATTCGCCGTGGAACGTCGCGACTTCACGCGTGCCACCATACGAACGGTGGCGCCCATGTCCAGGAACGATGCTCCGCTCGGCCGAGCTCAGCGGATCGTGAAATCGACCGTGTCGCTGAGGTCGACGAAGCCGAGGCACTGCGCGCCGTACGGAATCGCTGCACTCCGGCCCAGCGGCGCGCTACCGCTCGGCGACGTCGCGGTCCGTGAGCACCCAGCCGTCGCGACCGCGCACGGCCTGCACGCTGCCGAACGCCCCTTCTCCGACCACCTCGAACTCGACGCGCGCATGGTCCCGCGCCACGTCGCAACGGCGCACGCGCAGGTGGCGGCGCTGCCC
>DASUFY010000161.1:0-10557 GCA_036274315.1 Planctomycetota bacterium | reverse complement strand
GCCGCGGTGCAGCATGTCGAGCGCAGCGTGCCAGGTCGCGGCCGCCGCGCCGGTCGACATCGTCGGATCGAGCACGTCGAAGCGCACGTCGCCCTTGTGCTTCTTCTCGCCGTGGCAGCGCATGCAGTGCTCGGCGAGGATGGGTTCGACCTGGGTCGCGTAGTCGATGGTGCTCGCGCGCGTCGCCGCCGGTGCGTGCTGCGCCGGGATCGCCCCGGTCAGCGCCAGGGCCGCGGCCCAGGCCGGGAACGGAGCGTCGAGGAGGCGAGGCATGCGGGCGGCCATCAGACGCCATCGCAGCGAAGCTGGCAACTCGCGTCCGCGCGAGCTGGTGGCAGGCGGTGCCCCAAGCCGCTCCCCGCTGCGCCCGGAAGCGACGCACGCCGCTTCGCCGGGCTCGGACGTGGCCACTCCGGCGGGGAGCCGTAGCACGCCGAACGTGACGGGGCATCGCCAGATGCTCGGGCCGCGCACCCGGCTCACCTCCCGACGGGCGAACGTGCTTCAATGGTCGCCATGGCAACCCGCCTCGCCACGCTGCTCCCGTTCTGCATGATGTCAGCCGGTCTCTGTGCGTTGCCGGGCCAACAACTCGTGCGCGAGATCGCCCCCGGCCACGCGCCGTTGCCCTCGAATCCGCAGCTGTTCACGAGCGACGGCAGCCGCGCGTTCTTCCAGGCGACCACGGCTGCGGAAGGCAGTGAGCTGTGGGTCACCGACGGCACGACGGCAGGAACACACATGGTCGCTGACCTGGTGCCAGGTGCGCAGGGGTGCGGTGCGTGGCCCGCGCTACAGACAGGTGGTCGTCTCCTGTTCTGGGCGACGTTGCCCGGGCTCGGCATTGAGCCCTGGAGCACAGACGGCACCGCGGCGGGCACGTTCCTGCTGGCCGACCTCGATCCGAGCAGTTCGACCGTCAACACGATGCGCGAGTTCGGTGCCGTCAACGGGCGCGTGGTGTTCTGGCACAGCGCGCGCGGGCTCCTGGCCGCCGACCTCTCGCAGCCGGGCGTCACGGTGCTGGCGACGGGCATGCCGGGCAACGGCGGTGTCACACACGGCGGCAGGATCTACTTCATCGGCTCCGATGGTCAGCTCTGGGTGACCGACGCGACGGCAGCCGGCACCGGCCGCCTGCTGCCGGGCACGTCGCTGACGCTGTACGGTCTCTTCCCGGGCGGCAGCCACATGTTATTCATCGCGCCCGTATCGGGCGTGTTGTCGATATGGCGCACCGACGGCACCGCGGCCGGCACGGGCGTCGTCGGGCCGATGCCGCTGGTGAACTACACGTCGTTCCTACCCGTCGCCAACGGCGCGGTGTTCCTCGGCGGTTCGTCGGTGTGGTTCTGCAACGCGGCCACCGCACCAACAGCGATCGCGCCGTTGCCTGCACCCTACGCGCCACTCGCCTCGCCATCGCTCGTGGCCGAACTCGGCACGATCGGCAGCCGGGCCGTGTTCAAGCTCAGCCACATCTACAGCCGCTCCGATCTCATCACGACGGATGGTACCGCGGCCGGCACCTACTTCCTGCCAATGCCCGGCCCCGAATCGGTCGTCTGGTTCGCGAGCGACGGCGTACTCGGCTACATGACGCGCGCCGGCGCCACCCACTCGCTTTGGGTGACCGATGGCACGCCTGGCCTGGTGGCGCCGGTTGCTTCGCTGCCCGGCAATCCGGCCGGCATCTGGTCGACGAACGGGCGCGCGCTGCTGTCGATCGCCGACCCGAGCGTCGGACGCGAGCTGTTCGCGTTCGAGCCGGGGAACGGACTCCAGCTCGTGCGCGACATCGAGCCGGGTAGGAACGGCATCTGGCGAGCACCGGTAGCCGCGGTCGGCGAACGGCTGTTCTTCCTCGCCAACCCCACGACCTTGTCGTCGACTCACAAGTACCACCTCTGGGTCAGCGACGGCACCTCAGCGGGTACGCAGGAAGTGGTCGACTACGGGCCAACCTTGCAGGCCTGGCCGCAGCCGGAGCTGGTCGCGTTCGGCGACCGCGTGGTCTTTGCGGGATCGAGCCCGAACCACGCGGGACTGTTCGTCAGCGACGGCACGGCTGCGGGCACGCAGCCGTTCTTGCCGGGCATCGCGGGCGACTCGCAGCTGCGTCGACTGCGCAGCATCGACGGCTCGTTCTGGTGGATCGACCACGGGCTGAGCCGTGTCTACCGCTCGGACGGCACAGCGGCGGGCACTGCGTTCCTGCAGCTGAGCAGTACGCCGTGGGACTACGTCTGCGTCGACGGGCTGGTGTTCGTCGCCGACGGGCTCGGCATCGTGCGCAGCGACCTGACACCCGCGGGCACGTGGCGCATCGATCCGCCGTCGACTGCAGCCGTCGGCCTGCTGGGGCGGCTCGGACCACGTGTGCTCTACGAACGCCAGGGCCAGACGGGCGCGTGGGACGTGCGAAGCGCCGATGGAGCGACGCCGGCTTCGACGCCCTTGCTGCAGGTGCCGTACGGCCACGCCACGACGCTGTGGAACGAACAGGCGTGGATCCGCGGTCTCCACGGAGCAAACGATCTGTGGCGGACCGACGGCACGCCGAGTGGGTCGGCATTCGTCGGCACACTGGCCGCCGGCGTCACGATCGACGCGTTCCGGCCGGCGGCCGACAGCATGTACTTCGTCGGCGCCGATGCGGTCGAAGGCGCCGAGCTGTGGCGCAGCACGGGGCAGCCGGCAAGCACCCTGCGAGTGACCTCGCTGCTGCGCGGCCGCGGCAGCGGCGTGCGCGACGTCTGGCCGGTCGGCACGGGCCATCGCGTCTTCGTGGCCGGCGGCGACTACACGACCGGGTGCGAACTGTTCGTCAGTGACGGCACGCGCGCAGGCACGTCGCTCGTCGCCGACATCGCGCCCGGTGCCGGCAGCTCCAATCCCGAATTCCTCGACATCGCCGGCAGCAAGCTGTTCTTCCTCGCCGATGACGGCACCACCGGTCGCGAGCTGTGGGTCGTCGACCTCGCGACCCTCGCAGTGGCCAACGTGCAGCCGTTGTGGGGCGGATGCGGCGGCAGCCCCGGCCGCCCGCAGCTGTCGACGCTGACCGCGCCGCGCCTGGGCGAAGCGGGCTTCGGCTTCCGCGTCGCGCGCGTGCTGCCCGGTGCAGCGGTTGTGCTCGCGAAGAGCACGACGATCGCGGCGGCATCCCTCGGCGCGTGCACGGTACTGCCCGGTGGAGCATTCGTGACGCTCGGCTCGTTCGCCAACGCGAGCGGCGTGGCATCGTTCTCGATCCCGGTGCCGGCGGCCGTGTCGCTGCTCGGGTTCACGATGTATGCGCAGGCGGGCGGGCTCGACAGCGCCGGCGCGGGGGCAGGCTTCGCGGTCAGCGATGCGGTCGAGATCGTCGTCGGTGGGTAGTGGGGCGGTCGATCCGCTGCGCGCGGACGTGCGGGTCGAAGCGTTCGGCAGCGCCTGCGATTCGGGTCTGCGTTGTCAACGTGCAAGCGCCGACGGCTACTCGCGCTCACGCTTCGCCACCCGCCGCCCGCTCGCCGCGCAGCCGGACCATGAGCTCGACGAACTCCGGCGACGGCACGAACCGCGCGCGGCCGCCGTCGCTGGTGCCCTGCTGCAGGTGGAACCCACCCTCCGGCGTGCGCCAGTACAGATGCGGTGTGATCGCGCCGGGACCGTCGCGGAACTTGCCCGTCGTCATCGCGAGCAGCGCCTCGAGCGTCGCGACCGCGGGCATCGCGTCGATCGCGTGGCTCAGCAGCACGCCGCGCGCCGGCAGACCGACCAGGTTGCCGTGCGCTCCGGTGCGCCCAACGAACGTCGCGGGGCGCAGCACGTGCGCCGACGCGTGGAAGTCGCCCGAGAGCAGATCGATCGCGCCGGCACCCATCGACGGCAGGTGCAGGCGCGACCAGTGTGGCGCGCCGAGGCGCGGCAGGTTCTGCAGCGCCCGATCGAACAGCTCGGGCACCGGAACCTGCCACAGGTCGGCGACGACCCGGGGCACCGAGACGATCGACGGGCCGACATCGAGCGCGAGCACCGTGCACGTGCCCGGCAGGTCGGTGCGGTGCACGACGCCCTGATGCACGGGCACGGTCAGGAACTCTTCGGCGTACACGCGCACGACGAGCTTGTCGGCGCAGCCGTCGAAACCGCCCTGCAGCGTGTCGACCGCCGCCTCCATGCGCGCGTCCGAGCCCTTCGCGAGCTGCTCCGCGACGATCTCGGGCCACTGCGCCGGCGGCGCCTGGTGGCAGATCTGCGCCAGGTTGCCGAGGCCGTGCACGCCGCTGCTGCCCTCGACGTGCGCGACGCCGTTCCCGATCACGACGCGCTTGCCGCCGCGGCCGAGGAACTCGCGCACGAGCTGCAGGAAGCGGTTCCTGAGCTGGCGGTCGCGGAACGGATAGAGCGGCGGTTCGGGGTGGAACGGCTTCTGCGAGAATCGAGCGTGCACGTGGCCTCCTTGCAGCGGAACGGCTGCTGGAGCCAAGTGCACGACCGGGGGCAATCGGCGCACGGGGTCGCCGTGGCCTGCATCCGACTCAGGACACCGCGCCGTCGCGCAGCGCCGGATCCTGGTGGTAGTAGTCGCGCAGCACGGCGTACAGCTCCGCATGCCGCTGCTGCAGCTGCCGGCTCTTCTCGAAGAAGCACTCGGTCGCGACGGCGAAGAACTCGGCCGGGTTGGTGGCGCCGTACTTGTCGAGCACGGTCGCGCGGCCGTCCGCCGCCGCCGCCCGCAGCCGCGCGAACTCGGCCGACATCGTGCGCACCCAGGCCGCGAACTCGCCGCGATCCCGCAGCGGCGGGGTACCGTCGGCGAGGCCGTCGAGCATGTCGAGCTTGTGGGCGAACTCGTGCAGCACGAGGTTGTGGCCGTCGTCCGGATCGAGCGCGCCGCCGCGCGCCGCATCCCAGGCCAGCACCACGGGCCCGTGCTGCCACGCCTCGCCGAGGTTGGCCTGGCCGTCGCGCACGACGCCGCTCTTGTCGCGCCGCGGCATGGTGCGGTAGGCGCTCGGATAGACCAGGATCGCCTGCACGTCGGCGTAGTACTCGTGCTCGATGTCGAGCAGCAGCAGGCTCGCCTGCGCCGCGATCGTCACGCGGATCTCGTCGGTCAGCACCAGACCGCCGCAGCCCTCCCACTGCTTCTCGGCGATCAGCACACGCAGGTCGTCGCGCAGGCGCTGCTGGCCGCGCTCGTCGAGATGCCGGTAGAACGGCAGGCGCTGCAGGATCGGCAGCCATTCGGCGGGGAACGGCGCGGCCAGCAGTTCGCGGCGCCTCACGTGACGCAGCGGGTGGAACAACCAATCGAACGACATCGGCGCCGATCGTAGCGGCCGGTAGCATGCGCGCCCCGGCCTCCGCACGTTGCGGCCACCCCGCGCCGCCCCTCGCTCGCCCGTCCCTTGCCATCCCCTCCCCCAGTGCCACGCGAGGTCACGTCGCGCCGCGTGCTGTCGCTGTGGTGGCCGCTCGCGGGTAGCTGGCTCCTGATGGCGGCCGAGATGCCGCTGCTGGCGATGGCGTTGACGCGCCTGCCCGGCGGCGAGGTGCACCTCGCCGCGCTCGGCGCGCTCGTCTATCCGCTGTCGATGCTGATCGAAGCGCCGATCATCATGCTGCTCGCGGCGTCGACGGCGTTGGCGCGGGATCTCGCGGCGCACGAACGGCTGCGACGGTTCGCGCACGCCGCCGGCGCGGCGCTGACCCTCGTGCACGTGCTCGTCGCGTTCACGCCGCTGTTCGACGTGATCGCACTCGACCTGCTGGGCGTGCCCGCGGCCGTCGTCGAACCGGGCCGCATCGGCATGCGCATCATGACGCCGTGGACGTGGGCCATCGCCTACCGCCGCTTCCAGCAGGGCGCGCTGATCCGCTGCGAACGATCGGACCTGATCGTGACCGGCACCGTGATCCGCCTGCTGACGAACGTCGCGGTGCTCGCCACCGGCCTCGCCGTCGGCACCTGGCCCGGCATCGTCGTCGGCACGGTCGGGGTCGCCTGCGGCGTCGTCGCCGAGTCGGTCTGGGCCGGCTGGTGCTTCCACCAGATCGGCCACCCGCTGCTGCCCGCGCACTCGGACCGCGCGCCGTTGTCGTGGCGCGCCTTCGCCGCGTTCTATCTGCCGCTCGCGTTCACGCCGCTGATCACGATCGTGATCCAGCCGATCGGGGCCTGGGCGATGAGCAAGATGGCCGAGCCGCTGCTGTCGCTGGCCGCCTGGCCGGCCGTGTACGGACTCGTGTTCCTGACGCGCAGCGCCGGCTTCGCGTTCAACGAGGTGGTGGTCGCGCTGGCCGGAGAGCCCGGTGGACGCACGGCGCTGCGCCGCTGCGGGGTCGGGATCGCGGTCGTCGCCACCGCGGTGCTGCTGCTGCTGGCCGAGACGCCGCTCGGCGGGCTCTGGTTCGGCACGGTGACGGGCATGACGACCGAGCTCGCGACGCTGGCGAGCGCGTCGCTGCTGTTCGCGATGCTGATGCCGGGTTATGCCGTCGCGCAGAACTACCACCAGGGCCTGCTCGTGCACGGCGGCCGCACGCGCGCCATCACCGAAGCCGTGGTGCTCTATCTCGTGCTGTGCTGGCTGTGCCTCGCCGCCGGGGTCGAGTGGCTGCGCGGCGTGCCCGGCATCCAGGTGGCGCTCGGTTCGTTCACGATCGCGGGCCTGGCCCAGACCGCGTGGCTGTGGTGGCGGCGGCGGGGCGCGCGGCGAAGCACACAACGCCCATGACGGCGGTTGCGTTCCACGGCTTCTTGCTACCATGGCCCGAGACACGGCCCTGCACCAGAACTCGTCCTCGAGCAGCTTCTCCCAGTCGCGCTCGCCGCGCTCCACGAAGAGAACCTCCACGACACCTTCAACCAACCGGTAGGCGATGAGGCTCGGCTTCACCGACCAGAACAGGACCGCATGGTCGCCCGTGATGTCCTCTCGGCGGTGCCCGAGGCCCGGACTGTTCGCGATCAGTTCGAAGGCGCCCTCCAGCCTGTCGAGAACCCGCTCGGCCACGCGCACGCCGAAACGACCCTCGACGTAATCGAGGATGTTCCGGAGTCCTGTCCGTGCCTGCGGGGTGAGTCGGTAGCCGCCCACTACCGCTTCTTTCTGGCTTCGGTTCTCTCACGCAGGAACGCACGCATTTCGTCGATGACCTCGGGGCCGTCGAGGACTTCGCCGCGGTCCGCCTGCTCGAGACCCGTGGCGAGCACGCCGCGCAGCTTCACCAGGTGCGCTTCGCGCAAGCGGTCCTGCTCGGCCAACAGCCGGAGTGCCTCTCGCACAACCTCGCTCTGGTTGTTGTAGAGGCCCGAGGAGACCTTCTCCTGGACGAGTTTCTCGAGCTCTGGCGTCAGGTTGACGTTCATGCTCCCACGGTAACCGAGCTGTCAAGGATTGTCATAGATTGACTATCGACGAGCCCCACCGGCTCCTCGAGACCGACGCGTACAGGCCCGCTGCGGCACCACGAGGTCCAACCACAACTTACATGAATCAAGTGATTTAGCGCAGTCTCGCGAAAGCGCCGACGTGTCGGGGATCGCCGTGCCAGACGCCGCTGACCGCCGCGGCACTGGCGGCGCGCGCGTCGCCTGGCCCGCCCGACATCACGACCACCCTGGCACTCTGGTAGGGTGCCGTCCAACTGCAAGAGGCGTTCGGCGGATGCAACCTGCGATCCAGAGGATTCCAGCTGACCGGAGGAAGCCCGTCCTGATGCTCGGCATGTCGTCCGCCTTCGGACTCGGGGGCTGGTGGCTCTGGACTCGTGGCTCCGATGTCTGGTGGATCGCGATGCTGTTTCTCCTCGGCGTTCCGGTCGCACTGATCCAACTGCTCCCCGGGTCAACGTACGTCGAGTTGCAACCTGACGGGCTGGTCTCGTGCCAACTGTTCCGGAGACACATGACGCCATGGAGCGACATCGAGAGCTTTCTGGTCACCAACATCTCCGGCCACGCAGCTGTCGGCATCGTCTACAAGCCAGGCGCGACCAAGCCCGGACTCAGGCGCGTGGCCCGGACACTGACAGGAGTCGACGGCATGCTGCCACTTGGCATCCGTGATCCTGGTAACCTCGTGGACATGCTCAATGCGGTTCTCGCCGCACAACCCGCTGGCGCAGCCGACCGCGCTTCGCGCAGCAGCTGAGCAGCAGAACGTGGGCGGAGATCCCCTGTGCCTTCGAATGACCGAGTGCGTGCCCACTGCGACGTTCACAAGGCTGTGGATGCCCGCACGTTTCTGCTGACGACCAGGGGTTCTCGTAGAGACCTCGATCGACTCGGACCAGCTTTGGCGGTTGGCATGCCGCTGACGTTCTGGACGGACGACGGAGATGCCGAAGGTCGGAGGGATGACCTCATCGTCGACGGTGTCCTGGACCGCTTGGACGATGGCACCTGGGTCGCGAGGGTGGATCCAGCAACCTGGCGCCACGATTCAGACGAGCGCGGTGGGATCCCGCCCAACAATGCATAGGAGCCGGTTTGGCGGGACTGCTTGCTTCGGCGGTGTGGGTGCCTTCGGGTTCGGGTTGGCCACGTCGCGTCGGCGCCGATTGAGTTCGCCGTGACGTGCCGTACGCTGCCCGACTCGCTGCCGGAGCAGCAGGCGAACTACGAGGATCCGGCAACCACGAGAGCACGAGCCCTCGACCGAGCGTGAGAGACGCGGAGCAGACCTGTGCGCATGAGCACGATTGCAAGACTCGTCACAGTCTTGGCCTTGTCGCTGGCGTGGATCGTTCCAGTTTGCCTCGGATTCTCTGCCTTCCTCGAGTGCATGAGACTTCAGGGACCTGCAAGCGACGACGAGATGGTCTACGGCATCTCATGCGTTCACCTCGCCCGTTCATGGTTCCTCTTGGCAGCGGGCGTCTCGGTTGTGGTTGCAGTCCGTGCGGGAATCCGTCGCCTGCTCAGGAGAGCGGAGCGCCGGGCGGCATCCAGCGATCATGTCACGTAGAATGGCTGGCCCGGCGAAACGTTGGCCAGCCTGACCGCCCGTGACCTTGCCCGACTACTTCAGGGACCCCGGGTTCGCTGGGCACTTCAAGGTGCTCGAGGTGCCTCGCAGGTGGGACCCGATCGGTGTGATCTCCGCCGGCAACCAGGACGAGTACGATGGGTACCGGGACCCGAGGACCATGCGAGATCGTGCACAACGCCGCTCAGACCGTCGGCATCCTCCCGTCGTGGCGGCATGATGCCGGCCAACCGACCGCATGCGGCCGGCGAGCACCCAGACGTGCTCGCGGCGCAGTGACCGAAACGCCGGCGTACGGAGCCGGTCGGAATACGCGGCTCGTGCCGGCGTCCATGGACCGCAGCCCATGAGTAGCGACCTCCACCGTGCGGCCCAACTCGGCGCCGGAGTCCTGGTTTCGGCTCTGTTCTTGTCGATCGGGATCGTGTTGGTGTCCGGCCTCAACCACGAGCCAGCGGCCTGGGGAGGAGCCCTGATGGTCACCGGTGCGAGCTACCTGGTCGCGATCTGGTGTGCCGTGCGCAGGGACGCCGCGCGCGACAACCTGCACCGAGGCGCCTGCGGCACCACCCATCAACGCGCAACAGCTGACCAGCCGCGAAGAGTCCAAGAGGGCGAATCGAGCCATCCACCTGCGGCTCGCCCCTGAGCTTCACCGTTTCCCCGTGAACGGAACCGATGTCGGGTTCCTGGTGGCGTTCTGCATCGTGGTCGAGGTCAGCGTGGTGAAATGGTCCTGCGCCGCATGGGAGTTGACGTCAGCGGTTCTGCTCCTGTCCTTGCCCCCGTGCGACTGATCACGTGGGGTTCGTTCGTCGTGGAAGCGCGGGTTGCTGATCGGGACCGACGTCGAACCGCCCGATGCGCGACGCAGTAGCACCACATGGACAACGTCCCGCCCGGCAACTACGGTCCAGGCATGTTCGCTGGAGAAACCCGCCGATGACGACCGAAGCCCAGCTCACGAGCTACTTCGCGAAGTACGAACCCGCGATGGCCAGGCTCGGCAAGGCCCTGCGTGCGAAGCTGCGGGCTCGGCTGCCCGGCCTGTTCGAGATCGTGTACGTGTACGAGAACCAGAACGCGCTCGTGATCTCGTACTCGCCGAGCGAACGCGGCTACGAAGGAATCGTCTCGCTCGCGCTGTACCCGGACCACGTGAAGCTGCACTTCGCGCGGGGCACCCTCCTGTCGAAGTCGGATCCGCACAAGCTGCTGCAGGGTCGCGGCACCGTGCGTCACGTCGTGCTGAACGCGGTTGCGGACTTCGACCGCGCGCCGATCGAAGAACTGATGGTGGCCGCGTTGAAGCTCGCGAACGTGCGTCTCGATGCGAGCGCGAAGGGCTCGGTGGTCATCAAGGCCGAGGAACAGAAGCAGCGCGCGCGCCGTGCCACGAAGGCGGCGCGATCGACCTCCACACGTCGGACCGCGAAGGCCCGGCGCTGACACCGGGCGACGCCCCGCGCCGATCGCAGCTCAGCGGCGGCCGCCGGATTGCATCGCGAAGTAGCTCGGATGCCGGCCGTGCAGCACCGCGGCTTCGAGCGCCGCCTCGATCGCCGCGGCCTCG
>DASUFY010000160.1:0-10996 GCA_036274315.1 Planctomycetota bacterium | reverse complement strand
GGCTGCGTGCGCGAGCAGGCTCTTGCCGAGCGCGCGCAGAGCCGTGCCATGCTGCTGCAGTTCGTCGCTGGTCAGATGGTCGAGGCGCTGCGGCATCTTCGGCAAGTGGTCGCACGTGGTCGAAGCGATGCAGAAACTGTACTGCCGCGGGCTGGCAGTCCGACGAAGTCCCGGATTCCCGTGGCCGGCGGCGGCTCGCGACTCAATGCGGCGGTGGCACCACCCTGGTGCGGCGCCTCGCCGCCATCGGGCGAGGCGACCGGTTCGTCGTTGCCGCAGCCAGCGAGCCACGGACCCGACGAGAAACCGAGATTCCCGTTTCGCGAGCCGATCGCCTGACATGGAGGGGCCTTCAAGCGACCCATCCAACACTCCAGACATGCGAACTCCATTCCCGAAACTCACTCTCGCCCTCGCCCTCGCCGGCGGTCTGCCGGCGCAGCTGCTGACCCTCGGCAACTCGCCGACGAACACCAGCGGCGACCAGCGCGGCTGGTACGCCACCGTGTCCGTCACCAACCCGCAGGGCATCACGATCCACGAGATCGACCTGAGATCGCAGTTGACCGGCACGATCGACTGCAGCCTCTACCTGCGCCAGGGCGCGGCGTTGCCCGAGCACCGCTTCAGCACGAGTGGCTGGACGCTGCACGACACCGCCACGTCGACCAACGGCACCGGCACCGTCAAGGTGTTCGCGTACGACGCGCTCTATCTTGCACCAGGCACCTACGGCATCGCGCTCATCCGCAGCGGCGGCTTCCAGTTCTACGCCGATTCGCTGCAGACGACCAGCAACGGCGACCTGGCGATGACCGGCGTGGGTTGCACCCAGGGGTCGTTCTCGGGCGCCGGGCTGGCCCGGACGTTCGTGGGCACCATCCACTATTCGATCGGCCCGATCCGGACCGTGACCGGCGCCGCCACCGCCGACGGTTCGCAGTCTTTGGTCAACCTGTCGGCGACCGCCGACCTGAACGGTCAAACCGGCGGCCTCGGTGGCTTCGTGAATCACTACATCAACGGCGCGTCGGTCACGGTCTCGGCGCCCGCGTCGACGACCGTCGGCAGCGGCACGGTCTGGTTGCACCACTGGGCGATCGACGGCGTGGCGGGGGCCCTGGGCGAGCAGACCCAGACGTTCGTCGCCGACGCAAGTCGCAACGCCGAGGCCATCTTCGAGTCGCCGCGCACGGTGACCGTCGCAGCGACGGTCGACGGCGTTCCCGCCATGCCGACCATCGCGGCTTCGCCGAGCGACCTGCTCGGCAACGCAGTCGTCACCGCGCCGGGATCGTTCGCCTTCCTGCGCACCGAGCCGTTCGAACTGACGGCCCCACCGGACATCGATGGCCGTGGCGTATTCGAACGCTGGACGATCAACGGTGTGCCTCAGCCTGACTACGAGACGTCCATCGCGCTCGCGTTGAACAGCAACGTCACGGCGATCGCCGAGTACGCACGCGCGAGCTGCTTCGACGCCGACCTCGGCACGGCTCTCGGCATGGGCGACGACACGCTGTCGAATGGCCACGCGCTCGGCTTCGACTTCCCGCTGCCCGGCGGCGGCGTCACCAACACGATCGACATCTGCTCGAACGGTTTCGTGTGGTTGCAATCGGGCACTTCGACGAGCGCGTCGCCGACGCCCGGCGACATCCCGCTGCGCAACGGCCCGCCGCGCCTGTGCCCGCTGTGGACGGACCTCAAGTTTCCCACCTCCGCGAGCGACGTGTTCTTCCGCACACAGTCGGATCGCGCCGTGATCACGTGGCGTCGGGTCGGCCTGGCCGGCAGCAGCGACCTGTTCACGGTGCAGTGCATGATGTACCGGAGCGGCCGCGTGCAGGTCGCCTATACCGGCCATGTGCCAACGACCGGCGTATCGATCGTCGGCATGACCGAGGGCAACGGCGCCGCCTACCCACCGGATACCGATCTCTCGGGCGTCTGGACCAGCGGCACCTCCGCGACTTGGTTCGAGGTCTTCATATTCACCGACTTCGACCTCGATGGCGTCGTCTTCACGGCGACACCCAACGGCACCGATGGCTACCGGGGAACCACGTTGCAGGCCGAATGCGCCGCCGCGAGCGTGCAGGCCTATGGCACCGGCTGCCCGACGACGGCGTCCTTCTACCAGCTCGGCAACGGCGCCAACCTCGCCGGCAACTCGTTCGCCTTGACGCCGAACTCGGCTGGCGGTTACGACGTGAGCGCCTGCGCAGGCAGCTGCTACGACAGCTCCCTCGGCACGGCGATCACGATCGGTGACGACGAGCTCTACACCGTCAACCTGCCGTTCGCATTCGCCTACCCGTCGAATGAGGCCGGCACGACCGCGATCAGCCTGTGCTCGAACGGCTTCGTCTGGCTGGACGCCGCCGCGACCACGCAGGCGCCGAACACGCCGTTCCCTTCCCAGTTCTTCAACGAACCGGCTCGCCTGGCCCCCTACTTCTGCGACCTGGATCCGAGCGATCCGCTGTCCGACGCCGTCTACGTCAAGGCACTGGCCAATCGCGTCGTCCTGACCTGGCACGACGTCGTCGAGTTCGGCCGGTTCGTGCCACACACGATCCAGTGTGTGCTGTTCGCGGACGGCACGGTCACCTGGTCGTACGGCGGCGGATCAGCGGTGTTCGCCAACGTGCTGACCGGCTTCACGCCGGGTTACGGCACCGCTGCGGTCGGCCCCATCGACCTGGTCGCCAGCGTGCCGTTCGCCACCTCGACAAGCGGCTTCGAGCCGCTGCTGCTCGACGCGCTGACAGGCTGGACCCCGGTGCTCGGCGAAGGCCTGCCACTGGAGGTCCGGAACGTGCCGACGACACCCGCAATCGCCCTGACCATGGTCGGGTTCGGCCAGCAAGCGATCGACCTCGGCTTCCTCGGCGCATCCGGCTGCTCGCTGCTGAACACGTTCGACGTCAGCTTCCCGGTCGTGCTGCCTTCGGCCATCGCGACCATCGATGTCGACATCCCGGCGAATCCACAACTGATCGGCGCGCAACTGTTCGTGCAGTCGGCCGTGCTCAGCGAGGGCATCAACGCACTCGGTATCGTGACCTCGAACGGGCTGGCCCTGACCCTCGGCGAGTTCTGAGCGTCGCCTGCGCGCTGCGCAGGCGACCGCGTTCGCCGCGGGCGCGTCGCGAGCGGGGGACGAACCGAGCCGGGGGCCGGGCGGGTCGGGACGCAGCTTGGACTTCCTGGCGCGGCTGCTGCACCGCGTCCTCGGCGTCGGCCGGGCTCGGGCACAACGACGCCGCGACCGGTCGCTCGGCGCGCGTGCTGTGGGTTCGCTCGACTTCGCGCGAGACCCGGGCGGCGTCAACGCAGCTGCCGGATGCGGGCTGCCACCCGCCGGATCACCTCGACAGGCTCGCTGGGTTTGCTGTCGACGCGCCAGCGCTTCGGCCACGCACTGAGGCTGCGGCCGCCGATGCCGGGAACGAAGTCGATCTCGATGGAGTCGCCGTCGATGTCTTCGTACTCGCGGTGGTCACAGACCCCGCTGCGCACCAGCAGCCGCACACTGTCGTGCAGGCACCGGGTCACCTCCGGTGCCGATACGGTTCGCTCGATCGGTTCGCCGAGGGGCTCGCGCTGCCATTTGCCCTCCTTCCGTACGTCCCGTGAACGAACGTCCGACACGTGCCAGCCGGCCGCATCGGTCGAGAGACGCGTCTCGCGCACTTCGTACTCGCCTTGGTGCAGCAGCCGCGTGCTGGACACGACTTCCAGGCCGCCCGTCATGCTCAGGAAACGCGTGGCCCGCTCCGGAGCGGCGAGGGCAAGGCCCAGCATGTGACCCGGGGAGCTGTTGCCTACGACGCGCAGCCACTCGGCGAGGTCCGAATCACGGTACGCCTGGTCCCACGAGTTGTGCGCCGTGTGTTCGTACAGCGTGAGCACCGGGCCGCCGCCCGCGGCCTCGACCGCCGCACACAGGTCCTTCGACTGTTGCGCTGGCACGGTCGGGTCGTCGAGGCCGTGGAACGCCCAGATCGGCTTGTTCTTCAGGAGCGGCGCGACCTCCGCGGGTCTGCCGTAGCCGCACACGGGCGCGAGCGCCTCCCACACGTCACTGTGCTTCGCGCCGAGCGCCCACGTGCCAGCGCCGCCCTGCGAGAGACCGGTCAGGAACCGTCCGAAGATGCTGTACTCCTTCTCCGTTGCCGCGAGCGTCGCCATCACGAGCGCGTCGTGCTCGGCCCATTGGCTGTCCGGGTCGGGCTTCTGCGGGAACACGACGACGAACGGCCACCGTTCCGGAGCATTCCCGATCGCGGGGCCGAGGCCGACCTCGATCTGTTTGTGTCCGTCGGTGCCGCACTCACCCTTGCCGTGCAGGAACATGACCAGCGGCAACAACGCGCGCCGCGTGTAGTGCGGCGGCACGTAGACCACGTAGCGATGTTCGTTGCCTGCGACCGTGATGGTCCGGTCGAGGAAGCCGGTCGGCTCGGGTGTCGTCACGGGCACATCCTGTGCGAAGACCGAGGCGCTGGCGCAGAGTAGTACGAACAGCGTGGAGGGTCGATGCACTGCTGCGCGCCCTGCGATCGCCCTGCTGCTGCTGGTGCCGGCGCCGGCGCGTGCACTCGAGCCGCACCCATCGGCGTTCCGCATGGCGAACGAGGCACGGGCGCCGCTGTGCACGAGCCACACCGGCGGCCGATCGCGGGCGGCCGCATCAACCGCCAATCGTCGCCTCGATGCCGCGCGTGAACGCGACGCCCGCCGCGGCACCGCCGTCGAGCACGAGCGCCTGCAGGTACAAGACCGAGCCGCACAGCTCGAACACGTTCGGGATCGGCACGGGCAGCAGCAGTGCCGGCACCGGGGCGGCGATCAGCGACGCAACCAACGGGTCGACGAGCAGCGCGCCGAGCACCGGCGTCGGCAGCGACGCCGGTGCGACGCCGAGCACGAGCAGACCGATGGTCGGCGCGCCGGTCTGGTTGGCGAGGACGAGCGACGGCGTCGTGCCGATCGCCGGCTCGCCGAGCAGCGCGAAGCCCGGCACGACGCCACCCGAGCCGGGGAACCCGGCGCCGTACGCAGTCCAACTCGCGGCCGGGCACCGGTCGCGGACGAAGACGTCGGTCGTTCCGTTCGTGTCGCCCGGCACCAGGTTCGTCGCGCTGCTGTTGAACACGAGCCGCCGCCCGATGCGGTCGATGCCGACGACGCTGGAAAGGTCGTCACCGATCTCCCCTGCATCACCGATCGTGACCAGCTCCAGGCCGCCGCTGACCCGATCGACCAGGTACGAGTCGAATGTGCCGTTCGTGTCGGCGGCCACGAACGGCACCTCGGCGGTGAACACGACGTAACGCCCATCGCCCGAGACACCGCGCGCGTAGCAAGACGCGGCGGCGGATCCGGCGAGCGGCGCGCCGCTGACGAGCGTCACGCCGATGCCCGCGACGTCGTACGCGTAGACGTCGCGCCCGAAGTCCTGATCGGCGGGCGTCAGCTGGAACTGGGTCGTGAACACGACGGTGCTGCCGTCGGCCGACACGTCGGGATCGGCGCAGACCACCGGCAACCCTGCGAGCGAGGTCGCGACCGGCCGCGCGATGCCGGTCTGTCGGTCGAGCACGGCGATCGTTGCGGTCGGTGCGCCGAACAGCGGGGCCCAGGTCTCGAACGCGACGATGCGCCCGTCGCCGGACAGCGACGCTTTGCCACCGCCGGCCGGCGTCCCCGTGACCGGGTCGACCGACAGGCATTCGATCTGGCCCGTCTGCCGATCGAACAGGAACGTGTCCGACGAGCCATCCGTGTCGCCGGGCACGAGGTTCGTCGCGTAGCTGTAGAACGTCACGCAGCGGCCGTCGGCGGACATGTCGTGGTACGCCGAGAGGCCGTTGCCGCCGACGCCGGCCGAGTTGACGCTGACGTGCTCGAGCACACCCGTCACCATGTCCTTGACGAAGACGTCGGTGTCGTTGCCGTTGATGTCGCTCGCCGCGAGGTTCGATGCGAAGCTCGAGAAAGCGACGTAGCGGCCGTCGTGCGACAACACCGGCTGGTGGCAGTGGTCGTTCGGCTGCACACCCGCTGCAGTGATGCTGACGCGGCGTACGATCCCGGTGGCGAGTTCGCGCACGAACACGTCGTTCGCTCCATTGTTGTCGCCCGGCAGCACGCCGTCGGCCGACACGAACGCCGCGATGCGACCGTCACCGGAGAGCGCCCCCCAGGCACCGCCGGCCGCCAGCTCGCCGGATGCTCCGTCGAGGGTGATGCGGGCCGTGGACTGGGCAGTCAGCAGGCCGGCGCAGAGGAAGGGGAACCCCAGCATGGTGGGGACGGAGACGAGACGCGGCATGGGTACCTCGACCCTGTAGTGGCGGCGACCGGCGAGCATAGCCACCGGTGGATTCCTGGTAACGGACCGCAGCGGACGGTGCGCGCGGTTTTTCGCCGGCTCCCCTGGTCACTCGAGGCCGAGCGGCGATGCCAGTCCTCGGCGATCGCCGGCCGACCAGCGTACCGGGCACAGGTACTCGAGCCCGTCGCGATCGCGCGCCTCCACCCGCACGGCCGCGTGCAGCGAGAACGCATCCACGTCCGCGCACAGCGGGCCCCTCACGAATGCTTCGCTGCGCGTGCCGCGCCCGACCCGCGCGTCCCTCGCCCCTGCGCCTTCGCCGAGTGCCTGACGTCGCACACGGGCGTCGATGCGACCCGCCGACTGCCGGGCATTCTTCGCGCATGCCGGCACTTCTCTTGCTCAACTGAGCTCTCCAACTCCCGGACCTGCCCCACGATGAACATTCGAGCCTTGCTCTGTCTGCTTTCCGCCGTCGGCGTCGAGATCCCGGCGCAAACGGTCCATGTCGTCAGTCCTGGCGGCCCGCTTCCGGAGATCACCAGCGCTCTGGCGATCGCCACTCCCGGGGACATCATCCACGTGCTGCCCGGCACCTACACGCCGTTCTCGGTCACCATCGGCTGCACGATCCGAGCCCTGTCGCCGGGCGTTCACGTCACTGCGTCCATGGGACCCAACCCGGTCAACCCGGTCACGATCAGCCCGCCGACAGGCCAGGTCGTGCACCTGGACGGTCTCGCGTTCGCCTTCGGGACGAACCTGCCCGGCGACGGTGTGCTGATCACCGGTGGACGAGTGACGCTGGACGAGTGCTCCTTCTACAGCAGTTACGATACCCCGCTCGTGATCAGCAACGCAGACGTCCACATGCAGGGTTGCACCGCCGTGCCCCCCACGTTCGGGTTTCATGCCATGCGAGGCAACAACGCCCGCATCACCGCGATCGACAGCACGTTCTCGGACGGCGGGGGCTTTGTCTTTCATTACTTCCCCAGCACCGCGATCGACCTGATCAGCACGACCCTGCACGCTGCCGGCTGCACGATCCGCGCCGCGATCGGCCCCGGCAATCCCCCTGTCGCCGCGTTGCAAGCGGCCGGCGGCAATGTGTGGCTGAGCGATTGCACCGTCGTCGGCATACTCACATGCCCCATAGTGGCCACCTCGGTTCTCGTCGATCGATGCGTGCTGCAGCCGACACTGCCGAGCTGCCCGACGCCGGCGAGCGGCGGGTTGCTGGGTGTCTCGCGTTCCCAGCCGCTGCAGAACGGGGCACCGTTCTCCTTGGTCTACAGGACCATTCCGAATGGCTACGCCGCGGTCTTCGCCAGCCAGGAACTCGCCTCCCTGACGATCCCGGGTCTGCATGCGCAAACGCAGTGGCTTGGTCCCGGCGTCATCAATCTTGGCGTCGTGCTCGCGGACAGTTCGGGAGATGCGACCGCGACGTGGATGATTCCCGCCGGGGCATGGCTCGTTGACCAACCGCTGTGGTTCCAGGGACTGACCGGCTTCGCGTTGCCGCTGCAGTTGAGTCCCGTCGCTGGCGGCCTGATCCGCTGATCCAGGTTCTCTGACCTGAGCGTCTCGCCGTCGTCGCGTCGCACAGCCTGGGGATCGGGCGCGGCTGCTCTGCGGCGACCCGACCTCGTTGAATGGGCTGGTGGCCGACTGTCCAGGCGACGCCGTTTGACGTGGCGGGCCGATGCGGTGCGAAGACGCAGCGTGCCGGGCAGACGCGACAGCAGACCGTCGCGATTGCGGGTGGCGGGTGCCCAGCACGCTGCCATCGATCGCGAGGCCGCCCGCTGCTTGCGGGCCTGCTTGCGTCGTGCCTGGGCCACCGCAGAAGTGATGCCAGGGACGGGACCCCGGGCCGACCCTTCGTCGCGGTGCTTTCCTGAAACGATTCGCGAGCAGGCCGACGTTCGTGGAATGCCGCAGCCGCTGCATTTCGCATCGCGCATGGCGCTCAACGACAGAGGTCAACGTGTCCCGTCCTTCCCTTCGTTCCCTTCTCGCGCCCTTCGGGCTCACCGTGCTGGCGCCGGCGCAGGCGCAGCAACCGCTCTTCACGCAGCACGAGGTCGTCGCCAATGGGCACCATTCGTGGTCGATCTCGGGCCTCGGCGACATCGATGCCAGCGGCCGTGGTGATGTCGTCATCGGGTGCCCGCGCGATCTCGGCCTCACGTTCGGCGCCGACGGCGGCTCGGCGATGCTGGTCGACGGCACCGGCACCATCATCCGCATCCACTACGGCGGCACCGGCGACCGACTCGGCGTCGCGGCGCTCGGGCTCGGCGACGTGACCGGCGACGGTGTCCCCGACTTCGTGCTCGGCGCCACGCAGGGCGACAACGTGCCGGGCGGCCGGCTCAACGGCTACGTCGCCTTCTATGACGGCGCCGTCACGACCAACAACGCGGCCCAGGTGATCTCCGCCGGCATCACGTTGACGAGCAACGCTCTCAACCCGGATTCCTTCGGCGAGCATCTCACCAACATCGGCGACTGGAACGGCGACGGCATCTCCGAAGTGCTGGTCAGTGCCTCCGAAGGCCACAATCCGCCGGTCTACCAGGCCCAGGGCTACGTGCGCATCTACGACCCCGTCGCCGTGTTCCAGGGCAACCTGACGCCGCTGATGCAGATCGCGGGCGTGCAGGCGGCGTCGCGCTTCGGTGCCGCTGCCTGCCAGCTGCCCGACCTCAACGGCGATGGCATTCCCGATTTCGCCGTCAGCGCGACGAACGAGGTGACGACGAACAGCACCAGCGGCGTCGTGCGCGTCTTCGCCGGCGGAACGGGAGCGCTGCTGCGCCTGGTCGAAGGCGCCAACACGACGTTCGGCTGGTCGGTCGCGAGCGTGAAGGACATCAACGGCGATGGCGTCGACGACCTCGCGGTAGGTTCGCCCGGCTTCGGTCTCTTCAAGGGCCGCGTCACCATGATCTCCGGCAGTTGGATCGCGACCGGTGCGGGTGTTCAGGAGCTCGCCACCTACAAGGCGGCGGACGTCGATCCCAACTTCTTCAACGTCAACTGGGATCGTTTTGGTCACTCGATGGCCAACATGGGCGACCTGGATGGCGACGGCTTCGACGATCTGCTCGTCGGTGCGCCGGACGGTCCGAGCTGGGATCCCGACACCGACGCGGCCAACTGGCCCTTCTCCTGGCAGTTCGACAACTCCGGCTACGTGCGTCTGATCTCCAGCAAGGACGGCACGATGATCAAGGCCTACCGCGGCGAGGCCGACAACGACCAGTTCGGCTACACGGTGGCCAACGTCGGCGACATCGATCAGGACGGCGTCGCCGACTTCGGCATCGGCGCTCCGTTCAAGGCGCTCGCGCTGCCGGCCCAGGGTGTCTCGTACTTCTATTCGGGCGCCTATTCGCTGGGCAATCGTTACGGAGCGACGTCGCCCAACTCGGCCGGCAGCGGCGCGACGATCAGTGCGAAGGGCTCGCTCAGCGTGTCCGCCAACAACTTCAAGCTGACCTGTGCGGGCCTGCCGGCGAACAGTGTCGGTCTGTTCTTCTATGGGGCGGCACCGCAGATCCCGCCGATCGCGTCGTTCGATGGATTCCTGAACATCGCCTCCGGCGGCGTCGGCATCTTCCGCCTGTCGGGCGTGGGCACGGGTTTGGGCGACGTGAGCTACGACGTCGACTTCCCGACCGTTCCTGCCGGTGGCCAGATCCTGACCGGCTCGCGCTGGTACTTCCAGTTCTGGTATCGCGATGCCGGCTTCGGCGCCAACGGCGTCAATCTGTCGGATGGACTGTCGGTCGGCTTCGTCAACTGACGGACTTGCCGGCGCGACTGGAGCCCGGTTCGGCCTGTTGGACCATGGGCGGCCGCCATGCGACGCCCGCTGCTCACGGTCCTTCTCTGCGGGTGTGCTGCGACGGGCAGCGCATCACCCGCTCGTCAATGCGTACCGGCCACCTGCAACCGCAGTCGAGGGCCTGGTTCGCGGACGACTGGAGCACCTTCCACTGCAAGTCGATGCTCGGTGAGGCCCTGCTCGGCCAGCAGCGGCTGGTCGAGGCCGAGCCGCAGTTGCTCGACGGCCATCGCCGCATGCAGGAGCACGAGGCGAACGTGCCCACCGGCGCCGGGATCCACATCCGGGACGCGCTCGAGCGACTCGTGCGACTGCCCACGCCGAAGGGGGACGCGACGGCGGTCGCCGCCTGGCACCGCGGTCCCCGCGCCCCGCACTGAGTCCGCTATCCTGGGTCACCATGCGCACGCCGTGTGTCGCCTTCCTCGTCGCAACAGGTTTGTCGTGCCCGGCCGCTGCGCAGGCAACGCAGTTCTTCGCGACGTCGCCGGCGGCCATGAACTGGTTCAGCGTGGACTTCGGGGCGCTCGACGACTTCGACCACAACGGCGCCGCGGACGTGTTGTTCAGCCTCGTGTTCTCGACTCCGTACGCGCTGCTGCAGAACGACGGCCTCGGCGGACTGACGGCCGCGGCGCTGCCGTTCGTGCTCACGGCGTCCGGCGTGCGGGCCGCGTTCGTCGACTTCGATGGCGACGGCGACGACGACCTGTTCCTGTCGTGGCCCGGTCCGTACGGCTCGACCACCGCACTGTTCCGCTTCATGGGCGGCACGTCGTGGGTGAACGCGA
>DASUFY010000159.1:0-54097 GCA_036274315.1 Planctomycetota bacterium | reverse complement strand
CGATGCGCTGTTCGCCGTCGTTCACGGCGGCGGTGCGGGCAAGGGTTCGATGCCGGGGCAGGTGCGCAGCACGCGCTCGCGCAGCGCCGGATCGTCGCGCACCTCGGGCCAGAACGGCCACTGCCGGCACCGGTCCGGGCGCACCGGGTGGATGGCACATTCGGCCTGCGCGCCGTCCTTCAAGAACACACAGCGGCCGCCGAGACCTTCCTTGAGCAGGCGCTGGTCCCCGTGCCCGGGCTGCAGGTAGAGCCCCGAGAACGCCGCGACCGGCAGCCCCAGATGCGCCGCGATGGCCGCGACGTCCTCGGCGGTCACGCGCACGATTCCACCCGGGATCGAGCAGCAGTTGCCCGAACGCCGGCAGGCGAACCGGAACGGGAAGCCGTCGCGCGTCTCCATGCCTACCGCCGGCGCCGCCGCCTCCTGCGATCGAACGGACTCGTGCGGCCGCCGCCGAGCCGCGGCTTGTCGCGCTGCTGCTGTTCCTCGAGCTCGCGCTGCTGCTGGCGTTGCTGCAGGAACGCCGCGATCTCGCGCACGAGCTGCTGCGGATCCTGGAAGCGCATCTCGGGTTCCTTGGCCATCATCTTCTCGAGGAAGTAGTGCAGCTGCGGCGACAGCTGCAGCGCCCGGATGCGTTCGCCCGAGAGCGACTCGAGCACCTGCTTCCTGAGCACCTCCTCGCTCGTGTGCCCCTCGAACGGCAGCGAACCCGTGGTGAGGTGGTAGAGCGTCGCACCGAGCGCGTAGATGTCGGCGCGCACGTCGAGCTGGCCGCCGCGGGCCTGCTCGGGCGCGATGTAGTGCACCGTGCCCGCCGTGCGCTCGCCGTCGATCTTCGCGTCGCTGGCGACCGCGAAGCCGAGGTCGATCAGCACGGCGCCGCGTTCTTCCGACCAGAGCACGTTGCCGGGCTTGACGTCGCGGTGCACGAGACCGCGCGCGTGCAGCGCGTCGAGCGCGCCCGCCACCTCGACCACGATCTGCAGCGCCGAGTCCTCGTCGAGCCGTTCTTCCTCGACCAGCACGTCCTGCAGGCAGCGGCCCGGCAGCCGCTCCATCGCGAAGAACACGGTCTCGCCCTCCTTGGCGACGCGATAGCCCTTGACGAGGTGCGGGTGATCCAGCTCCTGCAACAGGCGCGCCTCCTTGATGAAGCGCTCCGTCTGCACCGGATCCCTGGCCATCTCGGGACGCAGCACCTTGAGTGCGACCTCGCGGTTGTCGGTCTTGTCCACAGCCGCGAACACGCGACCCACTCCACCTTCACCGATCGTCTCGCCGACTTCGTAGCGCGTCAGCGTCGGTCGACGACCGCCCTCGGTGCGCTGCCACTGTTCCCATTGGGCTTTCGTGCAATGGCCACCGCGCACGAGGAAGTCGGCGGGCGATCCCGACGCCAAGGCAGCGCGTGCGACATCCGCGGCCACGTTCCCGCCGTGAACGAGGATCGCGAGCAACTTCATGTCAGGATTCATGGGCTCCAGGCGGCCTTCGACGGGCAACTTCGGTGTTTCGCTCGCGAGCCGTCAAGTCGTCGCGCCGGCGCACCCGAAAAGGACTGCAGGTTCCGGTAGTCAGTCGAGGCACACTTGAAGCATCCAAGCGCGGCGTTCGTCATCAAGTACTTCGACCTGATCGACGAGTTCATCAAGGTCCGGTGTTGCTCCGACGAGCTGCTCCAGGACCTGCATGCGAGCCCGATCACCAACAAGTCGAACTACCGGCAGCGCGTCGTCCGGGCCTGCGTACCGTCGTTCGAAGCCGAGGTGCTCTCGGCGGTGCGCCGCCTCGACGAGGGCTACGACCTCGAGATCGTCGAGGAACTGCTCTACCAGATCTGCATCGACGTCAACCCGTCGCTCGAGATCCACCAGGTCAGCATCCCGTCGCCGGTCGGCAGCAAGGCGTCGAACGAGCCCGAGGACATGTTCATGCCGCGACCCGGCAACGACTCGGCCCGGCAGACCCTGTTCCGCCGCGTGACGAGCCTCGAGCGCAGCCTGCACCAGCAGATCATCGGCCAGGACGATGCGATCCACTCGCTCGTGCGCGCCGTCAAGAAGGCGGCGGTCGGACTCAAGCGACCCACGCACCCGGTCGGCACCTTCCTGCTGGTCGGCCGCACTGGCACCGGCAAGACCGAGCTCGCCAAGGCCGTCGCTCGCAACCTGTTCGACGATCCGTCGGCCATGATCCGCGTCGACTGCAGCGAGTACGCGCTGCCGCACGAGTACGCGAAGCTGATCGGCTCGCCGCCCGGCTACATCGGCCACAACGAGGGTGGCTTCCTGACCGAGTCGATCAAGAAGAAGCCGAACAGCGTGGTGCTCTTCGACGAAGTCGAGAAGGCGCACTACAAGGTCCACAACCTGCTGCTGCAGTTGCTCGACGAGGGCATCATCACCGACAGCAAGGGTCAGACGGTGTCGTTCCACCAGGCGCTGATCCTCATGACGAGCAACCTCGGCATCGAGAAGATCGACGCCGTGCGCACGCGCATGGGCTTCTCGGCGGCGCACCGGCGCCAGAGCCTCAAGGACGTCGACCTGCGCACGGTGACGCTCGAGGCGCTGCGCGAGTCGTTCCGGCCCGAGTTCGTCAACCGCATCGACGAAGTCGTCATGTTCAACCCGCTCGACGAGAAGGTCTGCCAGCGCATCGCCGCCAACATGCTGCGCGAGGTCGCGGACCTGCTGAAGCGGCGCGGCATCAGCGTGACCTTCTCGCCCGGCGTGCGCGTGCTGCTGGCGCGCCAGGGCTTCTCCGAGGAATACGGGGCGCGCGAGCTGCGGCGGCTCATCAAGCGCCGCATCGAGGACCCGATCACCGAGCTGATCCTCGACCACGACCTCGATCAGGGCTCGCAGGTGACGGTGCGCGTGCGCAACGGCGACTACACGTTCGGCTGCAACGAGGCCAGGCCCGCCGCCCTGCCGGCCTGAGGCGGGCCCGGCGCGCAACCGCGGGTGAGCCAGAGCGACCGCGACCGCGGGCACGGCGGGCGGCACGGGCAAGCGTGCGTGGACGCGCGGCCATCGAGCCCCTACCCTCGTCGGGTGGCCGATCGGCCGCGACCCCACCGCCGCAATGTTGCTGTTCGTCCTCGCTGTCAGCCTGTCGCTGTTGTGCTCGTTCCTCTGTTCGATCTCGGAGGCGACGCTGCTGAGCGTGAGCCAGGCGCGCGTCGAGGCCCTCGCGCGCGGCGGCAGCCGCGCCGGCGCGCTGCTGCGGCGCTTCCGGCAGGAACCCGACCGCCCGATCGCCGCGATCCTCGTGCTCAACACGATCGCCAACTCGGGCGGCGCCGCGCTGGCGACCGAACAGTTCGTCGCGACGTTCCACGCCTCGCCGGCCTGGTTCGCCGCGGCGTTCGTCGTGACCGTGCTCACGCTGACCGAGATCGTGCCGAAGACGATCGGCGTCGTGCACGCCAACAGCCTGGCGGTGCCCGTGGCGCTCGCCGTGCACGGTCTCGCCTGGACCCTGACGCCGGTCCTGGTCCTGACGCGCAAGCTGTCGCGCCTGTTCACGCGCCGGGCCGTGGTGCACACGACCGCGCTCGAGGAGATCCGCGTGCTGACCATGGCGGGCTTCAAACAGGGTGCGTTCGGTTCGATCACGGCGGAGCTGATCGAGAACGCCACGCGCCTGCGCGACACCAAGGCGGGCGACGTCATGGTGCCGCGCGATCGCGTCAGCTACCTGTCCGGCAACGCGTCGACCGAGGCCAACCTGGGCCTGATCCGCCGCAGCGGCCACAGCCGCTTCCCCTACTCGCCGACCGGCGAGCTGGACCAGGTCACGGGCGTGATCCTGACCAAGGAGCTCTTGTTCTCGCTGCGCGAGTCGGTCGAACCGAACTGGCAGGAGCTGCTGGTCCCGCTGCTCGTGGTGCCCGAGACGGCGCTGCTGAACCACGTGCTGCGGCGCTTCCAGCGCGAGAAGCGGCACATGGCCATCGTCGTCGACGAGTACGGTTCGACGCTCGGCATCATCACGCTCGAGGACGTGCTCGAGGAGATCGTCGGCGAGATCGAGGACGAGCTCGACACCGAGGAGACGCTCATCGTCGAACGACCCGACGGCACGCTGCTGTGCCGCGGCATCGCCGAGACGGACAAGGTGTTCGCCAAGCTGGGCCTCACCGACGTCGACACCGAGAGCAACACGCTGTCGGGCTTCCTCGCCGAGCAGCTCGGCCGGGTCCCCGATCCCGGTTCGGTCGTGGTCGTGCGCGGCGTGCAGTTCGAGGTGACCAAGGCCAACAACCGGCGCGCCGAACGCGTGCGCGTGACGCCCGTGCCGCGCGACGCGGCGACCGGCACCGCCGCGGAAGCGCAGACCTAGGCAACAGTCCCGGATCGGCATCGGCTACCTTGCCGGTACAACTCCGGCGGGTCGCAATGGAGTTCTCGCCATGAGCACAGTGTTCCTCTACTGCGCCGCGATCGGCGGCACCCTGCTGGTGCTCCAGTTCCTGCTGCTGGTCTTCGGCGCCGGCGCCGACCACGACGTCAGCGACGCGCACGGTCACTTCGACGTCGGCCACGACCAGTCCTCGTTCCTGAAGCTGTTCTCGCTGCAGACCATCTCGACCTTCACGACGTTCTTCGGCCTCGTCGGGCTCGGCACCGGGAAGCTCGGCTGGTCCCCGCTGACGGTCGCGGCCGCGGCGACGATGGCCGGCGTGACGGCGTTGTGGTTCGTCACGCGACTGATGCGCGGCCTCGCCACGCTGCAGTCGCAGGGCAACGTCGACCTGGCCAACGCGGTCGGTCACACCGGTCGGGTCTACCTGCGCATCCCCGCGCCCGGCGAGGGCCACGGCCGCGTGCTGCTCAACGTGCAGGGCCGCACCGTCGAGTGCCGCGCGACGAGCCACGCCGCAGCGATTCCGACCGGCACCGCGATCCGCGTCGTCGAGCGCACCGACGACGACGTGCTCGTCGTCGAACCCACGAACTGATCCGACCCAACCACGACCCCGGGAACCAGCGCGCCGACGCAGCGCGACGGCTGCCCACCACCCCGAAGGAGACCCCGATGACAGCCTTCCTGCCACAAGACACCCCGCCCAACGTGTTCCTGCTGCTGGCGGTCGCCGCCACCGCGATCATCCTGCTGGGTTTCGTGATCCTCGTCGTCAAGCGCTACAAGCGCTGCCCGAGCAACAAGGTGCTCGTCATCTTCGGCAAGGTGGCGTCGGGCCAGTCGGCGCGCTGCCTGCACGGCGGCGGCGCCTTCGTCTGGCCGCTGATCCAGGACTACGCGTTCCTGTCGCTCGATCCGATGCAGATCGAGATCCCGCTGCGCGGCGCGCTGTCGGCCGAGAACATCCGCGTCAACGTGCCGTCGGTGTTCACCGTGGCGGTCGGCACCGGCGCGGCCGTCATGCAGACGGCGGCGATCCGCCTGCTCGGTCTCGACTCGCGCCAGGTCATGAAGCAGGCCGAAGACATCATCCTCGGCCAGCTGCGCCAGGTGATCGCCTCGATGACGATCGAGGACATCAACCGCAACCGCGACAAGTTCCTCGACAGCGTGCAGAACTCGCTGACGCCCGAGCTCGAGAAGATCGGACTCGTGCTGATCAACGTGAACATCACGGACATCACCGACGAATCGGGCTACATCGAGGCCATGGGCCGCAAGGCGGCGTCCGAGGCGATCCAGTCGGCCGAGATCGACGTCGCGCAGCAGCAGAAGCGCGGTTCGATCGGCGTCGCCGAAGCGAAGCGCGAACAGGACGTGCTGGTCGCGAACGCCGAGAGGACGCGCGAGATCGGCACCAAGCAGGCCGAACGCGAGAAGCTCGTGCGCCTCGCCGAACTGGACAAGGAGACCGGCATCGGCAAGAGCCTGGCCCAGCTCGAGCAGCAGAGCGAGGTCAAGGACCAGGAACGCCAGATGCGCGTCCGGGTCGCCGACGCCGAGGCACAGGCCGTCACCGGCGAGAACCTCGCGCGGGCCAAGGTCGTCGACGCCGAGGCGACGCTCAAGGTCAAGCAGGCCGAGGCCTACCAGCTCGCCGAGACGAGGAAGCGCGAGGCCGACGCCAAGGTGCGCGAAGCCCAGTACCTGGCCGAGGCGCGCGCGGCCGACGCGATGGCGACCAAGATCGAGAGCGAGCAGCGCGCCGAACTCGAAGCGGCCGCGAAGGCACAGAAGGCGCGCATCATCGTCGACGCCGAAGCCGCGGCCGAACAGGTCCGCCTGCACGCCAATGCCGAGGCCGCGGCGACGTTCGCGCGGCTCGAGGCGCAGGCGCGCGGCGAGTACGAGATCCTGGCCAAGAAGGCCGAGGGTCTGCAGCGCATCGTCGCCGGCTGCGGCGGCGCGCAGCAGGCGTTCCAGCTGCTGCTGCTCGAGCACCTGCCGCAGATGGCGGAGACGGCGGCGAAGGCGATCTCGAACGTCAAGTTCGACAAGGTCGTCGTCTGGGACGGCGGCGGCAGCAACGGCAAGAACGCGACGGCCGGCTTCCTGCACGGCCTCGCCGGCAGCCTGCCGCCGCTGCTGCAGATGATGCGCGACATCGGCGGCGTCGAGATGCCGGCCTACTTCGGCAAGCTCGCCGAGGGCCAGGGCAACGGCAACGTGGCCGCCGCGGCGGAGCTCGCGGCGGCGCCGGCGCCGGCCTCGACGCCGGCGGTGCCCGCGGCACCGCGCCCGCAGCCCAAGCGCAGTTCGTGAACCCGGCGCCCGCGCCGCGAACGGCGCGCGCGCCCGGCCGGGCCTACTTCGTCCTGGCCTCTTCGACGAGCTTCTGCCAGGCCGCCTTGACCTTCTCGAAGCGATCGCCCTTCTCCGACGCGTAGCGCACCATGAGCGCGTCGTAGGCCTGCTGCGCCAGCCTCGCGTCCTTCTGCTTGCTCGCGTGCTGCAGCACCTGCGGCCAGAACGAACCGGCCATCACGTCGCTCGGCACGCGGCCCTTCTTGGCCATGTCCGCCAGCGACTCGCCGACCTTGTCGGCGCCGAGTTCGCGCGCCTTGCGCAGCACGGCGCTGACCTCGGCATCGACGAGCTTCTGCGCGACGAGCGCCTTCTGTTCCTTGTCGAGGTCCGGGACCTTCGCGGCGCGGGCCTCGAGCTCGTTCGCCGGGATCATGCCGAGCTCGAGCTCGGCCAGGAACAGCTGTTTCTTCTCGGCCGGCGTCGCCTTGTCACCCTTGGCGCGCAACGCCACGAGGACCTTCGTCTGGGCCAGCGTCTCGACGAACGCCTTGACCGAACGCTGTGGCTTGGACAGCACGTTGCCGTCGACGTCCATGAAGCAGATCGACGGGAAGCCCGTGAAGCCCTTCTCGCTGAGCAGCTTCGGATACGGCTCGTCGTCGACGTGGGACGTGTTGTGCAGGAAGAGCACGACGTCCTTGGCGAACGCCGGGAACTCTGGGTCGGAGAACGCACCGTTCTCCAGGGCCTCGCACGGGCCTCAATGCGCGTAGGAGCGCGTGAAGTAGGCGAAGATCAGTTTGCCCTGCTTCTTCGCGGTCTCGCGCGCCTTGTCGTAGTCGGCGATCCAGTTGGCCTTCTCGAAGACCGGCTTGGCCAGCTTCTCGGCCCGCATCTTCTGCAGGTCCTGCTGGCTGGGGGTGGGACGTTGTTGCGCCGGCAGCAGCGAGGCCAGCAGGGCCGCCACCGGGAGTAGTCGGATCATGTTCATGGGTTTCCTCATCACGCCAGGCAGTATGGCTCGGTGCAGCACCGCGTGCGACGCACGACTGCCGCCGATACAACCCACTGACGAAACGGCGTTCCTCACCGCGAAGAAGCCGGGTCCGCTCCGATTCGCCAGGGCCTCGTCGCATGGGCCGATCCGCAGGCGCGCCGTGCGAGCTGCGCTCGTCGCGTCACGGAGCGCCGCCGCGCCAGGCTCGCTCGAACGCGGCGCGGTGGCTGCGGCTCAAGCCGACGCGCGCTCCGGAGTGCAGGCACAGCTCGAAGTCGCCCGAGGGCAGTCGTTCCATCGTCGCGACCTGCGGCAGCGCGACGATCGCCGATCGGTGCGTGCGCACGAAGCGTTCGGGGTCCAGCGTCGCCTGCAGCGAAGCGAGCGTCTCGCGCACGAGGAACGGTCCGTCGGCATGGTGCAGGTGCACGTAGTTGCCGCGCGCTTCGATCCAGTCGACCTCGGTGGCGCGCACGAGGCGCAGGCGGCCCGCCTGCTTGACGACGAAGCGTTCGCGGCGGCGCGTCGCGCCGACCTCGGCGAGCAGTGCTGGAACCTTGTCGTCGCCGCCGGCCACGCCGCGCGCGAGCCAGGCCAGCGCGTGGCCGAGTGCGGCGTGGAAGCGCGCATCGTCGAACGGCTTGAGCAGGTAGTCGACGGCGTGCGCGTCGAACGCGCGCAGCGCGTACTGTTCGTAAGCGGTCACGAACACGACGGCGGGCCGCGGTTCGCATTCGAGCTGGGCCAGCACCTCGAAGCCGTCGCAGCCCGGCATCTGCACGTCGAGGAACACAAGGTCGGGGCGCAACCCTTCGATGCGTTCGATGGCCGCGAAGCCGTCGCCGGCCTCCCCCACCACTTCGACGCCGGACACCGAAGCGAGCGAGTCGCGCAGCCCGCGCCGCACGAGCGGCTCGTCGTCGACCAGCACGATGCGCACCGATTCAGGCCGCACGCGCCAGCTCCCGCCATGGCAGCCGCAGCGTGACGGTCGCACCACCCGCGGAGCCGGCCGTCAACTGCAGGTCCGCCGCGTCGCCGAACAACGCCTGCAGCCGGGCCTTGGTCGTGCCGAGGCCGACGCCGAGTTGCACCTCGTCGGGCCTGGCCTCAATGCCAGCACCATCGTCAGTGACATGGATCTCGAGCTGGTCGTGCCGCCGCCGCGCGGCGATGTGCACGGTGCCACTTCCGGGGCGGCGTTCGATGCCGTGCTCGAGCGCGTTCTCGACGAGCGGCTGCAGCAGCAGGTCGGGCACGGCACAACCGAGCACGTCGAGCGGCAGGTCGAGCACCACGCGCAGCCGGTCGGGAAAGCGCAGCTGTTGCAGCGCGAGGTACGGCTGCAGCAGTTCCTGCTCTTCCGCGAGCGAGACAAGGTCGCCGTTGCGTTCGCGCAGGGTCAGGCGCAGCAGGTCGCCGAGCAACGCGAGCATGCGCGTCGCCGCGTCGGTGTCGGTGCGACACGTCACGGAGATGGCGTGCAGCGTGTTGAACAGGAAATGCGGTTGCAGTTGCGAACGCAAGGCGCGGAGTTGCGAGGCAAGCAGCTCGCGCTGGCGCACGATCGCGACCCGCCGTTGGAACAACACGATCGCGATGGTTCCCGCGGCGAGATGTCGGAACAAGCGGGTGAGCCAATAGCCCAGGAAGAACCAAGACATCATGAGCGACCAATTGGCTCCGCGACCGGAAATGGCGGGCATCAGCAGGTAGAACTCCAACGTGGCAGCGAGGACCGCCGCCGTGAGCAGGCCCCACGTCGAGGGACGCAAGCCCCACTTCCACTTCGCGAAGTGTTCGGAGATGCTGAAGGTCAAGGCTGCCACGAGGGCTGGCCCGCCCACGATCTGGACGAGGCCCAGCACTTGCGAGGCCGACAGCGGCTTCCAGTTCGGCAGCAGCGCCCACGAGGCAATCGCAAGAATCCCCGCGTGCACGAGCAGCGAATAGCCGGCAACCCGAAGCACCGGAGTGGTGGGGCAAGTCTGCATTCCATCGCTGTACCCCTCCGCCCTCCGCGTCGCACCAGGCCGGGGACGAACCGCACGCCCGTGACGTGAACGGCGGCTCAGGGTTCGCGTTCGGCCCCCGCCCCCCCGCGCAACCGCGCAAACACCGCATCCGCCACCGCCGCCGGCAAGCCCGGCATGCCGCGCAGCTGCTCCTTCGACGCCGCGCGCAACGCCGCCAACGACCCGAAGTGCCGCAGCAGCGCGCGACGCCGCGTCGGCCCCACGCCCGGCACATCGTCGAGTTCGCTCGCGATGCGGCCGCGCTGCTTCCTGTGGTAGGTGATCGCAAACCGGTGCGCCTCGTCGCGCAGTGCCGCGATCAACAGCGTCTCGGGCGCCTGCAACCCCAACGGCACCGGCGTCTCCTGGCCCGGCACGAAGATGCGTTCGCCGCTCTCGCTGCGCGCGTCGCCGACGCCCTTCAAGCGGCTCTTCGCGAGCCCACACAAGCGCAGGTCGTCCTGCAACCCGAGCTCCGTCACGGCGCGCATCGCGGCCGCCAACTGCCCACGCCCGCCGTCGACGACCAGCAGGTCCGGCAGCTCCTCGTCGTCGCGCTCGAGGCACAGCTGCAGACTGCGCCGCACCGCCTCCTCCATCGCCGCGAAGTCGTCGCCCGCGTGCTGCGCCGAGATGCGGAAGCGCCGGTACTGCGCCTTCGCCGGCGCGCCGTCCATGAAGCACACGCGCGACGCGACCGTGTTCGTGCCCTGCGTCGTCGACACGTCGAGGCAGTGCAGGCGCTGCGGCGGATCGGGCAGCTCGAGCAGGCGCGCGAGCCGTTCGGCCCCGGTGCGGCGCCGCGCCTCGGCGTCGCTCGCCATCGCGTCGGCGAGCTGCGCGTTCTGCTGCGCGAGTTCGAGGTGCCGCCGCTTGTCGCCGCGCTGCGGCACGTGCAGTTCGACCTTGCCGCCGCGTTTGCCCTGCAGCCACGCGCCGATGATCTCGGTCTCGGCCGGTGCTGTCGGCAGCAGCACCACGGGCGGCACGTAACGATCGCCCTCGTAGAAGCGGCCCAGCAACTCGCCGAGCAGCAGCTCGTCGGGCAGCGTGCTCTGGAACGCGACGCGGCGACAGCTCTCGAGCGCGCCGCCGCGGAACGACAGAAACGCCACCGCGCAGTCGTCGCCGCTGCGATGCAGGCCGAGCGCGTCCTCGTCGCCGGCGCCCGCGACCACGGCCTGCGGTTCGGCGACGAGCTGCAGCGCCTGCACCTGGTCCTTGAGCGCCTGCGCGCGTTCGAACTCGAGGCCTTCGGCGGCCTGCTGCATGCGCGTGCGCAGGTCGCTGAGCACGGGGCCGACGTCGCCGCGCAGGATGCGCACCGAGTGGTCGAGCAGCACGTCGTAGGCTTCGCGCGTGACGAGCCCGACGCACGGCGCGGGGCAGCGGCCGATCTGGTGCTTGATGCACGGCCGCGTGCGGTTCTGGAAGACGTTGTCCGTGCAGTCGCGCAGCGGCGCGATCTTGTGCAGCAGGCGCAGCGTGCGCCGCACGGCCTTGGCCGACGCGAACGGCCCGAAGTACAGCGCGCCGTCGTCGGCGCGGCGACGCACGAGCCGGTACCACGGCCACGGCTCGCGCCGGTCGAGCCGCAGCAACAAGAACGCCTTGTCGTCCTTGAGCTTCAGGTTGTAGCGCGGCTGCTTCTTCTTGATGACCGTGTTCTCGAGCAGCAGCGCCTCCTGCTCGGTCGCGGTCGCGACGAACTCGACGTCGGCCGCTTCTTCGGCCAGGAAGCGCAGCTGGAAGCGCCCGTCGCCGCCCGGCTTCAGGTAGCTGCGCACGCGCGCGCGCAGGTCCGCGGCCTTGCCGACGTAGAGCGCGGCGCCGGCGCCATCGGTGAACACGTAGACGCCCGGCCCGGTCGGGAAGCGTGCGACCTTGTCGACGATGCGCGGGTTCATGGCTGCGTCCTGGACCTCACCGCCCCGTCCCGCGCCCGATCAGCGCGCGCAGCAGCGCGAGGTCGTCGCGGCCGTCGAGGATCGTGCCGAAGACGATCGTCAGCGGCACGGCCAGGAACATGCCGCCGACGCCCCACACCCAGCCCCAGAACACGAGCGACAGGAACACCACGAACGCGGGCAGGCCGAACTGCCGGCCCATGAGCACGGGCTCGAGCAGGTTGCTGATGCCGTTGTTGATGATGACGTAGCCGATGGCGAGCGGCAGCGCCATGCGCCAACCGAGTTCGGGCACGACGAGCGCCAGCAGCACGGCCGGCACGGCCGCGATGATCGAACCGAGGATCGGGATGTAGTTGAGCACGAAGGCGAGCAGGCCCCACAGCGCCGCGAACTCGACGCCGAACACGAGGTTGAGCCCATAGACGAACAGGCCGGTCAGCGCACTCGTCACCGTCTTGACGCCGAGGTAGCGCTGCAGGTCGGCGACCATCGCGCCCGTGCGCGCCTCGGGCCAGGCGCGGCCGAACGCGGACCGCAGGCGATCGCGCAGCCGTTCGCCCTCCCACACCGTGAACACGACGGCGAAGGCCACGAGCAGCAGCGCCGAGCAGAAGCCGAAGGCCCCGCCGACGCTCTGCAGAGCGAATGCCAACCAGGCGCGCGGCTCGATCGAGGTCACGAGCTGGCGCGTGTCGATCGGCACGCCGATCGAGCCGAACCAGGCGACGACGCCGTCGAGCAGGCTCTGCAACCGAGCCTCGTAGTGCGGCAGGCGCTTGCCGAAGTCCGCCACGGTCACGAGCAGGCCGCGCACGAGCAACCAGAACGCGCCGGCGACGGCGCCGAACGCGACCACCGCGGCGAGCGGGCGTGGCAGGCCGCGGCGTTGCAGCCAGCGCAGCGGCACCTCGCTGAGCACGGCGATCAGCAGCGCGAAGCAGATCGGCAGCAGCCAGGCGCGCGTCGCCTGCAACCCGAACACGACGACCACCAGCGCGGCGATGTGCAGCAGGCCCTGTCGTGCGGTCGGGCGCTCGGCGGTCGTGGTGCCTTCCATGCCGGCATCATTGCGCGGCCGAACGGGCAGTGCACGCGCCTGGTGCGGCGCCCTACGGCGCGAGCGTGCACAGAACGGGAGAGGCGAACGTCGGGTCCGCCGAAGCCATGCGCACGGTCTCGGCACGGATCGTCGTGCTCTGCGCGTCGGGTTGCACGCCGAGCAGCGACGGCTGGCACGGCGTGGCGAGCGGCGGCCGCGAGCCGACATCGGCGTTCGGTGGACCCAGCATCACGGCGAACGCTGTGCAGACCGGACCGCCGCACCACGGCGCCGAGACCGGCATTCGCACGTACCAGACGACGGCTTCGCCGGACGGCGCGCTCCGCGCGGCGCGGGCGCGGCCGTGCGGCGCCGACGCGGCTGCCTCGGCGAGCCGGTCCGCCGCCACCGACAGCAACACCAACATGATCGGCAGCACGATCGTCGTCGATCGCATGGCGAGGCTCCGCTGGGGTCGAAGATTGCCGCGCGCGCGACACACACCTTCCACGGGGAAGCGACCCGGGCAGGTGTCGTGTTCGCTCGAAATGCGGAAACACGGTGAAGCCGAAGCCGCCGCGCGACCGCGGCCACGCTGCTTTGCGCGCGACACCGCGTGCCGCGGCTTGACGGCCGCACCGATCGCGCCGATCCTGCCGGCCTCTCGGCCACCGTTCGGGCGCCTCGGCGCCACAAAGCCCCGACCTCGGGTCGGGACGAAGGAGATGCTCATGTCGCTGCGCGTACTCGGCGTCGTTTCTCTCGGCTTCGCGACCGCGGCCGCCGTGTTCGGCCAACAACCCACCGTGGGCTCGCCCGCACCGGCGGTCGTCGCGACCGCGTGGCTCAACTGGCAGGGTGACGCCCCGACGCTGGCACAGCAGAAGGGTCGCGTCGTGCTGCTCGAGTTCTGGGGCACCTGGTGCGGGCCCTGCGTGCGCGCGATGCCGGGCATCCAGAAGCTGCACGACCGCTACCACGATCGTGGCCTCACGGTGCTCGCGATCTCGTACGAGACGCCCGACGTGCTGCAGCCGTTCCTCGCCAAGAACGCCTGGTCGATGCCCGTCGGCTCGGATCCCGACAAGAAGACCGTCGCCGCCTACGGCATTCGCAGCTGGCCGACGACGATCGTGATCGACAAGGACGGCAACGTCGCGCACGTGGGCTCGCCCTACGACGCCGAGACCGCGGTCGAGAAGGCACTCGGACTCGAGGCCGGGGCCGCGGCGCTGCTCGATCTGTACCTCGACAGCCTCGCGCAGCCGGCCAAGGACGCGCAGCGCGACGCGCTGCAGCGGTTGCTCGAGAAGGCACCACCGGACTTCGACCTGCAGGCCTGGGCGAAGAGCCACCTCGCTGCCGAGACCGTCGGCGAAGGTGCGTCACCGGCCGCCCCGACGACGGGCAAGCCAGCGGGCAAGACCGCAGACGGCAAGGACCTGCTGCGCCGCTGCGCGCAGGCGTGGCCCGGCAACACCGCACAGCGCGACCAGGTGCTGAAGCAGCTCGGCGACGGCGGTCCGAGCGAGTTCGACCTCGCCGGCTATGCGCAGGAGGCGTTCGCCAAGGCGTTCCCGTTCGACGCAGCCGAACTCAAGAGCCTGCTGCAGGGCAAGAAGTACGGCGCCGTGGTCGAGGCGCTGTGCCAGCGCGCGCCGGCCGCCGCCGTGCTCGCCACGGCGGCCAAGAACCAGGACCTCGCGGGCTTCTGCAAGAGCAAGGCGGGCGACGCGCGCACGATGGCGAAGAAGGGGCTCATGGCGCGGCTGTGGGTGTTCCCCGGCGCGTTGCCCAGGGACGAGCAGGTGAACAGCAAGTTCTTCGGCGAACTCTCGATCAGCGGCATGGCCATGAGCGAGGACAAGAAGTCGATCGTCGGCCTGCTGCTCGGCGGCGAGATGGTCAAGAAGGGGCAGGTCGACGCGTTCGTCAAGAGCCAGCTGACGGCTGCACTGGTCATGGAGGATCTCGGCGCCGGCAAGCCGCCGCGGACCCGCGAGCTCATGCAGCTGTTCGACAAGGAGCGTTCGGCGATCGTGCGCGACCTCGAGAGCCGCTACGGCAAGCCCGAGCCGCGCGAGACGAAGTAGCGGCCGCCATCTCGATCGCGGCCGCTCCGCGAAACCTCGCAGATTGCTGCGAAGTCTCTTCGCATGGGCGGGGCGTATGGGAGATGCGGTGGTTCGCAACGAAGTCGCCGTCGCGACCACCCGACAGATGCCCGGGTGAAGGCGCCACGCCTCAACGGAGTCCGGAAAGCGACGGGATCGATTCGCGCGCCATTCGGCGAATGCGCCGGTGGGGTCGAGCTTGCCGTGCGGCCGCGTGGGCACGCGTCGCGGAGCCTCGCACGTGCCGGGCCAGCGCGCCGGTCGGGCGACATGCCGGCACCCGACGTGCGACGACGCGGACCAGCGAAAACGATGGCCGCGCTCGACCACCGCCGCGGCCGCCACGGGATTTGACCGACCGGGGAACCGAGTGTAGGGTCCTCGCGGGCAAAACGGTCGGACACGTGGTCCGACGGCCCTGTTCCGTCTCGTAACACCAGAGACCCTGCTCATGCGCCTGTCTTCCCTCCTTTTCTCTTCCCTGCTCGTGTCCGGGGCCGTGGCCCAGGTCGCGATCCCGCCGCACACCGCCGTCTACAACGGATTCACGCGCGGCTACAACTTCGTCTCTAGCATCCCGTTCAACATCATCGCGCTCGAGCTTCCGACGAACGCGCAGCAGGCCGGCGACACGGCCAGCTTCATGGTGCGCGTCAACGGCACCGAAGTGCTGCGCAACGTCGGCGGCTCCTCGGCCCTGATCGCGACCGCGCTGACGATCCTGCCCGGCGACGTGGTCGACATCCTCGGCAACTGGTCGCCCGCCGTCACGGGCAACTTCACGGCCCACAACTCGTACAGCGCGTCGTTCGCGCTGCCCGGCTTCGCCACCACGATCGAAGGTGTGGCGCACAACCTCGTGCGCACGGGCTGGCAGTGGGACATCGGCGATGCGAGCTACCTGAGCGGCGCCTACCTCGCGCCGACCGGAGGCCAGCTCGGTCGCGTGCTCATGTACACGTCGTCGGCCGGCGGCACCGTCG
The DNA here is from genome assembly GCA_036274315.1 of Planctomycetota bacterium. Taxonomy (GTDB): domain Bacteria; phylum Planctomycetota; class UBA1135; order UBA1135; family UBA2386; genus DASVAL01. The sequence goes on along the minus strand of DASUFY010000159.1, from coordinate 38,355 downwards.
CGACCAACACGACGCTCGGCACGGGCTGCGGTCCGACGGTCGCTGGCGGCTCGTTCTACGAGAACTTCGCGACCGCGGCTGCCTTCGACCTCGCCAGCAACGCCATCACCGCGACCGTCGCCGGTGGCAACCGCGTCGTGACGCTGGGTGGCACCTACAACGCGGTCGGTAGCCTCGGCACGCCGACGGCTCTCGCGCTGACCGACGACTCCTCGGTCGCGGCCGGCACGCTGGGTCTCACCGTCGGCTCCAACGGCTGGGTCGCGTTCGGTTCTGGCAACAGCAACGCGTTCACCCCGAGCACCGTCACCATGCTCGCCAACCCGGCTGCGGCCTACTACAGCTGGCACGACCTGAATCCGGCGGCCGTGGGCAGCGGTCAGGTGCAGTACGAAGAGGCTGGCACGCTGGCCCAGGTCACCTTCGACGGCGTCTACGACTTCGGTGGCACCACGGCCGCCAACGCCAACTTCATCCAGTTCCAGATCGACACCGCGACGGGCAGCTGCGTCATCGCCTGGGGCGCCATGTCGACGCTCGGCGGCACGGGCTGGCTGGTCGGCTACTCGCCGGCCGGTGCGAGCGCCGATCCGGGCAACACCGACCTCTCGGTGGCCCTGCCCATGAGCCCGCTCGTCCTGCCGGTCGGGTCCGCGCCGCTGGTCCTGTCGGCCCTGACCCGTCCCGTGCTCGGCACGAGCTGGAATCAGCGCGTGTCCAGCATTCCTTCGGGCACCGTCTTCGGCGTCAACATCTTCGGTGTGGGCGATCCGGGCATCCTCGACCTGTCGTTCCTCGGCATGCCGATGTGCCAGCTGCGCGCGAGCCTCGATGTCATCCAGGGCCCGTGGTTCCCGGGTGGCTCGACGTACGACTACAGCTTCGCGGTTCCGGCGACGCCGGCGAGCCTGGTCGGCTTCCAACTGTTCACCCAGGCCGCGACGTTCGGCCTGCCGCCCGTGAACGCGTTCGGCGCGATCACGAGCAACGGCATCAAGGGCACGCTCGGCGATCTGTGATCGCCAGCGCTTGAAGCCGATCGTTCGCGACTGCCAGCGAACGCAGCGGCCGCGGCAGCCTCGAGGCTGTCGCGGCCGCTCTCGTTTCGGGAGCGTGGCGCGGAGCCGCGCGCCTCTGGGCAACCCTGCATCAGAACCGGTCTCTCCCGCTCCAAGGGCGCCGTCAGGCGCCCGCCGGAGCGGTAGGAGGTCCTGAGCGGGTTCGACCAGCGGCGCTTCGCGCCGCTGGGCGACCCCGCTTCAGAACCCCAAGCGCGCCCGCAAGGCCAAGGCCTGCGCGTCGCCCGGCTCCCGCTGCAACGCGCGCTGCAGCGTGGCGCGCGCCTGTTCGATCTGGCCGAGGTTTGCCTGCGCCGTGGCCAAACCGACGAGCCCGGGCACGAAGTCCGGCGCGCCGCGCAGCAGCGTCGCGTAGTGGCCGGCGGCCGGCTCGAACTGGCCGCGCGCCAACAGCAGGTCGGCGAGTTGGATGCGCGCGTCGAACTGCCTCGCATCGAGCTGGAGCACGGCCGCGTACAGCTGCTCGCGACGCATCTCGGCACCGGCCGGCATCGCGGCCGCCAGCGCCATCATGCGGCCGATCGGGTGTTGGGCGCCGAGCAGGGCAGCGGCACGGAAGTGCGCGTCCGCCGCGGCCAGGTCGCCGCGCACGAGCAGCACGACGCCGAGGTTGGTGTGCGCCTGGGCGTGCGCGCCGCCGTTGTCGCGGCAGCGCAGCGCCGCCTCGTACTGCTCGCGCGCCCCGTCGAGGTCACCGGCGAGATCCAACGCCGCCCCGTAGTTGGCTCGCGTCTGGGCGAGGTCCGGGTTGAGTGCGACCGACGCCCGGTAGTGCTCGAGCGCGGCGGGCAGTTCGCGGGCCTTGGTCAGCTCGAGGCCCAGATCGGCCTGGGTCAGGAAGTCGCCGGGCGCCAACGCGACCAGCGACTCGACGCGCTCGCGCGGGCCGATGTCGCGGCGACCCAGGGCGACCGTCGCCAGCAGCGGCACGAAGAACAGGGCCCAGTGGCCGGCGTGGCGCAGACCCGGCACCATCGCCGCGCGCAGTCCGCCCTGGATGCCGAGGTCGGCGCCCAGCGTGCTCTCGCGGGCCTTCCAGATGAAGCCGTCGTAGTAGTAGTGCAGCAGCGCCGCCGTCAGGAACACACCGAGCCACACCTGGTGCCCGAGCTGCTCCGGCGCCAGCTCGGCGCGCCCGTAGGCATCCACGGCGCCGAACGCGCTCATGACCAGCACGAAGCCCAGCGCCGCCGTCCAGCCCGGCCGGAACATGCGGACCAGCCACGGCGCGACTCCGGGGCGCCGCACGCGCTGCCGGCAGGTGATCCACGTGATCGCGTAGTACTGGATGTCGTGGAACAGCTCGTAGAGCACGTAGGCGACCAGCACGTTGGGCAGCCAGGCGAACGCGAACCAATAGTAGCCGATGGTCGTCGCGTGCATGAACTGCTTCTGCCAGCTCCACGGCCGCCGACGCCAGATGGTCCAGACGAGGTTGGCGACGTACGCGGCGCCGACGAGCACCATCGCGGCGAGCACGATCTGCTGCACGAAAGCGAACTGCGCCGCCGCCGGCAGCGGCACACCGGCGCTCACGAACGCCTTGCCGAACTCGGCCAGCGCCCCGTCGTTGAGCATCACCGCGCCGACGAACCCGGCGATCACGAGCGCCTTGTCGAGCAGCGCCGTCAGCGGCCGGAACGAGCCCTGCTTGCTGTCGTAGATGCGCGCGAACCCGAACGCCTGCGCCAGCCAGTGCCAGAACGCCCAGGCCGCGGTGACGAGCAGCAGCGCCGGCCCGTGCCCGGTCGTGAACATGCCGATGCAGGTCGCCAGCAGGATCGCGGGCGCGACGAGGAAGCGGGCGCGGAAGCGCGCGAAGAGCTCGCGGTCGCCGTAGGCGCGCACGAACGTCGCGAAGTAGTGCCCGGTGGCCGTCAGCAGGATCAGCTGGTTGAGGCGCCCGGGTCCCCAGGTGTCCTGGCCCAGCATGACGAGGGGCCAGGTCAGGAACGGCACGCCGAGGATCAGCAGCAGGTCGAACGTCGCGGAACGGAACCAGGGCGAGCGGTTGGCGCGAACCGGCCCGGCGAGGCTGGGGGCGGCGGTGGTCATGGCAGCGCGGCGTGCCAGCATACCGGCGTCGCGAGGGGCACGGTGGCACGGAACCGGCGACTTGCCATACAGTCCGCACGCGATGCAAACGACGTCGACCCTGCGCGCGCCGAGGGCCCTGCCGTGCCGCGCGGCCGTGGCCTCGTTGGTGCTCTCCGCGGCGTGCTCCGACCACGGCGCGTCGACGGGACCGACGTTCGCCGGCGACGTGGCCAGCCTGGTCTACTCGTCCTGCACGCCATGCCATCGGCCCGGCGGCCCCACGCCGTTCTCGCTGCTCGGCTACGACGACGTGTACAAGCGCCGGCAGAAGATCGTCGAGGTCACGGGCGCCCGGCTCATGCCGCCGTGGCTGCCGAGCCACGGCGAGTTCCTCGGCGATCGCCGGCTCGCCGGCGAGAGCATCACGATGCTGCGGCAGTGGGTCGAAGCCGGCGCGCCGCGCGGTGACGTCGCGACCGAACCCAAGTGCCCCGACTTCCCCGAAGGCTGGCAGCTGCGCGAGCCCGATCTGGTCGTCACCGTCGCGCAGGACGTCGTGGTGCCGCCGTCGGGCCCCGACCTGTTCCGCAACTACGTGATCCCGGTCCAGCTCGACGGCGTCCGGTTCGTCGAAGCGGTCGAGATCCGGCCCGGCAGCGCCGCCGTGCACCACGCCGTGCTGGTCGTCGACGAGACCCGCGAGGCGCGCCGGCGCGACGCGCTCGACGCCGAACCCGGTTTCCCGGGCATGGACCTCGGCAACGCCAGGCCGCCCGACGGCCACTTCCTCGGCTGGACGCCCGGCAAGCGGGCTCGCCGCGGCCGCGACGGCACGGCCTGGCGACTGTCGCCCGGCTGCGACCTCGTGCTGCAACTGCACCTGACGCCGACGGGCAAGCGCGAGACGCTGCGACCGCGCATCGGCCTCTACTTCACGGACGTGCCGCCGCGCGCGGTGTTCTATCCGCTGACGCTGTTCTCGCAGGACATCGACATGGCCGCGGGCGACAGCGACTACGTGGTGCGCGACCACCTCGTCATCCCGGTGCCGGTCGCGGTGGACTCGATCTACCCGCACGCGCACTACCTCTGCCGGCAGATGGTCGCCTCGGTGACGCCACCGGGCGGCGCCAGTCGGGAACTGCTGCGCATCGATCGCTGGGACTTCGACTGGCAGGACGACTACACGTTCCGCGAACCCGTGCCGCTGCCGGCCGGCACGCGCATCGAGTTCGAGTACCACTACGACAACAGCGCGGCCAATCCGTCGAATCCCTCGAGCCCGCCGCGCCGCGTGCGGCTCGGCCAGGAATCGACCGACGAGATGGCGACGCTCGGCCTGCAGGTGTCGACGGCGGATCTCGACGCGCGGCGCCGCCTCGGCGAGGCGTGCGTGCGGCGCGATCTCGAGAAGCTCGGCTACAGCGCCGCGCTGCTGCTCGAACTCGCCGGCCTGCTGCGCGAGACGGGGCGCAACGACGAGGCCCTGAACGCCATCGCGCGCGTGCGCGAGCGGGAACCCGGCAACGCCGATGCGCTGCGCGAACTCGGCGCGTGTCTCGAGGTGGCCGGCCGCGCCGAAGAGGCCGAACGTGCCTACGGCGAGTGTCTGGGTCGCGATCCGGGCCAGAACGTGGCGCGCGTGCAACTGGCCAACATCCTGACGCGCACGGGCCGCGCCGCGTCGGCGATCCCGCTGTACGAGAAGGCGATCGAGCTCAACCCGACCCAGGCGGCCCTGCACAACAACCTCGCCACCGCCTGCCTCGCCCAGGGCCTCATCGACGAGGCCGAGCGACACTACCGGCGCACGCTCGAGCTCGACCCAGGCTTCTTCCGCGCGTGGTTCAACCTCGGCAGGGTGCTCGCCGCGACCGGGCGCAAGGACGACGCGCGCACGGCGCTGTTGCGCGCGCGCGCGCTGCAGCCCGGCGATGCGAACGTGGCGGCCGCGTTGCGCGAGCTCGGCAACTGACGCGGCGCGCCGCTACAGCAGCTCCATGTCGAGCTTCTCGAGCCGGTAGACCTCGTCGCGGATGCGCGCCGCCAGCTCGAAGTCGAGGTTCTTCGCCGCCGCCATCATCTCGGCGCGCAGCAGCTTCGTGTGCTGCAGCAGCTCCCTGTGGTCGGCGAACTGGCGCCGCGGTGCCGCGGGTGCTTCACCACCCTGCTGGCCGGTCTTGCCGCGGCCGCGCCGCCCCTTCTTCTGGCCCGGCACCGGCACGCCGTCGTCGTCGGGCGGCGCCTCCATGAGGTCGCGCACGGCCTTGACGATGGTCCTCGGCACGATGCCGTGCTGTTCGTTGTGCGCACGCTGCCGCTCGCGACGGCGTTCCATCTCGGCGATCGCACCCTCGATCGAGTCGGTGCGCCGGTCGGCGTAGAGGATCACGGTGCCCTCGACGTTGCGCGAAGCGCGGCCGCAGGTCTGGATCAACGACGTCTTGCTGCGCAGGTAGCCTTCCTTGTCGGCGTCGAGCACGGCCACGAGCGTCACCTCGGGCAGGTCGAGGCCCTCGCGCAGCAGGTTGATGCCGACGAGCACGTCGAACACGCCGAGCCGCAGGTCGCGGATCAGCGCCGTGCGCTCGAGGCTGTCGATGTCGCTGTGCAGGTAGCGCACCTTGAAGCCGAGGTCGCGCAGGTAGTCGGTCAGCTCCTCGGCCGAACGTTTCGTCAGCGTCGTGATCAACACGCGCTGCTGCTTCGCCACGCGCAGCCGCACCTCGCCGACCACGTCGTCGACCTGGCCCTGCGCCTTGCGCACCTCGACCGGCGGGTCGACGAGGCCCGTCGGGCGCACGACGAGCTCGGTGACGCGGCCCTGGCTGCGGCCCAGTTCGTAGGCGCTCGGCGTCGCCGAGACGAACAGCACCTGGCGCAGCAGGCCTTCGAACTCCTCGAACTTGAGCGGCCGGTTGTCGAGCGCACTGGGCAGGCGGAAGCCGAAGTCGACGAGGTTCTGCTTGCGGGCGCGGTCGCCGCGATGCATGCCGCCGGCCTGCGGGATCGCCACGTGCGATTCGTCGACGACGAGCAGGAAGTCGTCGGGGAAGTAGTGCAGCAGCGTCGCCGGCGGCTGGCCCGGCAGGCGGCCGTCGAGGTGCCGGCTGTAGTTCTCGATGCCCTGGCACATGCCCGTCGCGCGCAGCATCTCGAGGTCGTGCCGCGTGCGCTGGCCGAGCCGCTGCGCCTCGAGCAGCTTGTTCCTGCCCTCGAGCTCGCGCAGCCGTTCGCCGAGCTCGTGTTCGATCGACGCGCACGCACGCACGAGCTGGTCGTCGGTCGCCACGTAGTGGGTCGTCGGATAGATCGTGATCTCGTCGAGCGTCTCGAGCACCTCGCCGCGCAGCGGGTCGATCGCGACGATGGCTTCGACTTCGTCGCCGAACATCTCGAAGCGGATCGCGCGCGCCTCCTCGTACGACGGGTAGACCTCGACGACGTCGCCGCGCACGCGGAAGCGACCAGCCTGGAAGTCGTAGTTGTCGCGCACGAACTGGATCGCCGTCAGCTGCCGCAGCAGCACGTCGCGGTCGATGCGCTGCCCCTTCTTCACCGTCACCGACAGCTGGCGGTAGGTCTCCGGCGAACCGAGGCCGTAGATGCACGAGATCGAGGCGACGATCAGCACGTCGCGGCGTTCCATGAGCGAACGCGTCGCCGAGTTCCGCATGCGCTCGATGGCCTCGTTGATGAGCGCGTCCTTCTCGATGTACGTGTCCGTCGTCGGCACGTAGGCCTCGGGCTGGAAGTAGTCGTAGTAGCTGACGAAGTACTCGATCGCGTTGTGCGGGAAGAACGACTTGAACTCGGCATGGAGCTGCGCGGCCAGCGTCTTGTTGGGCGCCAGCACGAGCGTCGGCCGCTGCAGTCGTTCGACGAGCGTCGCCACCGTGAACGTCTTGCCCGAGCCCGTGACCCCGAGCAGCGTGCTGGCGGGGGCACCGGCCTCGATCCAACCCGTCAGCTGGTCGATGGCGACGGGCTGATCGCCCGCGGGCCGCAGCTCGGATTCCATGACAAACCGCATGGAATGTGGTGTACGCGGCCGGCGCGCCGGCGCGACGGTTTTTGCGCCTCGCTCGCCGAGGCCGGGCCTTGCTGCCTGGCGGTTCGCCGCCGCCGCACGCCCCCCGCCGTTGACACCCTGGGCGCAACGACCTTACCGTCCCGAAACCCCCTCCCCCGAACGACCCGAAAGGATCTTCCCGTGTCCAGCCGCGAACCCGCAGGGTCCCGCCCCCCGTCTTCCAATCGCCCCGGCTCCGCTCGCTCCGGTGGCTCCCGCGCCGGCGCCCGCGGCGCGGCGGCGGCCCGCGAGGGCAAGGTCGACGTCAACTGCCCGCAGTGTGGTGTCACGTATCGCATCGCCGAGGAGAAGCTGGACTCGAAGATCGAGTGCACCGAGTGCCACCGCGTCTTCTTCGCCAAGGCCATCGTCGGCAAGCGCGCCAAGCCGCCCGACCACACCAAGACGTACATCCTGTTCGGCGTCGCCGGCGTCGTGCTCGTCGGCCTGTTCATCATGATGTCGGGCAACACCGCGCCGCCGGCGAAGAAGCCCGTCACGTATGCACCGACGAAGACCACGTTCTCGCTCGGCACGCACCCGCGCGCGCTCGAGATCACCAAGTGGGCCCAGGCGATGAGCGCGTCGAACCTGTTCGTGATCAAGAGCTACAGCGACGTCAGCGCGATCGCGAGCACGCTCGAGATCCCGGCCGACAGCGACGACAACGCGCTGCTGGCGGCGATCTCGACGCACGAATCGACGAAGTACCTGCGCGAACTCGATCCGGCCAGCGCCTCGCTCGCCACCGAGGAGGACATGACCGCCGCGAGCGGCAAGGGCATCGTGTTCGTCACGCCGAAGCCCGGTGACGACGTCTACCGCAAGAACACGCGCGGCGAGATCGAGGTGACGTTCACGATGGCCGGCGACCAGGTCAAGGTCACGGGCTGGAAGGTCAAGCTGAAGCCGATCCGCGACAAGCCCGACCCGAGCAAGATGTCGTTCATCCCCAACAAGGACATCGCCAAGCCGACCGAAGCCGAGATCTCGGACAGCGCCGGCACGCGCAAGGTCGCGGAGTCGCAGCCGGCGGCGGTGCCGCACTGGGAGAAGGCGACGCCCGAGCAGCGGCAGAAGGCCGACCAGGTCGTCGCCGACCTGCTGCGCAGCGCCGACCCCGAGGCGCCCGGCGGCATCGGCAACAAGGCCCGCTTGTCGGTGCGCACCGTCGACGACCGCAAGGCGACCATCCCGCGCGTGCTCAACGCGATGTACGAGCTCTACGGCGACGTCAACGGCAACAACCTCAAGCTCATCCAGCTCGATGCCGCGCTGCGCGAGTGGACCGGCTTCGCCAACAACTACGCCCGCGCCGACAGCGGCGACGCGACCAAGGACAAGGCCGCGCGCGAGTCCTGCGTGCGGCAGTGGTTCGCGTTCTGGTACCGTTACAGCAGCGGCAAGCTCGACGAGTTCATCGACACGCGCGACAACCTCGAAGAGCCGCTCGACGACGGCAAGACACCGAAGAAGCCCGGCAAGTGACGGCCGGGCGCCGCAGCAATCCCGACAGGAACTCCGACCATGACCGCGATCCAGATCACGTGTGACAACTGCGGCGCCAAGGGCAAGCTGCCGGACTCGTTCAAGGGCACACAGGCCAAGTGCCCCAAGTGCGGCAGCGCGATCGACGTGCAGAAGCAGCGCGCCGCCGCCGCCGCCGGCGGTGCGACACCGGCCGAAGCCAGGCCCGCCGCGGCGCGTCCCGCGGCCGCCGCCCGGCCCGCCGTCGACCGCAGCAAACAACCCGCGCCCGCCGAACGCCCGGCCCGCCCCGCGCGCGCTGCGGCGCGCGGCAAGGCCGCAGCCGACGACGCACCCGCGGAGCACGAAGAGGGCAAGGGCCGGCGCGGCCGGCACGAGCGCCCGGCCAAGAAGGGCAACGCGATGCCGCTCATCCTCAGTGGCGTTGGCCTCGTGGTGCTCGTCGTCGTGGTCGTGATCTTCATGAACTCGAGCGAGAAGCCGAAGCACGAAGACACCGCCAAGGCGAAGCCGGCGACGCCGCCCGCGGTCGAGAAGCCCGCGGAACCAGCGCCGGAGCAGCCGGCCGCACCCGAGGTCAAGCCCACCGAACCGGTCCCCGACGCCAAGCCCGCCGAAGCCAGCACGACGCCGCCGGCCGACACCGGGGACCCGGGTCGCGTCAAGCGGCCGTGGGAGAAGATGCGCAATCCGCCGCAGACGATGGACCAGGTCACGGACCCGAAGACGTACCCCGAGGTGCAGTGGCCGGCGTCGGTCGACGACGCCAAGAAGGCGGCCGCACGCGGCCTCGTCGACGACATCGCCAACGGCGGGCGCGCCGGCATCGTCGCCAAACCCAAGCTCATCGACGAGCTCGAGTACGAGGGTGTGTTCGCCATCGTCGAGAAGCTGCGCACGCTCGACTATCGCTCCGCCGAAGAATCGATGGTCGCGTTCGAGTTCAACAAGCTGCTCGAGCAGCTGACCGGAGGCCGCAACGCGCGCTTCGAACCCGTCGAGATCACCGAGAACATCCCGCCGGCCAAGGCCCAGTGGAACACGATGACGGTCAAGGCCTGGATCGACCGGCTCGCCAAGTACCCCGACGCCGAGACCTTCAAGAAGGACCGGGCCGAGCTGCTCAAGAAGCAGGCCCAGAAGTGAACCAGGTCCGGAACGGGGCTGGTCCGGAATGAGGCTGGCCCCGAGCACCGCGGGTGCGCGTGCGCGGGATCCGGCCGCTATGCTCGTCGCCCCACGATGTCCGACTTCGGCGCCGAACTCACCCCCCGCGAAATCACCCGCCGCCTCGACGAGTACATCGTCGGCCAGCAGAAGGCCAAGCGCGCCGTCGCGGTCGCGCTGCGCAACCGCTGGCGCCGGCGCCAGCTCGGCGTCGAGCTCGCCGCCGACGTCTACCCGAAGAACATCCTGCTGATCGGCCCGACCGGCGTCGGCAAGACCGAGATCGCGAGGCGCCTCGCGACGCTGGCGCGGGCGCCGTTCCTCAAGGTCGAGGCGACCAAGTACAGCGAGGTCGGCTACCACGGCCGCGACGTCGAGTCGATGGTGCGCGACCTCGTCGACGCCGCCGTCGCGCTCGTGCGCGCCGAGAAGGTCAAGGACGTCGAGGCGCGCGCCGCGTCCGCCGCCGAGGACCGCATCTGGCGGGCGCTCGTCGACGAGCTGGGTCTGGCCGACTACCAGGATCCACCGCCGGGGCTGCCCGGGATCATGGAGGGTGCGATCTGGCGCCCGAGGCGCGCGGCGACCGCGGACGACGACGAACCCGCCGCACCGCAGGACCTCGCCGAACGCGAACAGGCGCGCGCCCGGCTGCGCGACGACCTGCGCCAGGGCCGCCTCGAGAAGCGACCGATCGACATCGAGGTGCGCGACGCGCGCACGCCGACGCTCAGCGTCATGGGCCCGCAGGGCAACGAGACGATGGGCATCGATGCCCAGGCGCTGCAGGAACTCTGGGGGCGCTCGCCGGGCAACAAGACCAAGCTGCGCAAGCTGACGATCGTCGAGGCGCGCAAGATCCTGCACGAGGAGGAGGCCGACAAGCTGCTCGACCAGGACGCCATCTGCCAGGAGGCGCTCGACCGCGCCCAGAACGACGGCATCATCTTCGTCGACGAGATCGACAAGATCGTCAGCTCGGGCGGCAGCGACGGCCCCGACGTGTCGCGCGAGGGCGTGCAGCGCGACCTGCTCTCGGTCGTCGAGGGCTGCGCGGTCTACACGCGCTACGGCCACGTGCGCACCGACCACGTGCTGTTCCTCGCCGCCGGCGCGTTCCACTTCCACAAGCCGAGCGAACTGATCCCCGAGCTGCAGGGTCGCTTTCCCGTGCGCGTCGCGCTGCAGTCGCTGACCGAGGCCGACTTCGTGCGCATCCTGGCCGAGCCGAAGAACGCGCTGACGCGCCAGTACGTGGCCCTGTTCCGGACCGAGAACGTCGACCTCACGTTCACGAAGGGCGGCCTCGAGCGGCTCGCGGCGCTGGCGTTCCGCGCCAACCGGTCGACCCAGGACATCGGCGCGCGCCGCCTCATGACGATCCTCGAGAAGTGCCTCGAGGAGCTGTCGTTCGAGGCGAGCGAACGCGGCGGCCAGAAGGTCGTCGTCGACGAGAAGCTCGTCGACGAGAAGCTCGGCGAGACCGGCGACGACACCGACCTCATCCCGTATCGGCTGTGATCGGCCGGGCGTAGAATGCGCGGGCCCCGGCGAGACCGGGTTTTCGCGGAACGGACGGCGGGTCGGATCGAATCAACGGCGCTTCGGCGGGCCGCGGGTCACCCCCACCGCGCTGCACCGGCCCACGCGGACGACGGATCTGGCATGGCAGAACTGACCAACAGCATCGTGCTCGCGGCGCAACAGGGCGACCAGGCCGCCTGCCGCACGATCGTCGAGGCGCTGCACCGGCCCGTCATCGCGACGATCTTCCGCTTCCTCGGCACGGGCCACCGGCGCGAGGTCGAGGACCTGGCCCAGGAGGTGTTCCTCAAGGTCTTCCGCGCCATCGACAAGTTCGACCCCTCGCGCGCCAGGTTCACGACGTGGGTCTACACGTTCGTGCGCAATCACTGCTACGACGTGCTCAAGCGCCGCCGCCTGCCGACGACCAGCATGCACGCCGGCGACGCCGACGAACCGGCGCGCGACTTCATGGACCGGCGCGAGCTGCGGCCGGGCCAGGACGCCGAGAACGCCGAACTCGGCCGGCGCATCGGCGAAGCGCTCGCCACGCTCGGCGAGGACCAGCGCATGGTCTTCATCCTGCGCGAGTACGAGAACCTCGACTACAGCGAGATCGCCGAGATCACGGGCGTCAACGAGGGCACCGTGAAGTCGCGCCTGTTCCGCGCCAAGGAGTCGCTGCGTCATCAGCTGGCCCCCTACCTCAAGGCAGGTGCCTGACATGGACGCGCCGGACCGCCCGTTCCCGAGCGAAGCCGAGTGGCTCGACCCCGAGTGGATCGACCGCGTGCTGAAGCCCGGCGAGTTCCCGGTCTCGACGGACTTCGTCGAGCGCACGCTGCAGGCCATCGCCGAGCAGGCCACCGCCACGGCGCTCGAGGCCGAGCTCGATCGTTGCCTGCCAGCGGCGGCGCTGCGCACGTTCACGGCACCCGAGCCGTCGGCCGACTTCGTCGCGAGCACGCTCGCCATGCTGCGCCAGGATCGCCGCGCGCGCTGGCGCGAGCTGCTGGCGCGGCACGTGGCCCCCGAGCCGTCGCCGCAGTTCGTCGCGCGCACGCTGACGGCGCTCGATGCCGAACGCGACGCGGCGGCCGCGCCGGTGCGGGGCCGGCAGCCCGCCTCCGGCTCGGCGACCTCCGGGTCGAACGGTCCGGCGGCGATGGCACAGCGCGACGCGGCGGGCACCCGCGGGCGGCCCGGGCGCCGTTGGGGCTGGGTGCTGCTCACGGCAGCGGCCGCGACCGTGCTCTGGGTCACGTTCTGGCGCGCGGCGCCCGACCCGATCGAGCTGCGCCTCGCCAACAACGAACCTGACACGTTCGCCCACGCCTACGCCGCATCGCCGCTGCCCGCGGTGCTCGCGACGCTGGCCAACACCTCCGACCCCTACGCGCTGCCGAGTGGCGAAGCCGACGGCGTCTGGCTCCTGTTGTCGCACAGGTGATCGGGCCATGAACGGGAACGCCAGTCCAACGATGCACCTGAGAGAGCCCGCTTCGGCCTGCGTGCGGCACTTCGTGCTGGCGGTGTTGTCGTGGCTCGGCATCGCCTCCGCGGGTGCCAGCCTCGGCGCCCAGACCGGCGACGGCAAGGAGCTGGGCACCGGGCCGTCGCGCCCCGCGTCCGCCGACGCCATCCGCGCGGTGCTGAAGAGGCTCGACGACTACTTCGATCGCGCGGATCTCGCGGGCTACCTCGCGATGTTCGACGCGGATCACCCGGGCGCCCAGGCGATGTTGCAGCGACAGCTCCAACAGCTGTTCGGCGCACGACCGCCGTTCCGCCGCAAGTCGACGCTCGTCACCGAACCGCGCCTCGTCGGGCCGCGCACGGTCGTGCGCGTGCGCCACGAACTGCACCTCGCTGGCGCGCCGGGGGCGGTCGGGCCAGCGGCGGCGCCCAAGACGCTCGTGCTCGACACGATGCTCGCGCTGCGCAGCGACCCCAAGGGCCTCGTGCCGACCTTCGCGGTCGAGATGCCCGCGCAGACGGCGTGCGTGCGCGGCGACCTGTTCCACTGCCAGGCCTGCAACTACGAGATCGGCGCCGTGCCCGGCTGGCTCTGCGTGCCGCTGCGCTCCGACCGCGCCGAGTCGTTCGAAGCCGCGAGCTTCTACCTGCTCGGCACCGACATGGCCTGCGACGTGACGGTTCACATCGATGCCGACGCCCCCGACGCACTGTCGGTCGCGCGTGTGCTCGGCGAGACCCTGCATGAACTCGACGCGACCGCGCAGCCGGGCCTGCCCACACCCTGGCTGCCACCGGCCCACCGCGGCCACACGCCGAAGGGCCTGGCCGGCGCCAGCGTCGAGATCGACCTGCCTGCCGACGCCGTCGCGATCGGCGGCGCCCGCGCCGTGTTCCACGTGGTCGCGTTCGGCGGCCTGCAGCACCTGCTGCTCGTGCGCGGCAGCCGGCGCGCGTGGCAGCAGCATGCCGACGACGTGCACTCGCTGCTGGCCAGCTACCGGCTGCTCGAGTCGGATTGCGACCTGGCGCTCGCCGCCGCGCGCCCGCTGCTGCACCACACGGGCGGCTCGCTGCAGGGCAGCACCTACCACAACAAGACCTTTGCACTCGATCTGCAGGGACCGGCGACCTGGAAGGCGCAGCTGCGGTGCGGCGGCGCCGCGTTCCGCGTCGTCTGGGTGAGCCCCGACGGCAGCCACCTGTGGTTGACCGGCTACGCGGTGCCGGACGGCGTGACGCAATGGTGCCGCGAATCGGCCGACCGCTGGCTGCACGAACTCTGCACGCGCGCCGGCCTCGACGTGCGGCCCGCGCCGGATCCGGCGTCCGGCGCGACCACCGCAAACGGCGAGTGGTGCGAGCGAGCGGGTTGCGGCGGCCAGACGCGGTTCGTCGTCGGCACGCCGCACGAACCATCGGGCCCCGATGCGCCGCGCCAGCGCTTCATGCGGCTGCTCGTGGACGACGACCTGCTCGTCGTCGCCGATGGCCACGCGACGACCGACGCCGACCTGCAGGCGCTGCGCCAGGCGCTCGACTCGCTGCGGCGGCCGTAGCCGCGCCGGGCCACGCCGGCGGCGCCGATCGCGACGCTCCGCCCGCACCGGCGAGTCCCGGCGGGTGGCGTCCGGACGATCGAGGCGTAGACTCCGGCCCGTGAACATCCCAAGCGGCATGCAGGTCATCTTCCAGGGCAAGGTCGACTACCTTCGCGAGATCGCCGGCCAGCTCACGGCGGCCGGCATCAAGACCGCCTCGGGTCCGCTCCCGGGCACGGGTTGAGGCACCAAGGCATGGCTCGCGGTCGCGGGCACGGAGACCCATCGGGCACTCCAGGTGCACCAGCAGCACCTCGATCACATGGTCGCGCGCGAAGGCCTGCCGCTGCGCGACGTCACGGCCGACCTCGATGCCGAGGAGACGCAGTGTCCGGCGTGCCTCACCGTCTTCCGCACCGCCGGCGTCGTGCGCTGCCCCGACTGCGGACTCAAGCTCGCGTTCGACTGATCCACACGGCCCTCTGAACCGCCCGATGCGAACCCCGTGCTGTCTCGTGCCCCTGCTGCTCGCCACGGGCCTCGTGGGCCAGAGCATGACCTGGAACGTGCCGCACCGCGGGGCCCACGTCTACACGCGCACGACGCAGCGCTTCGAGGTCACGGCCGCGATGCGCCTGCGACCCGAGTGGGTGCTCCAGACCGAGCCCGACAAGGCGCACGAATGGCGCTACTTCGCTGGCCCGGCCCGCGCCATGCCGCAGGGTTTCGAGCAGCCAGGCTACGACGACTCGGCGTGGCTGCTCGGGCGCGGCGAGTTCGGCCCCGAGTCCGGCAAGCTCGAGACGCAGCAGACGCGCTGGGCCAGCGAGGCGCTGTGGCTGCGCACCACCGTCGACCTCGGCACGAAGAAGCCGAAGGCGCTGTGGTTCGTCGCCGATCACGACGACGGCCTGCGCATCTGGCTCAACGGCGTGCTGGTCGTCGCCGACGACGGCTTCGGTCGCAATCGCAACTACGTCGTCGCGGGCAAGGCCGTCGACGCCTGGCAGCGCGGTACCAACACGCTGGCCGTGCAGTGCATCAACACGGGCGGCGCCCAGTACCTGAACCTCGCCATGGCGAACATCGGCTCGGTGCCCGCCGATCTGCGCACGGCCGAGGACCTGCAGCGTGCGCTGCGCGAGGATCGTGAGCAGGCCGACCGCGTGCAACGTGAACTGTTCGGCGCGTTCCGCGTGCCGCCGCTGCTGTTGCAGGGCGACCTCGACGCCGCCGGACAACGCGTGCGCATCCCACCGGGCGACCTGCGCGACCTCGGCTGGTGGCTCGCCGTCGACCTCGGCATTCCCGCGCGCGGCGGCTCCGTGCAGCTCGACGCCACGCGCCTGTTCCGCCTCGGCGACCTGCAGCTCAAGGGACGCGCCACGGCGATCGACGCCGACGGCTGGCAGACGATCGACGTCAGCGTCAAGAACACTCCCGAACCAGGACTCGGCGAGGATTCGAAGCGGTGGGTCGAGCGCTTCGTGCGGCCGCACGTGCTGTACGGCTTCGACGGCGCGCTCAGCGTCCGGCGGCACGTCGTGACCGTCGAGGGCAGAACCAGGGTCGACGGCTTCGCGACGGACCTGCAGGGTCGCGTGCTGCGCGGCAAGGGCTGGAAGGAGCAGGCGGCCACGCTGCAGCAGCAGGAGGTCTGGGTGTACGCGTCGACGCGCGACAACCAGGACGCCGAGTTCCGCGCCATGGTCGCCGAGAGCCTCAGGAAGGGCACCGAAGCGCTGCGTGCGCAGCTCGCCAACCTGTCGGCGGACAACCTGAAGCCCGACGCCGAGAACGCGGACCGCAGCTACCACACGGGGCGCCTCGCGCTCGGCCTGCTGGCCCTCGTGGCCGGCGGACTGCCGCGCGACGACGAGGTCGTGCAGCGGTGTCTGACCGAGCTGCGGCAGCGCACGCTCATCGACACCTACACGCTCGGCAACGCGCTGATGGCGCTCGAAGCGTACTACGCGCCGCCCAACGAGATCGGCGACCTCAAGATGGGCACGATCGACCAGCCGAGGCCGCGCCACGTCGAGCCCGCCGACCAGGCGCTCATGCAGAAGTGGACCGATCACCTGCTCACCAACGTCGACGACCGCGTCGACCAGAAGACGCTGCTGCGTTTCCACTACGTCGGCGGCGCCGACTTCGACAACTCCGTGAACCAGTACGCGCTGCTCGGCCTCTACTCGGCGCAGCTCTGCGGCGTGCGCATCGACCCGAACGTCTGGGAGGCCGCCTGCAACCACCTGCTGCTGTCGCAGGGCTCGGAGGGCGCGAAGGTCGAGCTCGATCTCGTCGACTACCGCGCGCACGCGCGGCGGCAGGCCGATCCGAACGCGACCATGACCGCGGCAAGGTGCTTCGCGCGCGCCAACGGCTGGGGCTACAAGGAGCCCAAGAGCGACGGCGAACAGTCGCCGGTCTGGGGCAGCATGACCTGTGCGGGCATCACGGGCCTCGCGATCTGCCAGGCGGCGCTCATCAGCGCGGGACAGAAACGCACCAAGCTGCAGAGCGAGGCGACGCGCGCGCGCAACGACGGCTTCGCGTGGCTCGCGCGCTTCATGACCCAGCGCTGCCATCCGGGCGCGATCGAGCGGCAGGCGCATTGGTTCTACTACTACCTCTGCAGCCTCGAACGCGCCGCGCTGCTGTCCGGCATCGCATTGATCCAGGACCGCGACTGGTACTTCGAGGGTGCGATGGTGCTCGTGCTCGCGCAGCAGGCCGACGGCCACTGGCCCGCCGAACTGCTCTGGGACGAGGGCATCGAACGCGACGCGATGGCGATCCTGTTCCTCAAGCAGAGCACGCTGCCCGTGCTGACCGGGCGATGAGCACGGCGCGCCGGCTCGCGCTGCTCGCGGCGCTGGCCGCGACGAACGCGGGCTGCGGCACGGCGCCGGCCCCGGCCCCGTGGACCGAGCTGTTCGACGGGCGCTCGCTCGGAGAGTTCGCCGTCACCGACTTCGGCGGCCAGGGCCCGGTCACCGTCGAACGGGGCCGCCTGCGGCTCGGCATGGGCAGTCCGCTGACGGGCGTCACCTGGACCGGCGCGCTGCCTCCGCGCGAGTACGAGCTCGAGGTCACGGCCGCGCGCCACCTCGGCGTCGACTTCTTCTGCGGCCTGACGTTCCCCGTCGGCGAAGCCCACCTGACGCTCGTGCTCGGCGGCTGGGGCGGCAGCGTCTGCGGCCTGTCGAACCTCGACGGCGAGGACGCGGCGCACAACCACACGCGCGTCGTGCACCGCTTCGAGACCGACCGCGACTACGTGATCCGCGTCGCCGTCACGAACGATCGGGTCGACGTGACGCTCGACGGCGAGCCGCTGCTCGGCACCGACCTCGCCGCTCGGACCTGTGGGCTGCGCCCCGAGGTGCTGCTGAGCCGGCCGCTCGGCTTCGCGTGCTTCCTGACCGAGGCGTCGCTGCGTTCGCTGCGCTGGCGGCCCGTGCGCGGCCCGGCGGCGCGCACCTGATCGTTCAGTTGCGGCGCAGCAGGTTGCGTCGCTGCCTGGCCCGTTCCATCGCCTGCTGCGCGGCCGTCGGCGCGGCCTTGCCCACCTGCAGATGGCGCGCCAGCGCGCGCACGGTCGTGAAGCGGAACAGGTCCGTGACGTGCAGGTCGACGCCGAGCCGCTGCACGATCTCGCGGTGCACGCGCACGGCGAGGATGCTGTGGCCACCCGAATCGAAGAAGTTGTCCTCGACGCCGACCGCGTCGGTGCCCAGCGCCTGCTTCCAGATCGACAGGATCGTGTCCTCCGTCGCGTCGGCGGCCTGGGCGACGGCCGTGCGCGCGGCCCTCGCGGCGGCCTCCGGCGACGGCAGCGCCTTGCGATCGACCTTGAGGTTCGGCGTGCGCGGCAGGTCGGCCATGGCCACGAAGTGGCTCGGCACCATGAACTCGGGCAGCAGCGAGCGCAGGTGCAGGCGCAGGTCCTCGACCTTGGGCGCACTGCCGCGCGGCACGTAGTGCGCGACGAGCCGCAGCTCGCCGCCGTCGCTGCGCGCGGTGACGACGTTCTCGCGCACGCCGGCGTGCTGGCTCAGCGCGGCCTCGATCTCGCCGAGTTCGATGCGGTAGCCGCGCACCTTCACCTGGTTGTCCTTGCGACCGAGGTACTCGAGCACGCCGTCCGCGCGCCACCGCACGAGGTCGCCCGTCGCGTACATCGGCGCGCGCCCGCCGTCGCGGCCCTTGCCGACGAACGGATCGGCGACGAAGCGTTCGGCCGTCAGCTCGGGCCGGCGGAAGTAGCCCGCCGTGACCCCGGCTCCGCCGATCCACAGCTCCCCGGCCGAGCCGATCGGCACCGGCTGGCGGTTGGCATCGAGCACGTAGACGCGCTGGTTGGCGAGCGGCCGGCCGATCGGCACGGGCTCGTCGGTACCGACGCGCATCGAGGTCGACCAGACCGTGGTCTCGGTCGGACCGTAGACATCGTGCAGGCGGGGCACGATCGCGTGCAGCTCGCGCGCCAGCGACGCCGGCAGCGCCTCGCCGCCGACCAGCATGTGCTGCAGGCCGCGCAGCGCCGGCTTCGCGGCCGGATCGAGCAGCACCATGCCGGCCATCGACGGCGTGCACTGGAAGTGCGTGACCGCGTGCCGCGCCAACAGCTCGGGGATCGAGGCCGGCGCCGACCCGGCGGCGCCCGGGGCGGCGGCCGCCGACGCGGCCGCGGTCGCGGTGTCGCACCGGCGCTTGAGTTCGAGCAGGTTGGGCAGGCTCTGCATGACGAGGTCGGTCGGCACGCCGAAGTCGACGAGGCACGCGATCTCGTCGACGGCGATCGAGCGCAGCTTGTCGACCATGCGGGCGCAGCTCTCGGGTGTGCCGAACAGGCCGCTCTGGCGGTAGTAGCGCTCGAAAGAGAACTCGAGCAGCGCCTCGAAGTCGGCCGGCGTCAGGCCGCCGTTGAGCAGGGCGTCCATCTCGCCGGGCTTGTCGACGCGCTGCTTGAAGGCCGGGAACGACCACGCAGCCTGCTTGACCAGATCGAGGCTGCTGCGCAGGTAGCCCTTCATGGGCTCGCGCACGATCTCGCGCACCCTGGCCTCGTCGTCGCCGACGAACGTGTGCAGCATCAGCGTGACCCTGCCCTCGCCGGCGTGCCCCGCGGCGCGCCACGCCTGCCGGTAGCCGTCGAGCTTCTGCGCCAGCTCTTCGAGGCTCTGGCCGAGCAGGTGGGTCAACACGTACGAACCCGACTCGCCGGCCTTTTGATACGTCTCGGGGTTGCCGGCGACCGTGACCCAGGTCGGCAGCGCCTTCTGCACAGGGCGCGGCAGCGTGCGGATCGCGATCGGCTTGCCGTCGTGGCCCGGGAACTCGACCGCTTCGCCGCGCCACAACGCCTGCACCTGGCGCAGCGTCGTGAACATCACGTTCTTGCGGTCGGCGAACGTCTCGGGCCGCAGCACGAAGTCGCGCCCGTGCCAGCCCGCCGCGAACGCGATCGCGACGCGACCGCGCGACAGGTTGTCGACGAGCGCCCAGTCCTCGGCGATGCGGATCGGGTGGTGCAGCGTCGCCACGCACGAGCCGGCGCGGATGCCGACGTTCTTGGTGATCGCCGCGATCGCGGCGCTGGCCACGGCCGGGTTCGGGTAGAGCCCGCCGAACGCATGGAAGTGCCGCTCGGGCGTCCAGACGGCCTCGAAACCGTGCTGGTCGGCGAAGCGCGCCCCTTCCAGGAGCAGCCGGTACTTGTCCTCGGCGTGTTCGCCCTCGTCGCTCGCGAAATAGAACAGGCTGAACGAGATCGGCCGCGCCTGTGCGGCGGGCGCCGGCGGCGCGCCGTGGGCCATCGCGCCGTCGCCAGCGTGCACGACCACCGTGAAGCCGCGGCACAGCGTGTAGAGCAGCTCGAGCACCGAGATGTCGAACGACAGGCTCGTGACCGCGAGCCAGACGCCGGGCTCGTGGCCGAGCACGCGGTCCATGCCGGCGAAGAAGTTGGTCACGTTGCGGTGCCGCACCATCACGCCCTTGGGTCGCCCCGTCGAGCCCGACGTGTAGATGACGTAGGCGAGGTCCTCGGCCGCGGTGTCGTCGCCGAGCAGCACGTCGGCGCCCTCGATCGCGTCCGCGTCGGCGTCGAGCACGATGCGCGGGCAGGCCGCCGCAGGCACGGCAGGCAGGCTCGCTGCGTCGGCGACCAACGCCGCCAGCTCGGCGTCCCCGGCCATGAACTGCAGCCGTTCGCGCGGGTACGACGGATCGAGCGGCACGTAGGCCGCGCCGCAGCGCAGCGTCGCCAGCACGGCCGTCACCATGCCGAAGCCTCGCTGCGTGCAGATGCCGACGCGGTCGCCCCTGCCGACGCCGCGACCGCGCAGCCACCCGGCCAGCCGTTCGACCGCGGCCAGCAGTTCGCCGTAGGCGAGCGACTCGCCGCCGAAACGCAGCGCCGCGCGCTCGGGCGTGCGGCGCGCCACCTCGGCGAACTGGCGGTGCACACACGGCTCGATCGGCTCGGGCGCCTCGGTCGCGTTCCACGTGCGCAGCACCTGCTCGAGTTCGCGTTCGTCGAGCGTGGGCACGGCCGCCAGCGCGCAGCCGCGATCGTGCGCGCAGGCGCGCGCGAAGATCTGCAACCGCGCGGCGAGCGCTTCGGCCTGCACCGGCGACAGCGCGCGCCGGTCGAACTGGAGCCGCAGCGCGCCGTGCCGTGCGATCGCGAAGACCAGGGTGCCCGCGGCGAGCGGTGCGGGCGGGGCACCGACACACAGCCGCACGGGCGGTTCGAGCGACGTCGTGCCGGGCAGCACGTCGGCGCGGCGCACGAGCACTTCGCCGAGCAGCGGCCCGCGCTGCAGCGCGCGCTGCAATGCCGCGCCGGCGGCCGACAGCGCGGCCTGCACTGGCGCCTGCAGATCGAACGAGAAGGCCACGGGCGGGTGCGCGACGGCGAAGCCCGGGCAGGCGTCGACGAGCGCCGCCGACGCTGCGCCGCGCACGCCGAGCGTGAACTGGGCCGACGCGCTGCTGCGCGCCAGGAAGCACGCGCACAACGCCGCCGTCGCGGCCGCATCGCCCGCGAGCACCGCGGGCAGCTCGACCGGGACTTCACCGGGCTCGGCCTCGCCGCGCCCCGGCGCGCCCTCGGGCACCGCGAGCGGCTGCTGTGTGCGCAGCGACTCGAGCCAAGCGTCCTCGGCCGGTGCCGCAGCGCCCCCGAGCTGCGTCAGCACCTCGGCCTGGGCCGCGGTCAGCAGCGGCAGGCGCGCGCCGACGACGACTCCGTGGTGCGCGAGGTCGAGCGCGGCGAGCGGCTGCAGGCGCAGGCAGCGCGGCCGCACCAAGCGGACCTCGGCGTCGGCACACGCGACCTGCACGAAGTCGTCGCCCACCGCCGTGACGGTGCCGGGCGCCGCCGCCCGTCCGGGGACGACCTCGACACCAGCGGGCACGAACACGCCCGACGGTGCCTGCACCTTCGCGACCGCGACCGGATTGCGGTAGCCGCCGTGGTCGAACGCGCGCACGAGCCGCGCGATCGCCGCGGCGGGCTGCGCGAAGTCCACGACCGCCAGGGCCGGCGGCCGCGCCGAGCGGCCGAAGTAGCTGCGCAGCGTCAGGTCCTGCGACCACGGCTGCACGGTGCCCGCGGCGAGCTGGTCGGCGAGTTCGGCGAAGCTCTCCTGGCCGGCCTCGAAGCAGCGTGCGTTCAACGTGAACGCGGTGTCGTCGTCTTCGATCGGGAACGTGCGCTGCAGCAGGATCGCGCCCGCGTCGGCCTTCGGCTCGACCACGTGCCAGCTGACGCCGTGCTCGCGTTCGCCGGCGAACAGCGCCCAGCACGTGACGTTGAGTCCGGCGTAGCGCGGCAGCGGTCCGTCGTGGAAGTTGATCGCCGAGCGCCGCGCCAGGCGCACGACGGACTCGGGCAGCAGGTGCAACCACGTGATCGAGAACACGTGATCGACGGTCTCGCCGGCCAGCGTCGCGGCGAGGTCGAGCCCGGCATCGACGCAGCGCAGCCCGCGTTCGGCACAGAACCGGCGCACGCGGTCGCCGTCGGTCGCCACCGCGACCACGCGCTGGCCGCGCTCGAGCCACAGCTCGAGGCACTGCAAGAGCAGGGTGTCCGAGCCGATGAAGACGGCGGCGAGCGGGTGTGACATCTGCAGGAGGATCGGTGGATGCGAGAGCCGCCCTTGATACCTACTCGGACCCCGGCCGGCCAGTCGCGACAGAGCGTATCGCGCGCGCCGGCGAAGCCGATGGCATCGACGACTGCGCGCGCGGCTCGCTTGCCCGCCGGCGAGCCGTAGACTGCGGCGGCCGTGAACGTCCGCCTCGTGGTACTCGGTTGCACCCTCGCCGCGCTGCCGTGCGCCTGGTACGCGGCCGGCAAGCTGCACCGCTGGACCTACTGGATCGGCCGCAAGACCGACGCCGAGGTGGCGGCGCTCGCCACCGGCGGCTGGCGCGTCGATCGGCTCGAGGTCGCGCCCGGCATCACGCTCACCGGCCTGGTGCGCGCGCCGCGGGATCCGGCAGCGCGCTGGATCCTGTTCGTGCCGGGCAACTCGGAGGCGATGCTCGACGGCTTCCGCGCGGTGCTCGACGACCTGCGCGGCGCCGAGGACGTCGGCATGGCGTTCTGGGCCTATCGCGGCTTCGACGCGTCGGATGGCACGCCGAACCCGACCGCGCTGGCCGCCGACCTGCTCGTGCAGTGGCGCCACCTGCGTTCGCTCGGCGCGGCGCCCGAGCGCACCGAGATCTGGGGCTACTCGCTGGGCAGCGTGCTCGCCGTGCAGCTCGCGGCCGCCGTCGCCGGCGCCGGCGAGACGCCGCGGCGGCTCGTGCTCGTCGCGGCGGCCGAGCAGATCCGCCTCATGCGGCACGGCCTGTTCGGCCGCTTCCTGCCCGGCGACGTGTTCGATGCCAGCACCGCGCTCGCGAACGTCGACTGCCCCACCGTCGTCTGCCACGGCGCCGCCGACGACGCGCTGCCGATCGCGGGCGCGCGCCGTCTCGTCGCCAGGCTCGGCCCGCGCGGCACGCTGCACGAGCTGCCCGGCGTCGGCCACGCGGACCTCTGGGCCGCCGTGCGCCGCGCCGCCTTCTGACCCGGTCCACGCCGCCATGCCGAGCCACCTCATGGTCCTGACCGGCGCCGGCATCTCGGCCGACTCCGGCGTGCGCACGTTCCGCGACAGCGGCGGCCTCTGGGAAGGCCACCGCCCCGAGCACGTCGCGACGCCCGAAGCCTGGCAGCGCGATCCCGCGCAGGTCTGGCGCTTCTACCAGCAGCGGCGCGCACAGCTCGCCACGGTCGCGCCCAACGCCGCCCACCTGGCGCTCGCCGCGCTGCAGCAGCGACTCGCACGCGGCGGCCACCGCGTCACGGTCGTCACGCAGAACGTCGACGACCTGCACGAACGCGCCGGCAGCTCGCCGCTGCACATGCACGGCGAACTGGCCGTGCTGCGCTGCGAGCTCTGCGCGGCGCGGCGCCGCGACCTCGGCGCACTCGACGCCGATCGCTTCGTGCCGTGCCCCGGCTGCGGCCACGCGCGGCTGCGCCCCGACGTCGTCTGGTTCGGCGAGGTGCCCTACCACCTGGCCGAGATCGAGGTCGCGCTGCGCACGTGCACGCACTTCGTCGCGATCGGCACGAGCGGCACCGTCTGGCCGGCCGCCGGCATGCTGCACGCGGCGCGCGGTCGCACCGCGCGCACGTTCGTGCAGGCGCTCGAGCCGCCGCACAACCTCGACGCGCGCGACCACTTCGTCGCCGGTCGCGCGAAGGACGTCGTGCCGAAGCTGCTCGAGCTCGTGGCCGGCGACATGCTCGCGTGAAGCGGCCGCCGCTGCGTCACTCGACGCGGAACGCGACGGCCGGGAACGTCTCGTCCTTGGCGAGCAGCCCGGCCGGCAGCTCCCACTCGATCTCGACGTGCGCCCCGGCCGGCAACGGCGCCAGCGGCACGAACGCGACGCAGCCGTCGGCGGTGTCACCGTCGGCGGCGCCGCCATCGGGTGCACCCTCGTAGACGACGAGCGCGCCGTCGACGCGCGCGCCGCGGTCGTAGACGCGGCAACGCACCTTGCGCAGCACCTCCGCGGTCATCGCGCGCGCGAAGTGCAGCGACAGCGGCATGCCGACCGCGTCTTCGGGCCGCACGCCGGCCGCCGCGAGCGCGGCCGCGGCGCGCGGGCCGAGTTCGCCGGCGAGCGCCGTGCCGGGCACGGCCTGTTGGCCGTCGCGCGGCCAGCACAGCGGCAGACCCGAACGGGCCGGCAGCACGGGCTCGGTGAGGTCGAGCACCAGCGCGTGTTCGTTGGCCTTGGCGCCGAACAGGCCGCGCCCCGGATGCAGCAACACGTCGCGCCACGCGGGTCGCTTCGACCATTCGGCGACCGCCTCGGGCGGCGTCGTGCGGCGCGACCAGAGCAGCGTCCTGCCGATCGAGGCGGGCGGCGCGGGCAGTTCGATCTTCTCCTTCGGCTTCTTCTTCTGCAGCGCCTCGGCCTTGTCGAGCCGTTCGGCGTAGACCAGCGCCGCCTGCACATCGGCGTCCTCGGCCAGGTAGGAGCCGACCGGGCCCCGCCACGCCGCGGCGCGCAGGTCGTTGGCGGCATCGACGATCGTGCGCGCCTCGAGCCGCAGCTTGTGCTCCTTGCTCTTCGCGTCGCCGAGCGGATCGGCGTTCATGGCCTGCCGCAGCGTGTCGCTCTTGGCCCAGAAGTCGCGCCACTCGTGGTCGATCTGCGGCAACGACACCCCGGTGCGGCGCTGGAACTCCGCTTCGACGTCGGGCGGCGTGTGGATGTCCTTCGACTGGCTGTGGTCGAGTTCGCGCAGCAGTTCGGGGCGCCAATGGAACAGGTAGTCGCAGATGGCCCAGGCCTTGACGCGCTGCTCCGTCGTGAACCTCGCGGCGCTGATCAGCACGAGCTCGCTCGTGCGCGTGTCGCTCTTGGCCCACGCCGACTGCTGCGCGATGCGGCGCCACGTCTCCATGTCCGGCAGCAGCGGCTTGTCGGTCCACGACGCGACGGTCCGCGCCTTCTGCTGCTCGACGAGGAACGTCAGCGTGCGCCCGAACAGGAAGCCGCAGGCGGCGTGGCCGATGCCCTCCCAGAGCCCGTCGGTGCGCACGCCGATGGCATCCTGAACGACGCCGCGCACGGCCTGGTCGAGCGCTTCTTCGTCGCTGCCCTTGGTCTTGTAGAAGCGCACCGTGTGCTGCCCGACCGCCAGGAAGGCGAGGTCGACTTCCTTCTTGAGGAACTGCAGCCGCGACGCGTCGAACTGATCGGCGCAGAGGTCGAGCACCTTGCCGTAGGCCGCGTCGTCGGCGACGAACACGAGCTCGCGCAGCTGCCGCGGCGTGAACGCCGGTCCCTCGGTCGTGCCGAGCAGCGTGTGGCACAGCAGCAGCGCGCGTTCGACGAACTGGGCGACGAGCATCAGCTGCGCCTCGGGCAGCGTGCCCCAGACCTCGAAGTTCTCGGTGCGGTAGCCGTGGTGCACGATGCCGGCGCGCTCGAGCAGCGGCTGCTGGCGGCCCTCGATCTTGTCGACGGCGAACTCCTTGCGCAGCAGCCAGTCGACGGCGCCGCGGATCGCGCGCGTGCGGCGCAGCATGCCGAGTTCGGTCGCGTTGCCAACGAAGCCCTCGAAGTGCGCGATCGACAGCGCCGCGGTCGCCTTGGCGTCGCCGGGCGCGAAGCGCAGCACGCGCCGCCAGTGCCGCACCGCGTGGTCGGTGTCGCCGGCCGCGGTCCACGCCTCGGCCAGCGCTCGGTGTTCGTCGAGCAGCTCCTTCTGCAGCTTCGCCAGGTCCTGGTCGATGCGCCGCAGGACCTTGGGGTTGCCGGTCAGGTCCTTCTCGATGACGAGCTTGCCCGGATCGGCACGCCACAGGTCGCCGACCTTCGTGAAGCCGCACTTGTCGCGCGCCTTCTCGTCGTCCTCGGCGTACTCGAGCCAGATCTCGCGGCGCAGCGCCAGCGCCTTGCCGTGCTGCTTCTCGGCCTGGTAGGCATCAGCGATCGCGTGCAGGCCCGCGACGGCGCGCGCCGCGAGCTTCTGCTCGCGCGCGGCGAGCGCACCGTCGTCCTGGGCCCTGGCGTCCTGGGCTCTGGCGTCCTGGGCTCTGGCGTCCTGGGCGCTGGCGCAGAACAGGCTCGAGAGCACGGCGACGGCGATCGGACAGCGCAGCATCGTTCGCACTCTACCCCCGGTGCGCGCCACCGGCACGGCGCGTGTCGGCCGCGCGCCCGTCAGTTGGCCATGAACGTCACGTCGTGGCTGCCGCCCTCCCACTTCCACACGGCGCGGATGTCGACGCCCTTGTGCAGCGGTTCGGCCGGATAGAAGACCCACAGGCCCGGCGCCGACGTGCGCCGGATCGTGCCCTTCGTGTCGACGAGCCAACCCTCGACGGGCGCCCCCTGCGAGGTGACCTCGCAGGTGAGGTTCTTCGGCGTCGACCAGAAGAAGTGCGCCGTGAGCGGGTAGCCGATCTCCTTCTGCTTGCCGCGCTTGTGCTGCGCCAACAGGCTCTGCACCTCGGGCCCCAGCAGCTCGACCTCGACGGCCGCGGGCACCGTCTCCTTCATGCGACCGCCCTTGAGGTTGGCGACCGGGTAGATCGCCGACGTGAGCTTCTCCTTGCCATCGCGGCCGCGGTTCGCGTCGAGCACCATGATGCCACCCTCGGCATAGACACCGACCGTGTCGATGTTGGGGTTGAGCAGCGCGTCGCGATAGCCGGGCATCAGCATCCACAGGTCGGCCGCCTTCTTCGCGTCCTTGCCGATCCACACGAGCGCCGTCTGCGCGAACGTGCGGCCCGAGTTCGAGAAGCCGGTCTTGCCGGCGAGCTCGGTGTGTTCCTTGTCGGGGCCGCGCTGGTCCTTGTTGGCGCGCAGGTAGTCGACGTGCTCCTTGCAGTCGACCGACAGCTGGGCGGACCAACCGACCGGCTTGCGCTCGTACTGCGTGCGGATGCGATTGAACTGCTCGAGCCAGATCGGCGCCTCCTTGCTCGTCGCCTCGAGCGGCGTGCTCTTCTCGAGGATCGCGCGCTTGATCGCACCATCCTCGGTCCAGAAGCGCCGCCAGCGATCCTCGACGTGCTGCAGCGGCTGCGCCGCGTACTCCTGGAACAGGCCCAGCACGTCGTTCTCGGTGCGCGCCTTGCTCGCCGTGCGGTCGAGGTGGCGCAGCAGCAGCGGATCGCGGCGCAGCAGGTAGTCGCAGAACGACCAGGCCTTGATGCGCCCGTCGGTCGGGAACTGCGCCGCCTTGAGCAGCGGCAGGCGCGCGGCGCTCGTGCCGCCCTTGGACCACGCGATCTCGACCGCGAGCTCGCGCCAGGTGTCCATGTCGGGCAGCAGCAGCTTCTGCTGCTCGCGGCTGCCGGACACGGTGCCCTCGAGCTTCTGCTGGCCGACCGAGAAGATCAGGTTGCGGCCGAAGAACATGCCGACGATGGCGTGGCCGATGCCCTCGCGCATGGCGTCCGAACCGAGGCCCGAGTAGTCCTGCGCGACGCAGCGCACGGCGTAGTCGTAGACGGTGTCGGCGTCCTCGGCGCCCGACGTGTGCACGTCGGAGATCTGCGTCGAACTCGCGTTCGTCGTCATGAACTCGACCCGGTCGCGGCCGACGCGTTCGGCGTTCGCCTTGACGAGCTCGACCCAGGTGTCCTTCTTCTTGAAGAACGCCAGGTTCTTCGTCGGCTGCCCGGACGGCGGAAAGCCTTCGTAGCCTTCGTACGCCTCCTTGCAGAACGCGAGCGAACGTTCACACCAGGCCGCGGCCTGCTGCAGCACCTCGGGTTCCCAGTCGCCGAAGATCGTGAAGTTTTCGGTCTTCACCGAGATGTAGGGCATGCCGCCCTCGTCGAGCACCTTGTGCTTCTCGGACCCGACCGTGGTCGCGATCTGCTGCTCGCAGAGCCGCGTGATGGCGCGGTCCATGAGCCGCGAGCGCCGCAGGATGCCGAGGTCGATCTCGTCGCCGGTCACGCCCTCGAACTGCTTCATGCCGCTCTGTGCAATGACCTTGCCGTCCTTGGGCAGGAAACGCAGCGCGCGCTGCGTGTGGTAGGCGGCGCGCACCGCCTTGCCTGCTTCGCTGAGCTGTGCCGCGAGCGCGCGGTGGCCGTCGCCGAGCTTCTTCGCCAGCGTGTCCCACCGCCCGGCCAGCATGCGGGCCACGCTGGCGTTGGGCTCGTCCTGATCCGGATACTCGAACTTGGCGTCGTGCTGCCAGACGGTGCCGTTCTTGTAGAAGCCGAGCGCCTTGCGCGAGGCTTCGTCGTCGGGCAGGTACTCGCCGATGACCTCGAGCCAGCTCTGGCGCGCGCGCACCGGGAAGCCGTTCTTGAAGCACAGCGTCGCGTAGGCGGCCAGCTCCTTGCCGGCCCGCTCGAGCCATTCCGCTTCCTCGGGCTCCGGCGCGACGGGGGCCGCGGGATCGGGCGCCTTCTCCTGCGCGCGACCTGGCGCGATGATCGACAGGCATGCGGCAGCCAGGAACGCGAGCGACACCGGCACGGAACGAGAGGCCATCGTGCGTGCCACGATACCCACATCGCGCCGCGGCCGGAAAACCCCGCCGCGCGATCGCCGCCGCGATCGCGCTGCATCTGCTCGGCGCCGCGGCGCCGGCCCAGACACCGGCCGAGGCCGTACCGGCCGCCCCCGCGCAGCGACCGATCGAACTCGTGCTGCAGAACCTCGCGCCGTTCCCGCGCCGTGAGGGTGCGAGCGTCGTGGTGCCGTTCGCCATGGGCGAGGTGAAGGACCTGCCCGCACGCCACGTGCCGGACACGCCGACGGCCTGGCAGCCGTTCGGCGCGCGCTGGCCCGACGGCTCGGTGCGCCAGGCGCTGTGCCTGTTCACGACCGGTCTCGATGCGCTCTCCGAACAGCGCGTGCAGCTCGCGGACGGCTCCGGGCCGCCGCTGCCGGCCGGCGAGATCGACCTGCCGGATGCGAAGATCGAGTTCGTCGTCGTGCAGGACAAGGTCGCCACGCGCGCCGAAGCCGTGCGCGTCGAGGACCTCGAGAACAACGCGCTGCGCCGCGTCGAGCTGCGGCGCACGCGCATCGGCGCCACGGGCTTCGTCGCCGAACTGGTGCTCACGGCCTGGCGCGACCAGAAGCACTGCGCGATCGACGCCGCGGTGTTCTTCTCCGATCCGAGCACGACCGCGCAGACCTGCGACGTCGACGAGATCGCGATCGAGTGCCACGGCATGGCCATCGCGTTCCGGCACCCGGGCTGGCTCGGCATCGACCAGAAGGCGACCGCGTACGGCAGCCGCAACGTGCTCGTGCGCAACGACCACTTCGGCGACGGTCAGGGGCTGCGCCGCACCGGCGCCATGGTGCCGGCGCTGCACGGCGACAACGGCCTCGCCGACGCGACGTGCAAGGCCGCGTGCGTGGCCCCGCTGCTCGGTGCCACCCAATGGCAGGCGAGCGGCGCGTTCGGCGCCTTCGGCTACGTGCCCGAGCTGCCGCCGTGGTTGCGCGGCCCGGCCCTGCGCGCCCACCTCGCGCTGCGCCACCGCATCTTCGTGGCCAACGACAAGCCGCCGGGCGACCCGTTCGGCCTGTTCCAGCACGGCCTCGCCAAGATGGCGGGCCAGACCGGCGACCAGGGCGACTTCGGCACGGTCAAGATGACGGTGGTCGCGGCCAGCGGCCTGCCGAGCTTCCTGCTCGAGGTCGAACTGTCGATGCTGCAGGAAGGCTGCCGGCCCGTGCACTTCTTCGAGATGGACGCGAGCCCCGTCGAACCGAAGAACCACCGCGACTGGAACGTCTGGGGCGGCCGCACGCACTGGCACCTCGGCCAATCACCGGATCGCCTCGGCAAGACGGACCCCTCGCAGCCGTTCGACGCCCACGGCTGGACCGGCAAGGACCGCCAGCACTGGAGCGACAACTACCTCGGCGCCTACGCGCTGCTGTCGGGCTCGCACTGGGCCCGCCTCGAACTCGACAACGAGGTGCGCATCTACCTCGCCGGCCAGACGACCGACGCGCGGCACGCGACATCGGGCGCCGGCGCGCCGCGCGGCGCCGGCCGCACGGAACTCGCGGCCAGCTGGATGCTGCTCGCGACCGGCAGCGAGGAGCTGCGCCAGCGCATGACCGAACGCATCGACCGCGTCTACTACCCGCAGTGGTCGGGCCGCGACCTGCCCGACGACCGCGTGCGCACGATGTCGATCTGCACGCCCGACCCGCGCATGCTGCAGGGCAAGTACAGCTACTGGAACCCGTGGCAGGACGCGATCGCCGCGGTCGGCATGGGCGCCGCGTACAAGATGACCGGCGACCCGCTCGCGAAGGAACTCGCCGAAGAGGTGGCCATGAACGTCGTGCGCTACGGCTGGCTGCTCAACGACCGCGAATGCCAGGTCGCCATCGTCATGCGCTGGCAGGACGGCGTACCACTCTCCCCCCAACAGATCGCCGAGAACGACCCCACCGTGGTCGGCTGGGCCTACGGCACCCAGTTCTCCGAATGGTCCGTCGCCGCCTGCGAGATCGCGCGCGTCGCCGCACTCGCCCGCGGCGACCACGCCCTCGCCGACCGCGCCGCCACGATCCAAGCCCGCATGCGCCAGGACCGCCGCCCCCCACCCCAGGACGCCTGGAACTTCGGCGGCATCGACCGCCTCACCGAATGGGACGCCGTCAAATGGCCCTGAGCCGGCGCGTCTCTCCCATCGCCAAGCAAGAAGCACCCTCGAACCACGGAACCAGAACACGCCAAGGGAGCCAGACCACGCCCCAACAATCCGAAGAGCACTCTGCCACCAAGCGCACCACCGCGATCCAACCCGCACCATCCATCGCGAGCCAGCGCGAGGAATCGCCGCTGAAGCGCCCGCGGCGCCAGCCGCGGTCGCGCCACGCCCGATGCCTCTCGGGCCCACCAACTCGCGCCTCCGGCGCGAGTTGGTACGCCCGAGAGGAATCGAACCTCTAACCTCCTGATCCGTAGTCAGGTGCTCTATCCAATTGAGCTACGGGCGCACGGTTTTGGGGGCGGGACGCTAGCGGGCGCTACCCTGTTGCGCAAGCGGTTTTCGGCCGTGTCCCCGGTTGTGGATCCACCCGCGCGCAGTCAGTACGCTGCTCGCCCCCAAAAGGTGTGGCTCCACCCCCACCCATCTCCCACAGCCATGTCCACGCTCGATCTGTCCAAGTACGGCATCAAGGTCACCAACGTGCTGCGCAACGCGCAGCCATCCATCCTCTACGAGCAGGCGATCCGGCGCGGCGAAGGAGAGATCGTCGACAGCGGTGCTCTGACCGCACGATCGGGCGCGAAGACCGGCCGTTCGCCCAAGGACAAGCGCATCGTCGACGCCGAGCCATCGAACAAGGACATCTGGTGGGGCGATGTCAACATCAAGCTGTCGGACAAGACGTTCCTGATCAACCGCCAGCGCGCGATCGACTTCCTCAACACGCGCGACCAGATCTACGTCGTCGACGGCTTCGCCGGCTGGGACCCCAAGTACCAGATCAAGATCCGCATCGTCTGCCTCAACGCCTACCACGCGCTGTTCATGCACAACATGCTGATCCGCCCGACGGCCGACCAGCTGGCGCGCTTCGGCGAGCCCGACTACGTGATCTTCAACGCGGGCCTGTTCCCGGCCAATCCGCTGACGAACGAGATGAGCAGCGGCACGTCCGTCGACCTCTCGTTCGAGCGCGGCGAGTTCGTCATCCTCGGCACGCAGTACGCGGGCGAGATGAAGAAGGGCGTGTTCACGATCATGAACTACCTGATGCCGAGGCAGGGCGTCATGTCGATGCACTGCTCGGCCAACGAAGGCAAGGACGGCGACGTGTCGCTGTTCTTCGGCCTGTCGGGCACGGGCAAGACGACCCTGTCGGCCGATCCGCGCCGCTCGCTGATCGGCGACGACGAGCACTGCTGGAGCGACGAGGGTGTGTTCAACATCGAGGGCGGCTGCTACGCGAAGTGCATCAACCTGACCAAGGAGAGCGAACCCGAGATCTACGCCGCGATCCGCTACGGCTCCGTGCTCGAGAACGTCATCTACGACAAGGCGACGCGCGCCGTCGACTACACGGACCAGTCGATCACCGAGAACACGCGCTGCAGCTACCCGGTCGAGTACATCCCCAACGCCAAGATCCCGTGCGTCGGCAAGCACCCGAAGAACGTGATCTTCCTGACGTGCGACGCGTTCGGCGTGTTGCCGCCCGTCAGCAAGCTGACGCCCGAGCAGGCGATGTTCCACTTCATCTCGGGCTACACGGCGAAGGTCGCGGGCACCGAGATGGGCGTCAAGGACCCAGAGGCGACGTTCTCGGCCTGCTTCGGCGCCGCGTTCATGGTCTGGCACCCGACCAAGTACGCCGAACTGCTGGCGGCGCAGATCGCCAAGAACGGCTCGCAGGCGTGGCTCGTCAACACGGGCTGGAGCGGCGGCGGCCACGGGGTCGGCAAGCGCATGAGCCTCAAGTACACGCGCGCGATCCTCGACGCGATCCACGATGGTTCGCTGGCGAAGGCCAAGACGGTCGTCGATCCGATCTTCGGGCTCATCGTGCCGACGCAGTGCAACCACGTGCCCGACGAGATGCTGATCGCCAAGAACACGTGGACCGACAAGGCCGCCTACGACGCGAAGGCCAAGCACCTCGCGTCGCTGTTCGTCAAGAACTTCGGCAAGTACGCGGACCGCGCCAGCGAGAAGATCCGCGCCGCGGCGCCCAAGATCTAGCGGCTGGGGCCACCGGGCACGCGTAGCATGCGCGCATGCGTGCGCCCCGCGTCGGCCCCGTCCTGTTCCTGCTCGCGCTGACCCCGCTGCCGGCGCAGCAGGCACCCGACCTGCGAGAGCGCATCGAGCTGTTCTCGGCCGACGTCGGCGACCTCGAGCGGCGCTACGACGTGCCGATGTCGGGCGAGCGCCGCCGGCGCCTGCGCGAGCGCTTCGAACGCGAACAACACGAGCTCGCGGAGATCGACTTCGACACGCTGCCGCGCGACGCGCGCGTCGACTGGCTGTTGCTCGACAACCACGTGCGGCGCGAGCTGCACGCGCTCGACGAAGAGGCGCGCCGCGACGAAGAGGTGCGCGACCTGGTGCCGTTCGCGGCGACGATCGTCGGGCTCGGCGAGGCCCGCCGGCGCCTCGAGCCGGTCGAGCCCGAAGGTGCCGCCGACACCATGGCGGCGCTGGCGGTCGCCGTCGAGGACGTGCGAACGCGACTGCGCAAGCGGGAGTTCGAGCAGATCGCGCTGCCGGTCGCGGCGCGCGCCGCCGAGGTCATGGGCGAGCTGCGGCGCGCGCTGCGCGGCTGGTTCGAGTACCGGGTCGGCTACGACCCGCTGTTCTCGTGGTGGGTGCGCGCCCCCTACGAGGCCGCGGACAAGGCGCTCGGTGCGCTGCAGCAGGAGCTGCGCGACCGCAACGACAAGCTCGCGGGCGACAGTTCGCTGGTCGGCGACCCGATCGGGCAGGCGGCGCTGCTGCGCGAACTCGCGTTCGAGTGGATCCCCTACTCCCCCACCGACCTGATCGAGATCGCCGAGCGCGAGTTCGCGTGGTGCGACGCGGAGATGGACAAGGCCGCGCACGAGATGGGCTGCGGCGCCGACTGGCGCCTCGCGCTGAGGAAGGTCAAGCAGCAGCACGTGGCACCCGGGGCACAGCCGCAGCTGATCGCGGACCTCGCGCGCGAGGCGATCGCGTTCCTCGAGCAGCGCGACCTGATCACGATCCCCGACCTGGCCAAGGAGTGCTGGCGCATGCGCATGATGTCGCCGGCGGCGCAGCGCGTGAACCCGTTCTTCCTCGGCGGCGAGACGATCCAGGTCTCGTTCCCGACCGACGCGATGGCGCACGAGGACAAGCTGCAGAGCCTGCGCAGCAACAACGAGCACTTCTGTCGCGCGACGGTCTTCCACGAACTGATCCCGGGCCACTGGCTGCAGCAGTACTCACAGGAACGCTACCGGCGCTACCGCGCGCCGTTCGGCACGCCGTTCTGGATCGAGGGCTGGGCGCTCTACTGGGAGATGCGCATGTACGAACTCGGCCTGCCGAAGGGCCCCGAGGACCGCGTCGGCATGCTGTACTGGCGCAAGCACCGCTGCGCGCGCATCGTCTTCTCGCTGCACTTCCAGCTCGGCGAGTGGACGGGCCCGCAGTGTGTCGACTACCTCATCGAACGCGTCGGTCACGAGCGCGCGGCGGCCGAAGGTGAGGTGCGGCGCTCGGTCAGCGGCGGCTACGGCCCGCTCTACCAGGCGGCCTACATGCTCGGCGGCCTGCAGCTCCGGGCCCTGCACGGCGACCTCGTCGGCCCCGGCCGGCGCTCCGAGAAGGCGTTCCACGACGACGTGCTCCGCCAGAACTCCATTCCCATCGCGGTTCTGCGTGCGGCGCTCGGCCCGGACCTGCCGCCGCGCGAGCTGCCGGCCTGGCGCTTCGCCGACCGGTAGCGGCCCGGCCGGGAAGGCGGCCCCGATTCCCGATGTGACCGGCTTTTCCGGAGTTGGGGGTTTGCCAATTCGCGCCTGGCTGTCGATACTCTCGGCTCGGGGACCTGGGTCGTCGATCCGGATCGCCAAAGCGTACCTACCCCATCAGGAGTCCGAACGATGCGATACAAGTCAGGCGTGCTGCTCACGGCCCTGGCGTTTGCCCTGCCTGCCGCGGCTCAGACCGAAGGCACACCGGCGAAGCCAGCACAGGACGTGACCAAGCTCTGGAAGGTGGAAGCCACCGGGATCGGTGGTTGAGGCGCGGCCTCACAGGCCAAGAGGGTGCGTGACATCCTCGACAAGCAGAAGGACATCAAGAACCTGGTCTTCGACACGACGGGCATCGGCTACTTCGAAGTCGGCAAGAACGTGCCCGAACTGGCGGACCTCAACGCGGCCCTCGAGAAGGGTCGTTCGGGCGGAGTGACGATCTCCCGCCTGACCGAGGTCGAGATGCCGAAGGAAGACTGCATCTACGAGGTGTCCGTCTCGGGCCTTGGTTGAATGGCCACAGCCATCGAGACGCGTGACGTCTTGAGCAAGCTGGATGGAGTCATCCGCGTGCACCCGAACGGTCTGAACGGCAAGGCTCTCGTCTACGTGAAGGACAAGAAGGCCTTCACGAAGGAAGCCGCCGAGACCGCTCTCGCCACGACCGAGAAGCTGCGTCTGCGCAAGATGAAGGTCAGCAACGGCTGATCGATCGTCTGCCTGATTCGCGACACGAGCCGTTCGCCTTCGAGGCGCACGGCTCGTGCTGCTTCCGGGCGCGGGGTCGCGGGAGTTCGCGGACGGCGACGAACGGCCCGATGCGAACGCTTGCACTCGAAAAAGGACCTCGCTAAGGTTCTTGCCCCCATCGGGCCGAAACCCGATCGCGATCCTCGATAGCTCAGTCGGTAGAGCAGGTGACTGTTAATCACCGGGTCGTAGGTTCAAGTCCTACTCGAGGAGCCACTGCCGCTCGAACGAGCGGACGTCGCCGCCTCGCGGTCAACCACCGCGGGGCGGCTGCGTTTTCGGGGCGCGCGTTGGTGGCGGTGTCGCGGCGGGTTGCGGCGGCGTTCGGAGCGGTCCCGAAGTTCGCGAGAGCGTACGGTGTGGGTCCCCCACTCCGTTTCGGGGTAGTTGGGATCGGCACCGGTCCATGCTCTCGGTACGGACTCTCGGAGAGCAGAGAATCTGGTTAACAGTCGACCCCGAAAACCGACCGCTCCGGTCCGGTGCACCCCCCGATGCCTACTTGCCGCCGGGTTGCGCTGGCTTGGCGAAGATCGCCACCCAGCGGGTGCCCTGGAACGGCGCTGCCGAGCGTTCACGCAGGTCACGCGCCGGATTCGGATTGGCTTCGACCTCGCGCACCATGGTCAGGCGCTGCAGGGCCTTCAGTCCGGTTTCGGCGTCCACACCCTCGGGCTCGCCCGCGAAGTGTGTCTTGACCGCGCCGAGTTGCTTGCGAAACGGGGCCAGATCAGCGCCGCTGCTCGCGCCTTTCACGCACGCTTCGAGCTGTTCGTTCGCCCAGGTGCGTGCCTGCTGCTCGGCCGTGCGAATGGCGGTGCGTTCCGCGCACCGTCCCGTGGTCTTCGCGGCTTCGCGCGCCGCACCGAGAACGACCTTCCAGTCGCCCTTCGCCACCGCCGCGTTGGCCGCGGCGGAGTGCTTGGCCAACTGCTTCTGCACCGCCGGTTCCGCCTGAAGCAACGGCGATGCCTCCACGCGTGCCAACATCTTCAAGAACTCGGGTTCCTCGAGCCATCCCGAGTAGCCCTCGATCCACTTGCCGTCGACGGTTAGGAACGCGACCAGCGGATAGCTCTTCGCCTCCGGCAGATTCTTCGCGAAGAGCTCCTCGATTGGCGTCTCAGGTGTCTCCCAGTCCTGCGAGAGTCCCACCACCAGGGCGGAGAGGCGATCCTTGATCGTGGGGTGCGGCACGACGCGCTGCACGAGCGCGACGCAGGTGTTTCAGGTCTTCGCCCCGACCTCCACGAAGATGATCTTGTCCGCCTGGCGGGCCGCCTGCTGGCAGTTGGCCAACTTGGTATGCCACGCGAGGGTTCCGTGATCGTCGAAGTGAGGATGACGTTGCGCCTGGGCACTACCGCCGAATGCCAGCAGAGCGGCGATTGCCACTGTCCACGGTTGCATGGTCCTGCTCATGGTGTTTCGGCACTCTCAGGGCCACCCCAGCGCGAGTCAACGTCTTCCCCGGGGTGTCGCGGCCGCCTTTGGTCACCCGATGACGGCGAGGGTCCGCTGCACTATCCTGCCACCTTCGAGCCTTCTGTCCAGGCGCACTTCCAAGGGGCTCTCAACCCACACGAGGTTCCGCCTTGGACACGCCCGCTTCCCCGCCGGTCGAGATCGTCCCGATCTCCCGGCTCTACTGCTCGCCCACCAACCCGCGCCGCAACGACGCAGCCGTTCCGCACGTCGCTGCCAGCATCCGCCGCTTCGGCTGGCAACAGCCGATCGTCGCGCGCCGAACCGGCGAGGTGATCGCGGGCAACACTCGCCTCAAGGCCGCGCAGAGTCTCGGCATGACCGAGGTGCCGGTCTGGTGGTTCGACGGCAGCGACCTGGACGCAGTGGCGTTCAACATCGCTGACAACAGAACCCACTCCTTTTCCCAGTTCGACGAACCGGCCCTCGCGACGCTGCTCGAACAACTCCGCAAGGAGGACTCGCTCGACGGCGTCGGCTACTCCGAGGACGACATCGACGCCCTGGTCCAGCAGCTCCGCGACCAGGAGGAGGTCGACAAGCAGCTCGACGACGAGGGCCCCGACGAGCCACCGGCAGTCGCGATCGCCAAGACCGGCGACCTGTGGGTGCTCGGCGAACACCGCCTGCTCTGCGGCGACTCGACCAACCTCAAGGACGTGCTGCGCGTCATGGCCGGCGACAAGGCCGCGCTCGTCGCGACCGACCCGCCCTACCTCGTCGACTACACCGGCGAGCGACCGAACGACTCGGGCAAGGACTGGACAGCGACCTACCGCGAGATCGACATCGAGGACGCCGACGGCTTCTTCCGCGCCACGTTCACCAACGTGCTCGAAGTGCTCGGACCCAAGGGCGCGATCTACTGCTGGCACGCGCACAAGAGGTGCGGCGACATCCAGCGCATCTGGCGCGACCTCGGTATCCTCGACCACCAGTCTGTGGTCTGGATCAAGCCAACCGCCGCGTTCGGGCGCGTCTACTGGCACTTCCGCCACGAGCACTGCCTGATGGGATGGCGGCAGGGCGACAAGCCAGACCACGATGGCGTGCACGAGCACGGTAACTGTCCTGGCAACCGCATCTGGCTGCGGTCTGCGCGGCGTGCACGATCGGCGTGATGGCGAAACGCATCTACGACCCTTCGACGATCCGATCCCTGCTGGCGCAGCGCGCACGCAACCGTTGGTCTCTTGGTGAGCT
>DASUFY010000158.1:0-6470 GCA_036274315.1 Planctomycetota bacterium | reverse complement strand
CAGATCGCGGCGACCAGCACCGCGAGCACGAAGCCGTTCAGCGTCGAGATGTAGCTCCAGGTCGTGTCCCCGCTGCCGTTCGGCGGCACGAGGTCCGCTTCGATCCCGAAGACGGACCGCGCGACGAGCGCGACCAGCCGTGCGTCGAGCCAGCCGTGCGCCGCCCCGAGCTGCGGGCCGAGCCACGGGAGCAGCTGCGCGAACGGACTCGGCAGGCAGTAGAGCAGCCAGTAGGCGATCGTGAACCGGATCGCGAACCATCGGACCCGGCCCGGCGGCGCGACGACCACCCCATCGACGTCGCCGCGCCGGCGCATCGGCCACAGCGCCACGGCGAACGTCAACAGCGCGAACACGGGCAGCCACAACCACGGCGTGAAGAACGGCTGTCGCGGCGCGTTCTCCGCTTCGCCGAACGCGCGCCGCACGGCCGGGTGCATGCGCGAGTTCGCAGCGCTCGCCGCAGCTTCGCCCGTGGTCGCCACGCTCTCGTCCACGACCGCCAGCGACGCGTCGTCGAGCCACGCCTTGCCCTTGCCGGTGACGAACATGCCGCAGACGATGCGTTCGGCATCCGCGGCGACCTGCAGCACGATGTCGTACGGTGCCCACGCCGCAGCGCGGATCGGCCGATCGCCCATGTTGTCGAAGGCGCCGTACTGCTTGCCGCCGCCCTCGGCATCCGGCCGATCGACGCGAAACCACAGTTGTGCCGCCGCTCCCGCGGCCAGTTCCGCGGTGCGCACGGCAGCGCGGAAGCGGACCCGCTTGCCTCGCCAGGGCTGCGCATCGAGCGACTGCATGAGGTTGCTGAACAGCTGGCCCGATCCGGTCGGCGCCGAGGCGTCGATCAGCGCCGACTGTGCGCCGGCGAACGGCTCGTCGGCGTCGATCGAGGCCTTGCCGCCGCAGCTCGACGAGAAGAACCAGCCGGTCGGCGCCTCGCCCGGACTGCCTTGCTCGAGGCCGGCGTTGGCCAGCTCCGTGCGGGCCGGCGCCTGTCCGCGTGCACCGGCATCGAACGCGCACAGAGCCAGGACCATCGCCACGCAGGGCGCGCCGCCAAGACACCTCGTCACGTGGAACCTCTCGTCACGTCGTTGCCACCGGCTCAGCAGTCGTCATGGTCTTCCTGCGCGATCCGGATCCGCGATCCGCCGGCGCAGGCCGGCCGCCATTACAGCACAGGTCTCCGAGCAACGGTACGCGCGGTCGTGCCGCGGCGTCAGCGGCCCTCGGCAGCAGGCCGCGAGCAGTGGAACGTGTAGCGCGCGCCGACCTCGTCGCGCAGGACCTTCTCCCGCGCGGGGGCGAGCACGCCCAGCCCCGAGGCCTTCGCAAGCGCCGCCTTCCTGAGCGCCGCGTCGACGACGTCCGCGTGCTGGCGGAAGGCCTCGCCGCGCACGTGCAACAACACATCGATGCCCGGCGAAACGCTCTTGGCCGGCAGAACAGCCAACGACGCGATCTCCGGGGCCAGGTCGGCGGGCTCGCCGTCGTGGGCTTCGATCGCCTGCAAGGCCGCGAGCGCTGCGCGCACGAGGATCGCGTTCTCTGCGTCGCGATCGGGTTCACCACGAGCCGGCGGCTTCGTCGGGCGCGGGGCGAAGCGCAGGACGAGGCGCGCGCGGCCCGTGGGCGCCGCCGTCTCGGTGTCGGTAGCCTGGGTCAACTCGAACGAGGCGAGGCGCAGCGCGAGCTCGGCATCACCCTCGACGACGTCGACCGTCGCCATCGCGAGATGCAGCGACGCCTCGTGCTTGGTCGGGCGCGTGCGCAGCTCGAGTTCGAGGCTGCCCGCCTCCCCGGCACGGACGACGGCCTCGGCGAGCGCCAGGTTGTGCTGTCTGGCGGCCGCGAGCGCGTGCTTCTCGAGCGCGACACGGGCGGACGGTGGCTGTTGGGCGCACAACGTGGGTGCGGGCGCGGCGGCGAGTGCGGCAATGAGCGCCGCGATGCCGCATGGGGCGTGGTTCATCGTGGGCTCAGACGTGGCCCGCCGCGCGAACCTTCCGCCCCGCGTCACGTTCCGGGGATCGCCGGTCACATCAGCGAGCGCGCGGATGCGGAGACTTTGTAACCCGTCCGTCACCGTCGATGCCGACGACGGTCGGGGGCCCGCGTCTCGCCTAAGCTCCGGGCCATGTTGCACGCGCTCCTCGCCGTCACCCTGCTCCTGCAGCAACCACCGGTCGCGCCGCCGGCGCCATCGACCCCGCCCAAGTCGCCGCCGAGCTTCGCCGAGGTCGCCGCCGAGCACTTCGCCAGCTGGGATCGCAACACCGACGGCAAGCTCGACGCCGATGAGATCGACGTGCTGTGCGTCGACCCGAAGGTCACGGGCGAGCAGGCAGCCGCTGCGGCGGCCATCAAGCGCATCGTGCGCAGCGGCAAGTACGCAGTGCCAGAGTTGACGCGCGAGTACCTGACCACGCCGCCAAAGCCCGTGTCGAAGCCGGCGTCGAAGCTGCCCGTGCCGCCGCACGTGGAGCCGGCGACCGCGACGCAACCGCCGGCGCAACCGCCGGCGAAGGCGAGCACGACGGATCCACTCGAGCAGGCCGCCGGGTCACCGGACGCCCAGGACCACCGCGACGCCCCCGAGCAGCCGGCCACACTGAAGCGGCCGAACTTCCAGGCCGGCTATGCGAGCAGTCTGCGCAAGATCCGCGCGACCCGGCCCGACCTGTTCCGCGACGACACACCGGACCTCGACCACTGCCACCAGGGCCCGCTCGGCGATTGCTACTTCGTCGCTGCGGTCGGCGCGTTCGTGCACCGCGACAGCGCCGCGGTGAAGCAGATGATCAAGGAGCGCGACGGCGGCGGCTACGACGTGCACTTCGGGGACGGGCGGTCGATCGAACTGCCGCCGCTGACCGACGCCGAACTCGCGCTGTCGGGCACGACCGGCGACGAAGGGTTGTGGCTGCCGGTGCTCGAGAAGGCGCTCGGAGCCCTGCGGCATCAGGCCGATCCAAAGCGCTACGCGATGGAGACCTCGACCGACGCGATCGCCAGGGGCGGCTCGACGGCGACCATCATCCGCATGCTGACCGGGCACCAGACCACGCGCATCGTGCTGAAGAAGCGTCCGCGCGGCACCGTGCCCGGCCCCGACGGCAAGCCCGTGCCGAAGCCACCCGTGCCGGCCGCCGATCCCGACGAGCTGGCGGCCAGGCTGCGCACCGAGGTCGGCAGCGCGCTGCGGGAGAAACGGCTGGTGGCGTGCGGCGCGGGCACCGAACCGCACCCGCCCGGCATCAACGGCAAGCACGCCTACGCGGTCCTGGCCTTCGATGCGGAGAACGACCTGCTGACCCTGTGGAATCCGCACGGCAACACCTTCCGTCCCAAGGGTGAGGCCGGGCTCGAGCACGGCTACGCGACGCGGGCCGGCGTGTTCCGCATCCCGGTGCGCGACTTCGTGCAGGTGTTCGGCGGCCTCGCGCTCGAGACCGATCGGGCGCTGCCGGCGGCGACGCAGGGCCCCGGCAAGTAGGCGCGCTGCTCGCGGCACCCTGTCCGTTGCAGGTGCCGTTGGGTCTCGCACCGCGCGCCGCAACGGCGTCGGCGGCTCGGCCTTCAGGCGCGTTTCGTCGACTGACGACATCCACTGCTTCGTCGGCAGCGTCGACGACAACGCGGACCACGTCGTCGAACTGCCGCTGTTCTGATCCGCGGGCGGGACCCCGCGCGCCTCGCACGACGGTGCGCCGTCAGTACACGATGGCGAAGCGTTCGTCGGGCAGCGCCACGGCCTGGACGAGACCCCACACCGGCACGCCGGCGCACTCGCCGTGCTCTCCGTTCACGGGTTCACCGTGGTCGTCGAACAGTTGCCAGGCGAGGCTGCCGCCCTTGTTCCACCCCATGCGCTCGGTCCAGGCCAGCAGCACCTCGCCGCGCCGGTTGCACGCGATCGACGGGTGCTTGCGCTGGCCGGTCCGGCCGGGCGCGCTGCGCAGCGCGTGCTCACCGTCGAGCTCCGCGAAGCGGATCTGCCCCTCGGTCTCCCACGCACCCAGCGTGCCGCGCGGCCCGCGCGCGAGCGAGAACGTGCTCATGACTCAAGTCGGCACCCGCCACGGGTCGAGCTCGCGCAGCAGAAACGAGTCGGCGCCGGTCCGGGCCGCGAGCAGCACCGCGCCGCGCTCGTCGCCGTGCCTGGCGATGCGGTAGAGGATGCGCAGCGCACCGTCGGTGCCGGCGATGGCGCCGATGCCGCAGCACGGACAGACGCCGGTGCCCACGGCGCAGGCCATGGTCTCGGTCGCGAACGTGGCGCCGCCGTCGCTCGAACGCGCCACCCAGATGCGCCGCATCGCCTCGCCCTGGCGGCCGCGTTCGGGCGCGTGCCACACGACGTAGACGTTGCCGTTGCGATCGGCGGCGATCGCGCTGCCGCCATCGAGCCCCGGGTGTTCGCCGATGAGATCGCGTTCGGATTCGAACGACCTGCCGTCGTCGGCGAGCCGCGCGTAGAGCAGCGGCGCCGCATCCGGCGCACCCTTGCCCTCGCGCGGCGGGGCCTTGCCGTTCCAGAGCACGTGCAGGCGTGCGTTCGGGCCGAGCGCGAGCTGCGGGCCGCGCACGTTGCCGATCGCCAGCGCGGTGCCGTGACGCGCGTTGACCGGCAACGCTGCCGCGAAGGTCTTGCCGCCGTCCGTGGAGCGCGCGCAGAACAGGTCGGCGCCGCCGGCTTCGCCCTGCAGCCAGACGACGTGCAGCACACCTTCGTCGTCGACGATGGCGCGCGGCTGCAGGCCCCCGGCCGGTGCGCGCACGAGCTGCACGCGCGGCTCGGCTCCCGCCGACTGGCCGGCCAACGGCGCCGCCAGCAGCACGGCCGCCACGACGTGGGAGAACGGTATGGACCGCGCAGCGTGTGCCATGGTCGCACCATGGTCGCGAGCCGCGGGCGCCCGGGCAAAGGCGGCCGCACGAAAGCCGGGCCGACGTGGGCACAGGGCCGCAGCACGGTACGATGGTGCGCCGCCGCGAGCGCAGCGAGATCGCGATGACCACGGCCCACCCTCGACCGTCCCGCCCCCTGCAGGGACCCGCCGTCTGGCGCGGCGACCAGCTGGCGCAGGGTTCGTGGATCCATCATTGGACCGCGCCCCAACTGGCCGAACTCGAACGCGCGCTGGCGACGGCGCGCGGCTCCGGGCGCGACCTCGCCAGCATCGACCGCCACACGTTCCCGCTCGACGGCGTGGCGGCGCTGCTCGCGAACGTGCGCCGCGAGCTGCTCTCGGGTCGCGGCTTCGTGCTGTTGCGCGGCATCGACCCGGCGGCATACGACCCGATCGACGCCGCGACGATCTTCTGGGGCCTCGGCACGCACCTCGGCCGTGCGCTGCCGCAGAACGCGCGCGGGCATCTGCTCGGGCACGTCACCGACCTCGGCCGCGACGCGGCCGATCCCGGCTCGCGCATCTACCAGACCGCCGAACGGCAGGGTTTCCACACCGATTCGGCGGACCTCGTCGGCCTGTTCTGCCTGCAGCGCGCGCTGGCCGGCGGCCGCAGCTCGCTCGTCAGTTGTGCGACGATGCACAACGAGATGCTGCGCCGCTGCCCCGAGCTGCTCGCGGAGCTGTTCGGCCCGTTCTGCACGGACCATCGCGGCGAACCGCCGGCCGGGTCCCCGCCGTACTTCACCGCGCCGATCCTCAGCTGGTTCGCGGACGAACTGTCCGTGCTCTACCAGCGCCGCTACATCGAGTCGGCGCAGCGCTTCGCCGATGTGCCGCGCCTTCTCGAGCAGCACGTCGCGGCGCTGGATGCCTTCGATGCGGTGGCCGAGGATCCCGACATCCATCTCGAGATGGACCTCGAGCCCGGCGACATGCAGTTCATCCACAACCACCAGATGCTGCACGATCGCACCGCGTTTCGCGACGACCCGGCCAGCGGGCGGCGGCGCCATCTGCTGCGCCTGTGGTTGTGCCCCGACGAAGGGCGCGCGCTGCCACCGTGGTTCGCGCAGCGCCTGCTGTCGACGGTGCCGGGCCGGCGCGGCGGTGTCGCGCTGCGCGGCGTCGAACCGTTCGTGACGCTGGACCCGAACGGGTGACGCGCACGGCACCCGATTGACCGGTCGCGGCCGCCAGCTACCGTTGCGGGCCTTGCGAGCCCAGCTC
This sequence comes from Planctomycetota bacterium, assembly GCA_036274315.1. GTDB lineage: Bacteria > Planctomycetota > UBA1135 > UBA1135 > UBA2386 > DASVAL01. The sequence continues at coordinate 321 of DASUFY010000158.1, read as the reverse complement.
AGTTGATCCCCGGTACCGTGTGAGGCGGCCCACGTCGCCTCGGTGAATTCCCATGTACCGACCAGATCCGACTCATGAGCTCCCCCCGAGAACGCAAGAAGGCCCGCCGCCGGGCCGAGAGGACGATGGATGAAGCATGGGAGGCCGTGCTGCAGGACCGCCTCCCCTTCGCCGAGAAGCTCGCGCGCCGCGCGATCGACGGCAGCGAGATGAACCCGCGCCTGTGGCTCGACCTCGGCCGCATCCTGTACCGCTGCGGCCAGCCCGACGACGCCGAAGAGGCGCTGCGCCGCGCGCTCGCGCTCGCGCCGCCGCCCGGCG
>DASUFY010000157.1:0-5181 GCA_036274315.1 Planctomycetota bacterium | reverse complement strand
GGCGGCCCGCGAAGACGTCCGCATGTCCCGCTGCCTCTTGCTGTTGTTCCTGCTGATCCTCCAGGCGTCGTGCCAGGGCCCCGGCGCCGCAGCGACCGCCGCACCGCAGGATGCCACCCGGCGTTATGAGCTCGATCGCGTCGACACGAGCGCCGTCGTGCAGCTCTACGCCGACGGCTTCGACGCCCTGACTGCGAACGACAAGCTGCTCGCCTTCCACCTCGTGCAGGCCGCGATCGCCGGCCGCGACATCACGCTCGACCAGCGGTTCGCCCTCAACCTGCCGATCCGTTGCGTGCTCGAGTCGCTCTACCTGACCAAGGACACGCTGCCCGGGCCCGTGCGCGCCGAAGTCGAGCGCTACACGAAGCTGTTCTGGATCCACAACGGCATCCACAACAACCTCAGCACGAAGAAGGAGCTGTTCCGCCTCGACCACGAGCAGTTCGTGGCCGCCGTGCAGAACGCCGCGTCGCACGGCCAGCCGATCGCCGCCGAGCGGCTGGCGCCCGCGAAGGACATCGACGAGATCTTCGCCGCGCTGACCGATGCGCACCGGTTCATGTCGGTCACCGACAAGAGCCCCGAGGGTGGCGCCGACCCCGTGGCCGCGAGCTGCAACAACCTCTACGTCGGCTGCACGACCGCCGACCTCGAGGGGTTCGCGGAACACCACGGCCTCAATTCCCGCGTGGTCAAGCAGGACGGCCGGCTCGTCGAACAGGTCTATCGCTGCGGCGACGGCAAGGACGTGTCGCCCGGCCTCTACGCCGCGCAGATCGCGGCCGTCAACACGCACCTGCGCGAGGCGCTCGAGGTCGCTCCGCCGCCGACGAGGAAGGCCCTCGAACACCTGATCCGCTACAACGAGACCGGCGATCCGCAGGACTGGCGCGCGTTCAACATCGCCTGGGTGCAGGATCGCGATTCGGTCGTCGACTTCGCCCTCGGCTTCATCGAGGTCTACCTCGACGTGCGCGGCATCAAGGGCTCATGGCAGGCTGTGATCAGCTTCCGCAACGAGCAGAAGACCCACGAGATCCAGGCCCTGGCGCGCGAGACGCAGTGGTTCGAGGACCACATGCCGTGGGAGCCGCGCTTCAAGAAGGCCGAGGTGAAGGGAATCTCGGCGCGCGCCATCTCGGTGATCACCGAGACCGGCGACTGCGGGCCGATCACGCCGATCGGCGTCAACCTGCCCAACGAGGCCGACATCCGCCAGGAGTACGGCAGCAAGTCGGTCAACCTGAGCAACGTCGTCGAGGCCTACGACAAGACCTCCGGCAAGGGCAGCAGCGTGGAGTTCTCGTTCACGAGCGCGGAGGCCGAACGCGCCGCCAAGTACTCGGCGGCGATGGACGACCTGCACACCAATCTGCACGAGGTCGTCGGTCACGCGTCGGGCCAGGTGCTGCCCGAGGTGCAGAACCCGGCCCAGATGCTCGGCACCTACTACTCGACGCTCGAAGAGGGGCGCGCCGACCTGGTCGGCCTGTACTGGATCGCCGACCCCAAGTTGAAGCAGATGGGTCTCGTGCCGAACGACGATGCGGTGCTGGCCAAGTACGAGGCCTACACGCGCAACGCGCTGCTGCAGCTGCGCCGCGTGCCCGAGGGCGGCAAGATCGAGGAGGACCACATGCGCAACCGCCAGATGATCGTGCACTGGCTGATGCAGAACAGCGACGCGATCGGCCTGCAGCAGAAGGACGGCAAGACCTACTACACGGTCACGTCGATCCCCGCCTACCGCGACGGCTGCGGCCGCCTGCTCGCCGAGGTGATGCGCATCAAGGCCACCGGCGACTTCAAGGCCGGCAAGGCGCTCGTCGAGACCTACGGCACCAAGGTCGACCCGGCGCTGCGCCGGCAGGTGCTCGAGCGGTTGGCCTCGCTGCATCTGCCCTCGGCGACCGGGTTCGTGCAGCCCGAACTCCGAGCCGTGCGCAATGCGGCCGGGCAGGTGACCGACGTCGAGGTGTGGTATCCGTGCGACCTCGCCGACCAGATGCTGCGGTGGAGCGGCAGGAAGTAGCGGCGCGGCGCGCCGGGCAGTTCGCCGGCTGCGCCACCGTTGGCGCGTTCGTGCTGGCCGATGCGCGGCCGCGGCGCTCTGCTTCCCGCTCACCAGCCGAAGCCCAGAGACACCCGTGTTGCCAGTGATCCCGACCCGTGTTGCCCTCGCCGCGTTGCTGCTGCAGCCGCTCGCGGCGCAACAGTCCGACATCAAGGCCCAGATCGACTACGCGAAGAGCAAGGTCTATCCGGCGCTCGTCAACATCTCCGTGGTGTCGAAGTCGTACGAGGGCGGGCGCACGGTCCGGCGCCCGAGCGCTGGCTCGGGCACGGTCGTGAGCCCGGCCGGCCACGTGATCACCAACTACCACGTCGTCGAAGACGCAGAACGCGTCACGTGCACGCTGCCGACCGGCGAGGCGATCGTCGCCAAGGTCCTGGCCGAGGACCCCGCGCTCGACTTCGCGGTGCTCGAACTCGACCTGCTGAAGCGGCGCAATCCGAACGTGGCCTTGCCGTTCGCGACGCTCGGTGACTCCAGCACCGTGGCGGTCGGCGACTACGTGCTGGTCGTCGGCAACCCGCTCGCGCTGTCCTCCTCGATGACGCTCGGCATCGTCTCCAACACGCGGCGCGTGTTCACCGACTTCCTCGGCAACGAGGCGGACGATCTCGACATCGGCGGCCAGAAGACCGGCATGTTCACGCTGTGGATCCAGACCGATGCGCTGATCCTGCCCGGCAACTCCGGCGGTGCCATGGTCAACATGCGCGGCGAGATCGTCGGCATGAACACGCGCGGTGGAGGTGGTCTCGGCTTCGCGACGCCGTCGAATCTGCTCAGCAAGTCGCTGAACCAGATCATGACGTTCGGCGAGGTGCGGCGCGGCTGGATGGGCATCGACGTCAAACCGGTCGCCGATCCGGCGCACCGCGGTGCGCTCGTCTCCAACGTGGTGCCGGGTTCGCCCGCGGACGAGGCGGGGCTCGTGCCCGGTGACCGCGTCACGTCGATCGACGGCCACGCCGTGCAGTGCCAGTTCATCGACGAACTGCCGCTCGTGTACGGGGCGATCGCCGACCTGGCGCCCGGTGCCACGGTGCAGGTCGGCCTCGAGGGCGGCAAGACCGTGTCCGTGCGCGTCGCGCGTTGGCAGAACTTCCTCGCCGACGAACGTGAGTTCCGCGGCCTCGGCGTCACGGTGCGCAACGTCACGCCGCTGCTCGCGGTCGCGCGCGGCTGGCCGAACAGCGATGGCGTGCTCATCACGGGCATCCGGCCCGGCAAGCCATTGGAGAGCGCGCGGCCCGACCTCGCGGGCGGCGATGTGATCACGAGCCTCGACGGCAAGCCGGTGAAGACGCTCGCCGACGTCGAGGCGACGTTCGCCAACGCGAAGCCCGGCAGCCGGCTCGCGTTCGGCGTGCGCCGCGGCCGCCAGGACATCGTCTCGGCGCTGACCATCGAAGAGCCCGTCGAGCGCAAGGGCGGCACGACGCTGCCGCGGCCGTGGATCGGCGTGCAGACGCAGGTGCTCATGCCCGACGTCGCGACGGCGCTCGGCATGGCGGGGCAGAAGGGTCTGCGCGTGACGCGCGTGCTGGCCGACACGCGGGCCGCCGCGAGCGGCCTGCAGGTCGGCGACATCCTGACCGCGCTCGGCGACGAGACCCTGGACTCGCACCGACCACAGGACGCTGGGGATCTCGAGAACCTGCTGCACGACTTCGCGGTCGACCAGAAGGTCGTCTTGAAGGTGCGGCGAGGCGATCAGGAGCTGTCGATCGACATCCAGCTCGAGGCGTCGCGTCTGGTCGTCGGCCAGCCCGCCAAGGCCAGCGACGACTTCTTCGAGCTCAAGGTGCGTGAGATCGTGTTCTCGGACCGCGTCGACGAGAACTGGCCCGAGGGCACGCAGGGGGCCGTCGTGACCGACAGCGCCAACGGCGGCTGGGCCGCGATGGCCGGCCTGCGCACCGGGGACCTGATCCAGCGCATCGACTCGGTGTCGATCGCGACGCCCGCCGACGTGACGCGAGCCCTCGATGGGGCGCGCGCCGAGCGTCGCGCCATCATCCAGATCCTCGTTCGCCGTGGCACGCGCACGACGTTCGTGATCGTCGAACCCACCTATCCCAAGTGAGCACTGATTCCCGGTTCCCATTCCGTCCGCCTGAGGATTCCTTCATGAAACAGTTCACGTCATGCATCGTGTTGTTGGCCACCGCCGTGTTGCCTGCCCAGGACAAGCCGGTACTGGCGAGGCTCGTCGATGCCGTCGCTCCCTCGATCGTCACGGTGCGTGTGGTCGCCGAGGTCGCCATGCCGGCCATGATGGGCGGCGAGAAGCACGAGATGAAGCAGGAGACGCTCGGCACGATCGTCGACAAGAGCGGTCTCGTGCTCGTTCCCACCGGCGCGCTCGATCCGGGGGCCCAGATGAGCATGATGTTCGGCGGCGAGGCGGAGATGGAGAGCACCGTGACGAGCCTCAAGATCCTCATCGGCGACGAGGCCAAGGAACTCACGGGAACGGTCGTCGCCAAGGACGACAAGCTCGGCTTCTCGTTCGTCAAGATCAGCGACCTCGGCGACCGGGTGCTCGCGCCGCTGTCGTTCGCCCAGAAGGGGGAACTCGCGATCGGCGCGGAGGTCTACGCGGTGCGCCGGCTGCCCGAGGCCTACGACTTCGCGCCGATCGTCGTGCGAAACGAGGTCGCCGGACGCATCAAGAAGCCACGCAGCGCGTGGGTGCTCGGACAGGCTGCGGAAGCGAGTTCCCCCGTGTTCACGGCCGACGGCGTGATGTGCGGGGTCGTCGCCCAGATCGAGGTCGCGGGTCAGGGCGAGGATCAGCAATCGATGATGATGCACATGCTCGGCGGCGGCGGCAGCGGCCCGATGACGTTCATGGTGTCCCCTCAGGTCGTCGCCAATTCGATCGCGCAGGCGCTCGAGGCCGCCGCCAAGACGCCGGAGAAGGGGGGCGAGAAGGTCGGCGAGAAGAAGGACGGCGACGGCAGGTAGGCGGTTCCCTGAGTCGGACCAGACCCGGGCAGTAGGGGCTGGACAGCGTGTGCCCCCCGGTCTTGCATGGGGGCATCGTGCGCTTCGAACCCGAGAGTCGGAAGAGTCCGCCGATCCGGTTGTTCCGGTCCGACTTC
>DASUFY010000156.1:0-6066 GCA_036274315.1 Planctomycetota bacterium | reverse complement strand
CGGATCGGCGAGCACGCGCGGTCCGGCGATTTCTGCGCGATTGTTGCCGCGGCCGATCCACTTCCCTGGGAGTCGCGAGACGAGCTCGCGCCGTGCATTCGACGGATCCGCGCGGCGCAAATCGTGTGCGTCCGCACTCGTGCCCCGGCGAACCGGGCCACTTCGCGAAGTCGATCCGCCGAAAGCGATTGGGTTGTTTCGTGCCGGTTCGGTGCGCGGCCGGGACGGCTCGGGGTCATCCCTGACGAGCCAACATGCCTTCACTTCGGAGGGACGGAGCGCCGACGAGATGGAGTGCCGCGCCATCCGACGCGGATTCGTTCGACATGACGACAACCACGAACACGCAACAACGGAGAGCCGCAGATCGGGCGCTGCCATAGCCGCACCTGACCAACAACCGCTGCTCCCCACAGGGTCGCCAGTCCAACACCACCAATCAGGACAAAGGGAGCAGAGATGGTAACAATCGATGGGGGCGCGTTGCGAAAGCACGCGAGTTCGATCACGTTCCTCGTGGCGGCCTGCATCGCCCCGAGTGGAGCGATGCAGGCACAGTCGGTGCACCCGTTCGCGGCACCGGTGTCCATTGCCGCCTTCAGCCTGTCCTCGACCGTCGCGCTGGTCGACGTGAATCGCGACGGCAGCCCGGACGTCGTCGCTCCGGGCCTCTTCTTCGGCACGCTGGTCTCGACGCTCGACGAGCACGGCAACGCGCTGTCGCTGAACTGCCCGGGCCCGGGCATCAGCCCCACACCCGGCGCGCCGACGGGCGCGACGGCGATCGCGATGGCCAGCGGCAGGATCGATGCCGACGAGTTCGAGGATCTCGTGACCGTCACGGCGAGCGGCGCGGTGCACTTTCACAGGAACCTCGGCTCGACGCAGCTCGATCAGAGCCACTTCGCCCCGGACGTCTTCGTCGACAACTTCCTGTCGGCGTTCCCCGTCAATCCCCCTTTCGTGAACTACGTGTTCCCGCGCGCGATGGTGGTCGATCTCGACGCAGACGGCTTCCAGGACGTGCTCATCGGGGGCGGACCCGTCGACCGCTGGAGCGGCTCGACGTGCCCCGGCTTCGTGGGCTTCTACAAAGGCGACGGCACTGGCAACTTCGTGACCCAGCGCTTTCCCCTGCCGGGCAGCGTGATCGACATGGAGATCGCCGACCTCGACAACAACGGCACGCCGGACTGCCTCGTCGTGCTCACGGAGACCGGCTCGGTCGGCGCGTTCGGCTACGACCTCGTGCACATCGCGCTCGTGGGCGGCAGCCTCGTCGCGATGGGAACGCCGCAGTACATCGGGGCCGGCCGGTTCACGGCGCTCGAGATCGCGGACGTGACCGGCGACAGCAACTGCGACTACGTGCTCGCGCAGACCTCGCCGAACGGCGGCACGACCACGGACGCGGTCTACTACTTCCAGGGCGACGGACTCGGCCACGTGAGCAGCCTCGCGTGGGGCTCCATGACGCTGCCGGCCAATGTCTCGGGCATCAACGAGTTCATCTCGTCGATCCAGATCGCAGACTTCGATCGCGACTCGCACATGGACCTCGCGATCCTGCGCGGGTTCGTGCTGCCGCCGCCGGTCTCGTCGTCGGCACAGCCGACGTTCAGCAACTCCGAGATCCTGATCGCGATGGGCACGGCGTCGGGCTTCGGCCCCTTCGAGACGATCCAGGTGCCCGGCTACACGTTGTTCTCCTCGACGTACACGCAGCTGTTCCCGCTGCTGCCATTGCTCGCGGAACCGGAGAGCCTGCGGCCCATCGATCTCGGCCGGGACTCCAGCATCGACTTCCTCGTGGCCGGCGTGCGCACCAACGCCCCGAGCAGTTCGACGGCGATCGTGACGATCCGGAACACGACGCCGCCGGTGCTCGGCGACGCGCGCTTCGAGAAGGTCGGCGACCCATCGGGTGGCCTCGCGGAACGCCCGGCCCGCATCGGCTTCGAGGGCGGGCGGCCGTGCCCCGGCAACGCCAACTTCGCGTGCACGATCCAGAACACGCGGGGCGGCAGCGTCGTCGGCCTCATGTGGAGCATGTTCGGCCAGGCCGACCTGTTCTCCGCCTACGGCCTGCAGCTGCACATCGCGCCGCAGGTCTACGGCTACGCGGCCCTCACGTCGGGCTCGCAGGCCCACGACGGGTTCTACAGCTACGCGCTGCCGATCCCCAACCAGCCCGTGCTGGTCGGCGACGCAGGCTACTTCCAGTACAACTACTACGATCCGACCCTCGACGTCTTCGGTGGCACGCAGGCCACCGGGCTCTGGATCGGCAACTGAGCGACGCACCGCGGTCGCCTGCCGTCGGGATTGGCTCGCCGCCCGACGGCGGCGATCGGCGATGATGGCCGGCCATGAAGCCGGCCCGCCTCGCACTCGCCGCTGTGCTCCACGCGTTCGCGCCGCTGCCGGCGCAGGACTGGCAGCCGCCGGCCGCGGCCGAGCTCGTGCCCAGGCCGCGCGGCGACGCTCCGGTGCTCGCCTGCACCGCCGCCGAGCTGGCCAACCTGCGTGCGGCGTTCGCCCGCGGCGACCGCGCCGTGACCTCGCGCGTCGACCGCGCGCGAGAACGACTGTCGGCACCCGTGTCGTTCCCGCCGCGCGGCGGCCAACACAACCAGTGGTACCAGTGCGATCGCTGCCAGCGGGCGCTGGTCACGGTCGACGACACGCACCACCGTTGTCCCGGCTGTGGTCAGGTCTACTCGGGCCCCCCATACGACGACGTCGTGTTCTCGCGGCAGCACGGCGCCAACCTGCAGCGCGCGGCCGATGCGGCGTGGGCGTTCGCGATCGCCGGCGAACGCGCGTTGGCCGGCGATGCCGCGGCGATCCTGCTCGGCTACGCCGATCGCTACGAACAGTACCCCTACCACAGCAACGACCGCGACCCGACACGCGCGCGCGACTCGGGCGGCCACCTCGAGGAACAGACGCTGTCGGAGGCGTCGATGCTCGTGCGCGAGATCGCGCCGGCCGTCGATCTGACCTGGCCGACCCTCGACGCAGCGCAGCGCGAACACGTGCTGCAGCACCTCGTGCGCCCCATGGTCGCCAACATCGCGAAGTGCAAACGCGGCAAGAGCAACTGGCAGAGCTGGCACAACGCCGCGATGTTCTGCGGCGGCCTGCTGCTCGGCGACGCCGGGTACATGCAGCGCTCGGTGCTCGACGCCAGGAACGGCCTGCTGTTCCAGCTGCGCAGCTCGGTCGCGGCCGAGGGCATGTGGTACGAGAACTCGTTCGGCTACCACAACTACACGCTCGGTGCGTTGTGCGCGCACGCCGACGCGGCGCGCGTCGCCGGCATCGATCTGTTCGGGCATCCGGTGCTCCAGCGCATGTGCCTGCTGCCGGCGCGCTACGTGATGGCCGACGGCAAGCTGCCGCGGCTCGGCGACGACGTCGACAGTTCGCCGCGGCAGGCGGCCGCAGCGCTCGAGGCCGCGTTCGCCGCCACCCACGACGAACGGCTGCGTGCGGTGCTCGGCACGACCGCGACCTGGGACTCGGTGCGCCACGGTCGCGACGTCTCGGCACCCGTGCCGGCGACGGTGCTCGGCAGCGAGGTGTTCCGCTCGGCCGGCCACGCGGTCCTGCGTTCGCAGGGTCCCGCCCGCATGTCCGCGCTCATGACGTTCGCGCCGTTCGGCGGCTTCCACGACCACTTCGACAAGCTGTCGTTCGTCTGGCACGCGTTCGCGAGCGAACGCGGCGTCGACCCCGGTCGAGCCAGGAGCCAGGCCTACCGGCTGCCGATCCACGCCGGCTGGTATCGCGCGACGTTGGCCCACGACACGGTCGTCGTCGACGGGCACTCGCAGCGCGAGAGCGGCGGCGAGCTGCTCGCGTTCGAGAGTTCGCCGGGCTTCTCCGCCGTGGCGGCGCGCACGAGCAAGGCCTGGCGCGGCGTCGAGCACTCGCGCTGCCTCTTGCTCACCGACGACTGCCTCGTGGTCCTCGATCACCTGAGCGGCGACGGCGAACACACCTTCGACTGGCTGTACCACGACCGCGGCCCGGCGGCGCATTGTGCCGCGGCGGCGAGTGCGCCGGGCGAAGCGCTCGGCGTCGACGGCGAGCAGTACGTGCACTGGCTCGGCGCCGGCAGCAGCGAAGAGCAGATCGAGGTCGCGTTCACGGGCGGCCCGGTCTCGACGGCGCTGCGGGTCGCGGCCGGCGGGCCGACGACGATCCGGCTCGGCACGGGCCCCGTGCAGTCGGTCGACGACCGCGTGCCGTTCGTGCTGCTGCGGCGGCGCGGCGCACGGGCCACGTTCGCCGCGGTGCTGCAGGCCGCGACGCGCGGACATGAGGTTGACCTCACCGGCGTGCGGTGCGAGACCGACCCGCTCGGCACGACCGTGGCCGTCGAACGCGGCGCCACCGTCGATCGCTTCTGGTGGAACGGCCGCGACGAGGTCCGCCGGCTGCGCTGACGCCCGCAAGCTCGACCCGCCGCGCCGACGGCGCAGCGGCGGCCTCGCTCAAAAACGCAGCTGCGCGAGCTTGCCGTTCGCCGCCTCGCGCGCCGCCACGACCTCCTGTTCGGGCGACTGCGGCAGGCGCACGCGCGGCATGTTCGAGTCGTCGTCGCCGTCGATCACGGCGGTCACGCGCGCCATGTCGAGCTGCTCGGGCGGACAGCTCGGCATGAGCCGCTCGTCGTCACCTTGCAGCACCACGAGCACGCCGCCCTGTACGAGCTGGTCGGCGACGCCGTCGACCCATTCCATCGGCACGTCGAGTCGCGTCGAGACGTCGGCGGTGAGCACGCCACGGCGGCCGGCCCGGAAGTTGTCGCAGGCCGAGGCGACGAGGTGCCAGGCCAGCCGCTGCTGCACCGCCCGCGGCGCGGCGGGCAGCTGTTCGCCGCCGCGCAGCGACGGCAGGTTCTGCACGGCGTAGCCGACCTCGGCGCCGGCCAGCACGACGGTCCACAGCAGCTGCACGTAGACGAGCAGGATCGGCAGCGCGGCGAACGTCAGGTAGACGGCGTTGGCGTTGGCGACGCCGACGTTGAGGCGCAGGTAGATGCCGTGCAGCATCACGAGCGTCGAGCCGGCGAGGACTCCCCCGACCGCCGCGCTGCGCCACTGCACGCGCGCGCTCGGCATGATCTTGTAGAGCGCCGTGAACGCGATCCATGCCAGCACGTGCGGCACGAAGCCGAGCCCGGCCCGGTAGGTCCAGTCGAGCCATGCGTACTGGCGCAGGTTGACGATCAGGTCGACGCCGCCGAGCAGCGAACTGGCGACCAGGGCCAGGATGCCGAGCGGCGGCACCATCACCATCAGGGCGATGAAGTCGGAGATGCGGCGGTACCAGCGCCGGCTGTGGCGCGTGCGCCAGACCCGGTTGAGCGCCTGCTCGATGCGCGTGAACAGCGTCAGCGCCGACCACAGCACGATCACCGAGCCGATGAGCCCCATCGCACCGAAGTTCACGGTGGCGATCAGTTCGCGCAGCTTCTCGAACAGCGCCGCCGCGTCCTTCGGGAACTGGTCCTGCCAGGCCAGCATCTGCTGGTCGAGCTTGTCGGCATAACCGAGCGCCTTGGCCAGCGACGTGACCAGCGCCAGCATGGGCACCATGGCCAGCACGGTCAGCAGCGTCAGGCCGGCGGCCTGCAGGCTCGCGAGGTTCTGCGAGAAGCTGCGCACGACGTGCGCGACCACACGCAGCGCGCCGACGCGCAGGCGGCGGCCCGGCTCGAGCTTGCGCAGTTCCTCCTCCCAGAGTCCGACCGACAGATAGCGCAGACAGCGGGCGACGACGTTCACACCGTGAGGTTAGCGCAACGAACCGGGCGCGGCACCCGTCGCGAGCCAACCCGGCTCACGTCATGAGCTCGGGAATCGGCGACGCACCCTCGGTGCCGACGAGTCGCTGCGCGAGACCGCCGTGGAAGAAGCTCAGCAGGTTCGGGTCGAGGCCGAGCTGGGCCAGGATCGTCGCGTGCAGGTGCTTGACGTGGAACGGCCGGTCGACCGCCGCGTAGCCGAGTTCGTCCGTGGTGCCGACCGAAGTACCACCCGGCACGCCGCCGCC
>DASUFY010000155.1:0-20493 GCA_036274315.1 Planctomycetota bacterium | reverse complement strand
CGAGGGCATCCACCAGCTGCCTTGCAATCGGGAGCCACCGGGCCCAGCCGGGTCCCCAGTCGTCACGCATGACACGTTCGCGTAGACGCAGCCACGACTCGCGGTTGTCTCGAGGAAGCCCTGTATTCACGTCCAACGAAGTCGTTCCGTTCGGACACCGGGTCGCCGGTGATCCGACCCGCGCCGGCTGCTGCGGCCCGTCGGGTCAAGCAGCATCGACTTCGATTACTTCGCCCTCACTGGATGGGATCGGCACGGTCTCGCCGGCCTCGTGCAAACCCTCGATGTGGAAGGCAACTGCTTCTCGGATCAGCCGGAGGACCTCGTCGCGCGTCTTGCCTGCGGCGATGCACCCAGGAAGGTCGGGCACGTGAGCGCCCCACGTGTCCTTACCGCGTTCGACGACAACCAGGTACTTCATCACGACCTCACTCGAGACCCGCTTGTTTCAGAGCACTCCGCAGGGTCCCAGGCGGAATGTCCACGCCGAGCTTACCAAATACGGTGACGGTTCCCGGCTTCGTCGGATGTTGGAACTGCCGGTGGCTGCCTCGCTGCCGCACCTGGCGCCAGCCGTCCTTCTCCAACAGGCGGATAAGTTCTCGGACCTTCATGGCACTACGTCAACTCTCCGGCATGTTCGCCTACCCAACAAGGACTCGGACGCACCGCACCCGTCATCCCACCACCTCACGCGCGCGCCAACCGCCGCAGCTCGTCGTGCACCCGCCCGTTCGTCGCGAGCACCTGCCCGCCGAACAACCAGTCCTCCCCACCATCGAGATCCGTCACGCGCCCACCCGCCTCGCGCACGATCACCGCACCCGCCGCCACGTCGTACGGCGCCAGATACAGCTCCCAGTACCCGTCGTACACCCCCGCCGCCACATAACACAGATCGAGCTCGGCCGAACCGAGCCGGCGCACGTCGCGACATCTGGGCAGCACGCGCGCGAGCCGCGCCGAGTTGTCGTCGCGGCCGGGCTCATTGCGGTTGTACGAGAACCCCGTCGCGAGCAGCGCGTCCGCGACCTCGCTCGTCGCCGACACGCGCAGCACCTGCTCGCGCCCATCGGCGAACACACGCCTGCTCCCCCCACCCGCCGACGCCACGAACGTCTCGCCGAGCGCGGGCGCGTGCACGACCCCGACGACCGGCACGTTCTGGAACGCGAGCCCGATCGCGACCGCGAAGAACGGCAGCCCGTGCACGAAGTTCGTCGTGCCGTCGAGCGGGTCGACGATCCAGGTCCAGTCCGCCGCCTTGCTCGCCGCGCCCTGCGCCGTCAGCACGCCTTCCTCGGCGAGCACCGCGTGCTCCGGAAACGCCGCGAGCAGCCCACCGACGACGATGTGCTCCGCCGAACGATCGGCCGCGGTCACGAGTTCGCGACGCCGGCCCTTCGACTCGGGCCGTCGCGAAGCTTCGGGCCGATGCTGCAGCAGGTCCGCGCCGGCCGACAGCGCGAGACGAACCGCCGTGTCGACGAACGGTCGCAGGTCGACGCCGGCCGGCGTCATCGCGCCGCGTCCATCGCGTCGATCGCCTGCACCATCTGCTCCTGCAGCGCCTTGAGGTCCTTGTTGAGGCCGTTGACCTTCGGGTCGTAGTTCATGAGGATCGAGAACCACCGCACCGTGCCGTCCTTGCGTTCGACGAGCCCCGACAGCGCCGAGGCGCCGCGGATCCAACCCGTCTTCGCGTGCACGCGGCCGACGAGGTCCGTGCGCGTGAAGCGGTCCTCGAGCGTGCCGCTCTTGCCGGCGACGGGCAGGCACTCGCGCAGCACGGCGCCGCCCGGTCCCTTGCGGCTCGAGAACAACTCGGCCGCGAGCAGGCCCGGCGTCAGGCGGTTCTCCTTCGACAGGCCCGAACCGTCCGTGAGCACGAGGCCCTCGGGCAGGCGGCCGTGCGCGGCGAGCAGCTGCTGCTGCAGCGCGGCGAGCCCGCCCGCGAGGCTGCCGTCGTGCTTGGCGTGGTCGCCGAGCACCCGCAGGCACTGTTCGGCGTCGAAGTTCGACGAGTCCTCGAGCATGCGCAGCACCGCGTCGCGCAGGCGGCTCCGGTGCTCGTAGACGAGGCCGTCCTTGGCGTCGCTGGCCGCTGCGGCCGTCGCGATGCCGGCCTGGGTCAGCGCGTGCCGCAGGCTGGCCAGGTACCAGACCGCCGGATCCTGCATCGCGCTGCGGATCGTGACGGGCGGCGACTTGCGGTAGAAGTGGCCGCGCACCTGCACCGCAAGGCCGGCGTCGGTCGCGCCGTAGACGGCGCCCTTGCTGCGCTCGACGATGTCGATCGTGCCGTGCACGGGCAGGTCGCAGCTCGGTGCGACGAGCCGCACGTTCGCTGCGTTGGCGCCGCGCTCGGCGTCGATGCCGACCACGAGCGTGCCCTGTTCGAGCACGAACGGTCCCGTCGGCGCACAGTAGTAGGTGTAGAGCTGGTCCTGGGGCCAGGTCGCGGGCCGCGCCGGGCCGAGGAAGGTGCCGGGCTGCAGGTCGATGCCCGTGAGCGCCGTGACGCCGAGCCGCTCGAGCTTCGCGGCGACGAGGCCGAACACGCGTTCGGGCGCGTGCGGCGTGTCGTGGATCCAGTTGGGATCGCCGCTGGCCGCGACGATGAGCCTGCCCGCGCGCAGCTCGAAGCGCGTCGCGAACTCGTAGTCGGCGCCGAGGCCGCGCAGCACCGCGGCGGCGGTCAGCACCTTCATGTTGCTGGCCGGAGCGAACGCCTCGGTCGCCCGGTGCAGGTAGAGCACGCCGCCGTCGTCGTCGCAGACCGCGACGCCGGTGCGCGCGCCGAGCGCCTCGGCGGCCAGCACGGCGCGTTCGAGGGACGGGTTGTTGGCCTGGGCCCGGGCTCCGGCGAGCCCGGCCGCGAGGACCAGGAGCTGCACGACGATCCGCATGCACCGCATGGCGGTCTGGATACAGCAAGCGCCCGCACGTCGCCAGCCTCGGCCCGAGCCGCTACGTTCTCGGCATGTTGCTCGCCGCGCTGTGGTCCCTCTCGAGCCTGGCGGTCTGCCCGCAGGCACCGCCGATCCATGCCCTCGTCGTCACGGGCGCCAACAACCACGAATGGCAGTGGACGGCGCCCGAACTCGTGAACGTGCTGGCGGAGACCGGGCGCTTCGTCGCGACGACGACGGACGAGCCGGCCACGGCGCTCGTCGACGCGCCGCGCCGGTTCGCGGCCGGCGAGCTGCAGGTGCTCGTGCTCGACTACAACGGACCGCGCTGGGGCGAAGCCGCCGAACGCGGCTTCCTCGAGGCGGTGCAGAAGGGCTGCGGCGTCGCCGTCGTGCACGCGGCCGACAATGCGTTCCCGGGTTGGACCGAGTACGAACGGCTCGTCGGGTTGTTGTGGCGCGACGGCAGCGCGCACGGCGCCTACCACCCGTTCGACGTGTACGTCGTCGATGCGCACCACGCGATCACGGCCGGCATGGCCGACCTGCGGTTGCATCCCGACGAGCTCTACCACCGGCTCGTGCCCGGCGAGGGCGCCGAGTACCGCGTGCTGCTGTCGGCCTACAGCGACCCCAAGACCGGCGGCACGGGCCGCTACGAGCCGATGGCCACCGCCGGCCGCTACGGCGCGGGCCGCGTGTTCCACACGCCGCTGGGCCACGTCTGGAAGGGCGTGCCGGCGACGCGCGCGACGTGGGCCGATCCGCAGCTGCGCCGGCTCGTCGCGCGCGGCAGCGAATGGGCCGCGACGGGCGCCGTCACGCTCGCGCCCGAACCGCTCAACTGGCTCAGCGACGCCGAACGTGCCGACGGCTTCCACCTGCTGTTCGACGGGCGCAGCATGGCGGAGTGGCGCGGCTACCGCAGCGAGACGCTGCCCGAGGGCGGTTGGGTCGTGCGCGAGGCGGCGATCGTGCACGAGGCCGGCGGCGGCGGCGCCGACCTCGTCAGCCGCGACGAGTACGGCGAGTTCGACTTCCGCTTCTCGTTCCGCATCGCCGCGAACGGCAACTCGGGCGTGATGTGGCACGTGCAGGAGCAGGCGCAGGAGACCTACATGTCGGGCCCCGAGTACCAGGTGCTCGACGACCTCGGTGCGAAGCCCGATGCGCGGCACAGCGTCGCCGCGCTGTACGACCTCGTCGCGCCCGACGCCGGCGCCGCCGGCGAGAAGCCGGTGCGCGCCGCCGGTCTGTGGAACGACGGCCGCATCGTCGTGCAGGCGGGCCGCGTGCGCTTCTGGCTCAACGGCGTGCAGGTCGTCGATGCACCGTGCACGGGCCCCGAGTGGGACCGTCTGGTGCAGGCGAGCAAGTTCCGCGACTGGCCGTTCGGCAAGGCCGAACGCGGCCGGCTCGCGCTGCAGAACCACGGCGACGAGGTCGCGTTCCGCAACCTGCGCGTGCGCGCGCTGTGAGGAGGGGCTGTGAGGACCAGACCGTGAAAGCAGATCCGGCGCGCCCGCACCTGCTCTTCGTCGAGGACGACGACAGCCTGCGCACCGTGCTCGGCACCGAACTGCGCGCCATGGGCTGGCACGTGACGACGTACGGCAGCGGGGAGCAGGTCGTCGAGCAGGTGCGGCGGCACGAGCCCGACGTGGTGCTGCTCGACCTGCACCTGCCGGGCCTGCCCGGCATCGACGCGCTGTCGCAGGTCGTCGCCTTCGATGCCGACCTGCCCGTCGTCGTCTGCACGGGCCACGGCACCGTCTCGCTCGCCGTGCAGGCCATGCAGCGCGGCGCGTTCGACTTCCTGACCAAACCCGTCGCGCTCGACGTGCTCGAGCAGACCATGAAGCGGGCGCGCGAGCACGGTGCCCTGCTGCGCGAGAACGCGCGGCTGCGCCACGCGGCGGCCCACACGGCGGCCGGTGCGCTGGTCGTGGCGACGCCGAGCCCCGAGGCCCAGCGTCTCGAACAGCAGGTCCAGCGCATGGCGAAGTCGGGCCAGAGCGTGCTGATCTCGGGCGAGAGCGGCACGGGCAAGGAGCTCGTGGCGCGGCGCCTGCACGAGGGCTCGCCGCGGCACGCGCAGCCGTTCGTCGTCGTGCACTGCGGCGCGGTGCCGCGCCAGCTCGTCGAGAGCGAGCTGTTCGGCCACGTCAAGGGCGCGTTCACGGGCGCCGAACAGAAGCGCCCCGGCTTGTTCGAGGCGGCCAACGGCGGCACGCTGTTCCTCGACGAAGTCGGCGAGCTGCCGCTCGAATTGCAGCCCGCGCTGCTGCGCGCGGTGCAGTTCGGCGAGATCCGGCCGGTCGGCAGCGACGCGCTGCGCCGCGTCGACGTGCGGATCGTCGCGGCGACGCACCGCGACCTGCGCGCCAAGGTCCAGGACGGCAGCTTCCGCGAGGACCTGTTCTACCGCCTCGCGGTGCTCGAGCTCGACGTGCCGCCGCTGCGCGCGCGGCCCGCCGACGTGGCACCGCTCGCGGTGGCGTTCCTGGCGCGCGAGGCGGCGCGCGCGGGCCGCCGGCTCGCGTTCGATGCGCCTGCCCTCGAACGGCTCGGCCGGCACCAGTGGCCCGGCAACGTGCGCGAGCTCGAGAACGCGATCGTGCGCCTCGGCGTGCTCGCGGACGGCCCGACGATCACCGCGCGCGACATCGACGAACACGTCTTCGGCGGCCAGCGCGGCGCGACCAGCAGCGGTGCCCTGCCGACGCTCGACCTGCACGAACTCGAACGGCTCGCGATCCGCGCCGCGCTGCAGCGCTTCGACGGCAACAAGACCCGGTCGGCCGCTGCGCTCGGCATCGCGCTCAAGACCCTGTACAACAAGCTCAACGCGGCCGGCGACGAACCGCCGGCGTGAGCCGCCGGCCCCGGCGCTACCAGCGCAGCAGCAGCAGCTCGCTGCAGAAGCCGGGCCCCATCGCCAGCATCAGGCCGAGATCGCCGCCGCGACCCGGTCGCGTGCGCAGCGTCTCTTCGAGGATCATGAGCACCGACGCGCTCGACAGGTTGCCGGCGCGCGCGAGGCAGTTCCAGCTGCAGACGAGGTCCTCGCGCGAGAGCTCGAGGCCGTGCTGCAGCGCCTGCAGCACGCGCGGGCCGCCGGGGTGGGCGATCCAGCGCGCGATGTCGGCCCGCGTGTGGCCGAGGTCGCCGAGGAACGTGTCGACGTCGCCCGGCACACGCTCGCGCGCGACCGTCGGCACTTCGGCCGACAGCACGATGCGGAACCCGTGCGCGCCGATCTGCCAGCCCATGACGTGTTCGGTCTCGGGGTAGAACACCGAACGTGTGGCCAGCACGCCGACGCCCGGCGTGCGCCGCGCCGCACCCGTGACGACGGCCGCCGCGGCGCCGTCGCCGAACAGGCCCGTGCTGATCAGGTTGGCGATCGAATGGTCGTCGCGCTGCAGCGTCAGCGAGCAGATCTCGACCGTCAGCACGACGGCGACCCCGTCGGGGTGGCCCTTCACGTAGTCGGCCGCGCGCGAGACCGCCGCGGCGCCGGCGACGCAGCCGAGGCCGAACATCGGCACGCGCTTGACGTCCGGGCGCAGACCCAGGCGCTGCACGAGCAGCGCGTCGACCGACGGACTCGCGAGGCCCGTGACCGTCGAGAAGAACACGGCGTCGACGTCGGCGGGCCGCAGGCCCGCGCGCTCGAGCGCCTGGCGCACGGCGCGTTCCCCGAGCTCGAGCGCCGCCTCGAGCCAGGCGGCGTTGCAGCGCGTGAAGTCGGTCAGCGCCGCATAGGCCTCGAGCGGCAGCACGAGGTGGCGGGCTTCGATGCCGGTGTTGGCATGCAGCGTGCGCATGCGCTCCGCCAGGCGCGGATCCGCACCCAAGGCGCCGATCAGGTACTCGGTCAGCGTGGGCTGCGCGTACCGATGCGGGGGAAAGGCGGTGCCAACGGCGGCGATCTTCAACGGCGGAATCTCGGCAGGAGGTAGGGCACGCTACTCCGGTAGGCCCTGAAGCGGTCGCCGAACATGCCCTGCCAGCGGGATTCCTTGCGCCGTGGACCGAGCACACAGTACACGGTCCAGCTCGCGGCGAGCAGCAGCCAGTCGGCGCTCCAGACCGGTGCGGTGCCCAGCACGAGCGCGAAGCCGAGGTAGATCGGCTGCCGGCACCAGGCGAACAGGCCGCGCGTCGGCAGGTCGCCGTAGACCACCTCGCGGTCGCGCAGCAGCGCCCACCAGCCGATCGCGCCCGATTGGCCGCCGAGCCCCGCGTCGGCAAGTGCCTTGACGAGGAACAGCCACGCCGCGGCGAACATCGCGTACTGCGCGACACCGAAGGCGCCGTGCGGCCGGTGCCAGACGACGCCCGAGGGCGTCCAGACCCAGAACGTCAGCAGCAGCTGCAGCGAGCCGATCCACACGTAGGTGCTCGGCGCGAGCGTGCGGCCGTGGCCGACCGGCGACAGCCGCACGAGCCAGCGGCGACCCGGCGCCGACAGCAGGAACGAGTGCACGAACGGGAACTGCAGCACGAGCAGCAGGTCGGCGGCCACGCCGAGGCCGCCGGGCAGCGTGCCCTGGCCCAGTTGCAGGCCCGTGGCCAGCGCGCAGGCCATCGAACCGACCGCGAGCAGGAACGCCCCGTGGCACAGCAGCGCCATCGACAACGCGGCGCCGACACGAATGGAACGGTGCATCATCTCGGGTTCTGGAACAGCGCCGCGTAGCCGACGGCGAGGCTCCGGCTCTCGCGCAGCTCGACGCGACGCGCACGCAGCGTGCGCCACAGCCGCGGCGCCTCGCCCGTGCGCGCGGTGCGCACGAGACCGACCGCACGCGCCATCTCGTCGAGCTCGGCGGGGCGCACGAAGTCGCGCCAGCGGTGCGTGCCGCGCGGGATCAGGCCGAGGCCCTCGCCGAGGCCGATCGCGAACAGGCGCGAACGCAGCGTGCGGTCGATCGTGTTGACGAAGACGTGGCCACCGGGCCGCGTGAGCCGGGCCCCCTCGGCCAGCGCGGCCCCGGGGTCAGGCACGTGTTCGAGCACGTCGGCGAGCAGCACGACGTCGGCGCAGCCGGGCGCCATCGGCACGGCCGCGAGGTCGGCCTGCAGCAGCAGGAAGCCGGTGCGCTGCCGCCGCCGCGCGGCGGCCAGCGCGCGCCGCGCGAGGTCGACGCCGACCACGCGCGCGCCGTGTTCGGCGAGCGGCACGGCCAACAGGCCGCCGCCGCAGCCGAGGTCGACGACGGTGCGACCGCGCCACGGGCCCGGCAACCAGCGCCGCAGCAGATCGAGGCGGAACACGCTGACCGAACGCAGCGACGCGAAGGCGCGGCAGGCCGGGTCCCACCAGTCGTCGCGGTCGAACAGCGGCGGCGCCGCGGTCACTGCAGGCTCCCGCGCCGCAGCACGAGCACGCCGTTCGGCGCCGTGATGCGCAGGTGCTCGGGGGCCTGCTCGAGCAGCACGGGCGCGCCGCCGTCGAGCGACAGGCCGGCCTCGTCCGAGCGCCACGTGCCGTTCAGCGTCTGGAAGCTCGGCACGCCGTCGGCTTCGGTCAACGCCGCGGCCGTGTAGCTGCCGTCCGGGCCGAACAGGTAGTAGACCTTGCGCAGCGAGACCGCCGCGTCGCCGCGCACCTCGATCGACTCGTAGAGCCCGGACAGCTGCAGCCCCGCAGCCGGTGTGAACTGCAGGTCCTCGAGCCTGGGCACGACGAGGCGGTCCTCGGTGGCGACCACGCTCGAGCCGATGCAGCCCGCGGTGCCGGCGGCCGCGGCGAGCCAGGCGAGCCAGCGGGCGCACGCGCGCGGCGAGCTCACTTGCGGGTCTCCGCCTGCACGCGCGCGCGCAACGCGACCCAGACGACGACCTCGTCCTGCATGTTGATGACGCCGAGCTGGCTCGGCACCGGCACGCCGTAGTCGCTGAGCTTGAGCGGCGCCTGGCCCGTGACGACGACGCGCTTTTGCGGGTCGACCTCGATGTGCACCGGCATCGTCAGCTCGCGCGTCTGGCCGTGGATCGTCATGCGGCCGACGATGTCGCCGCGCGCGGTCTGCCGCTCGACGTCGACGCCGCCCGCCGCGGGCCGGAAGCGGACGATCTCGAAGCGGATCTGCGGGTGGTCCTTCGCATCGAGGTACTCCCACATGCTGCTGTCGCGGCCATCGACGCCGGTCACGAGCTTGCCCGCCTCGGCCGTGACCTCGCCGGTCCACGCGCCGTCCGGATCGTCGAAGTCGGCGCGGAAGTGGCCCGCGACGTTCGACGTCGCGCCCGTGAAGTCGTGCAGCGTGCTCTTCGCGTCGAAGCCCACGCGGCAGAGCGCCGGCACGAGCGTGTAGTCCTGCGGCGCGTCGAAGTGGAACGCCGTCGACGGCAGCGTGAACGAGAGGAAGCCCGTGCCCTTCGCCGCGGACTTCGCGTCGGCGACCGGCGCGGGCGCGGGCTCGGCGACGGCCGGCGGCGGCGGCGCCGCGACCGGGTCAGTGGCCTGGACCGCGGCGTCGTTCGGCGCCGGTGCCTGCTGCAGCCTGCGATCGAGGGCATCTACGGCGCTGCGCTGCTCGTCGAGTTGGGCGCGCAGGCGGTCGACCTGCGCGCGCAGCGCGAGCACGTCCTCGTGCCGCGCCTCGGCGCGCTGCTCGAGTGCGTTGCCGAGCCGTTCGAAGTTCGCGGCCGACGCGGCCTGCAGTTCGTCGGTGCGGCGCGTCAGCACGAGCACGTCGTCGCGCAGCAGCGCGGTGGCGTCGGGCCCGGCCGGCACCTGGTCTTGCTGCACGACGATGCGCACGCGATCGCGCAGCACGAGCAGGGCCCCGAACGAAGCGGCGACGAGACCCAACACGAACACGACACCGAGCGATTGCAACAGCCTGGCGGTCATGTACCCGATGAGAGCAACGGCCGTGCCGGGTTGTCCACTGCCCCGCGCAGACGAGCGCAGCAACGGCACAAGGCAAGTCTTGCACGGCGCCGGCAGGAAGTGCACGCTGCGCCCGCCACGGTCGACCGCGCGCGATGCGGCCCGTCATGTGCTCTCCTGGTCCAGATGCCCCCGGCCGATCGACGTAGGCTGCTGCAACTCGCCGCCTGGCTGCTGCTGTTCGTGCCCACCACCGGCTGGTTGCTCGCCGGGCTGCTGCAGCAGCGCGTCGACCCCGGCAACCAGGCGCTCAAGACGCCCGACGGCGCCGATGCGCAGAACCTCCGTGCGCTCGCCGAGGTCGTGCCCAGCGACCCGGTGCTGCTGCTCGCGTTCGCGCTGCGCGCACCGCTGCCGATGCTGGCCCCCGATCGGCAACGGCTCGACACGCTGCGCACGCGCATCGCGGCCATGCCCGGGGTCGTCGCGTGCCGCGAACCGCCGAGCCCCGACCCGGGCCTCGTGCTGATGCCGGTGTCGATGCGCGGCGACGACGTGGCCGCCATCGCGCGGGCCGTGCTGGCCACGGCGCGCGAGCTGGCGCCGCCGTCCTTGCGCGTGCTCGCGACGGGGCTGCCGCTCATCGAAGGTGCGATCGCCGAACGTGTCGCCGGCGAACGCACGAGCATCGTGCCGCGCCTGCTCCTCGTGCTGCTGCTCGCCGCGTTCGGGTTCTACCGCCAGCTCGGGCTCGCCTGCGCCACGCTCTTGCCGGCGATCGCCGCGATCGCCTGGACCGGCGGCCTCATCGCGCGCCTCGGCCATCGGCTCGACCCGATCGCCGCGCTGCTCGATCCGGTGCTGCTCACGATCGGCGTCGCGGCCAGCGTGCACTTCGTCGAGGCCTACCGCCGCGCGCTCGCTTCCGGGCGCGCACCGCGCGAAGCGGTCGCCCACGCGGCCCGCGAGCTGCACACGCCAGCACTGCTCGCCACCGCGACGACCATGGTCGGTCTCTGGTCGCTCGCGACCAGCACCGTGCCCGCGGTCGCCGACTTCGGCATCCGGGCCGCGCTCGGCGTGGCGCTGACCCACTTCTTCACCTTCCTCGTGCTGCCGGCGTGGCTGCCGTGGGCGGCGCCGCGCGCCGCTGCGCCGCCGCGCGAACACGGCCACGGTGCGGCGTGGCTCGCGCTGCTGCGGCGCCATCGCACGGGTCTCGCGCTCGCGACCACGGCCGCGACCGTGCTGGCGATCGCCGGTCTGCCGCGACTCGCCGCCGACAACGACCCGCTGCACCTGCTGCCGAGGAGCGACCCGGTGCGCGCCGACCACGACGTGCTCGCGGCGCGGCTCGGCGGCGTCGAGACGTTCCACCTGCTGGTGCCCGCGCGCAGTCCCGGCAGCGATCCGTCGCGGCTCCTGCCGTTCGTGGCCGCCGTGCGCCAGGAGGCCGGCGTCGCGGGCCTGGCGGGGCCCGTGCAGCGCGGCGCCGGCGGCGAACTCGCCGTGCCGATGCTGCTGCAGCCCGGCGGCAGCGCCGTGCGGCAGCCGCTGTTCGCCGCGATCGATCGCGGCGCGACCGTGCTCGGACTCGACGGTCTCGTGCCCGCCGGCGCCTCGGTGCAGATCGCGCGCGACTCGCACCACCTGATGTCCAGCCTGCTCGGCAGCCTCGGCCTGTCGTTCGCGTTGCTCGCCGCCGGCATGTGCCTCGGGCTGCGCTCCGTGCGGCTCGGCCTGTGCGGCATGCTGCCGAACCTGCTGCCGTCGGCGTGGATCTACGGCCTGCTCGGCTGGGCCGCTGGACCGGTCTCGGTGGCGACGGCGATGATCGCGTGCACGATGCTCGGACTCATCGTCGACAACACCGTGCACCTGCTGCACCACTACCGCCACGCGCGCGCGACGCGGCGCCGCCGGCCCGCGCTGCGTTCGGCGCTCGACCGGTGCGGCCGCGCCATGACGCTGTCGAGCGTCGTGCTGATGCTCGGCTTCCTCGTCGCCGCGACGAGCCAGCTCGAGACGACGATCGAGTTCGCGCTGCTCGCGTCGACGACGATCGCCATCGCCTGGTTCGGCACGGCCGCGGTGCTGCCGCTGCTGCTGCTGTCGCGGCGCCCGCCGGACGCGGCGCCCGCCGCGGGAGGCGTCCATGCGCTGTGACGTGCTCGTGCTCGGCGCGGGACCCGCGG
This sequence comes from Planctomycetota bacterium, assembly GCA_036274315.1. Classification (GTDB taxonomy): domain Bacteria; phylum Planctomycetota; class UBA1135; order UBA1135; family UBA2386; genus DASVAL01. The sequence goes on along the minus strand of DASUFY010000155.1, from coordinate 8,539 downwards.
GCAGCGCGTTCGCCAACCAGATGGCGCGCGCGGGCTTCGACGTGCTGCTCGCCGACCGCAAGGCGTTCCCGCGCGACAAGCCGTGCGGCGAGTTCGTGAGCCCGGAGTGCACGCCGTACCTCGCGGCGCTCGACCTCGATCTCGCGCCCGCGCGGCTCGGCGTGCACCTCGTGCGCGGCATGCGGCTTTTCGGCTACGGGGAACGCGCGCTGGGCCGCTTCCGCCAGCTCGCGGGTCGCCCCGTCACGGACCGGGAGGGCTTCGGCGTGCGCCGCGCGGTCTTCGACCACCGCCTGCTCCAGGCCGCCGAACGGGCCGGCGCCCGCTTCCTGCCGCGCCACGAGTTCGTCGCGCTGCGCACCGACGGCGCGGGCCGCATCACGGGCGCCGAGCTGCGCGATCCGGCGCGCAACCCGGTGACGTGCGAGGCCACCTGGGTCGTCGGCGCCGACGGCGTACACTCGCCCGTCGCGCGCGCGCTCGGCGTGCAGCGGCGCGAGCGCTGGCTCGACCAGTTTGCGCTCGTCGCGCACTTCGCGGGGGTCGCGCCGCTGCCGACGGCCGAGGTGCACCTGCTGCCGGGCGGCTTCTTCGCCGCGACCACGGTCGACGAGGGCCTGTTCAGCGTCAACCTCGTCGTGCCGCGGCTCGCGCTGCAACAGCGCACGAGCGGCGACTGGGACGAGTTCGTCGCCGGGCACTTCCCGCTCGCACCCGGCATCGGCGAACGGCTGGCCGGGGCGCGGCGCCTGCAGCCGTGGCGCGGCACGGGACCGTTCGCCCACCGCACCACGGCGCAGACGTTCGCCGGCGCGGCGCTGCTCGGCGACGCCGCCGGCTACGTCGACCCGTTGACCGGCGAGGGCATCTACTTCGCGCTGTACTCGGCGAGGGCGCTCGCCGAGGCCGTGCAGACCGCGCTGCACACGCCCGCGCGCGCGGAGCTCGCGATGGCGGGCTACCGCCGCACGCGCGCGCGCGAACTCGGCCCGCGCCTCGCCGCGTCGCGCGCGCTGCAGCGCGCGCTGCGCCATCCGTGGCTCGTGCGCACGTTCGTGCGCGGCATCGGCCGCTGGCCATCGCTGGCCGACCTGCTGATCACGCTGAGCGGCGACACGATCCACCCGCGCGACCTGCTGCGGCCGTCCTTCTGGCGCGACTTCCGGCGGGCCACGGCATGAGCCACCCCTGTCTCGACGTGCGCGTCTGGCTGCCGCTCGCACTGGCCGCGGCGTGGTTCGCGCTGCGCGAACGCGGCGCGAGCCCGGCCGTGCCGCTGCCGCAGGCGCGTTCGGTCGAACTGCCGGCGCTGCACGGTCTGCCGGCGCCGACCGGCCCGCAGCACTTCGAGCTCGACGCGGCGAAGTCGGGCGTGCGCTTCCTCGTCGAGGGACCGCGCGGGCAGCTGCTCGTCGAGTGCCCGGCCGCCAGCGGCCACCTCGACCTCACGCCCCGGCCCGGCGAACCGATCGCGGGCGAACTCGAGCTGCGGCTCGACCTCGCGTCGCTGCGGCCCGCCGGCGACGGCGACGCCTCGATCGACGTCTTCCACGTGCTCGGCGTGCACCGCAACACCGAGATCGTCTACCGCGCCCGGCTCGCCGCGACGACGACCGGAGACCTGCCCGGCGTCGAGCAGCGCACGTGGCTCGGCACGCTGCAGTTCGGCGCGCGCACGCTGCGGCAGACGATGGTGCTCTGGCAGTGCGCGCTCGCGGGCCACGACCTGCGGCTCTTGGGCCACGGCACGGTCGAGGCCGCGCCCTTCGGTCTGCCGAGCCGCCGGTGGCTGCTCGTGTTCGAGGAACACCACCTCGTCACGCTCGGGCTCGACCTGGCCTGGAGGCGCGCGCGTGGCCGCTGAGCCCGGCCAACGCCCGCGGCGTTCGCTGCGCCGGGCGGTCGCGGTCGCGTTCGTGCCGCTGTGCGTCGTCGTGCTGCTCGGCGTGCTGCTCGAGTCGATCGAGGCCCGGCTCGTGCACCGCGATGTGCAGCGCCTGTTCGAGGAACTGCGCGAGGTCGACCTCGTGCGGTCCTTGGTGGACGAGCTGCGTGGCATCGAGCAGTGGGTCGAAGCGGCGCCGACCGCCCGCTCGGCGAGCCAACCGCTGGTCCTGACCGACGTGCGGCACCACCTCGACGCCGCGCGCGCGACGTTCGCCAGGTTCCCGGTGCCGGGCGACCCCTCGCGTGCCGCCCACGACGCCGCGGAGGCGGGCCTGCTGCAGCGTGTCGAGGCCAGCATGACCTCGCTCGGCGCGCTGCTGGCCGACGACCGCGCGCTCGGCGACCTGGCCGACCCGCTGGCGCTCGCGCTGTCGGACGCCTTGGCGATGGCGCGCACCGTCGAGCAGGAGAGCCGCGAGATCGGCGCCGAGCTCGACGAGCGCAGCGAGAACATGAGCCAGGTCCTGCTCGTGCTCGCGCTGGCCAGCGTCGCGACCGTCGCCTGCCTCGGCTGGCTCTTGCTGCGGCGCGTGCTGCAGCCGGTCCGCGACCTGCGCGAGGCCGCGGTGCGGCTGGGCCGCGGCGAACTCGACGTGCCGATGCCGGTGCGCCATCGCGACGAACTCGGCGACCTCGCGATGGCGTTCCAGAGCATGGCGACGCAGCTGCAGCAGAGCCGCGAGCAGCTCGAACGGCGCGTCGAACAGCGCTCGCGCGAGGTGCTGCGCACCGCCAAGCTCGCGCAGCTCGGCACGCTCGCGGCCGGCATCGCACACGAGATCAACAACCCGCTCGCGAGCATCGCGGCCTGCGCCGAGGGCCTGCTGCGCGACGTCGGCCGCGGCGAGGCCGCGCCCGAGCACCTGCAGCAGTACCTGCAGATCCTGCGCAAGGAGGCCATGCGCGCGCGCGACATCACGACGCGCCTGCTGCGCTTCGCGCACAGCGAGGGTCAGCGGCGCGAGCGCGTGTGGCTCGGCACGGAGGTGCGCGAGGTCAGCGCGCTGTTCGCGCACCAGTTCGCCGACGCCGGCGTGCAGCTGCAGATCGACGTGCCCGATCCGGGCCCGGCGTTGCTCGGCGACGCGGCCGAGTGGCGCCAGGTGCTGTTCAACCTGCTGCGCAACGCGCTCGACGCGAGCCCGCGCGGCGGCCGCATCTTCGTGCGCTGCGGCACGGAGTCGGGCCGGTGCTGGCTGGCGATCGAAGACGAGGGCGCGGGCTTCGGCCCGCAGCACATGGACCGCCTGTTCGAGCCGTTCTTCACGACCAAGGAGCCCGGCCGCGGCACGGGCCTCGGCCTCGCGATCGTGCACCGCATCGTCACCGCGCACGGCGGCACGATCACGGCCGAGAACCGCGACCCGCACGGCGCCCGCCTCTGCATCCGGGTTCCGGCCGCCGCCTGACCGGTCACTGGCCGCGCGGCAGCGCCCGCATCAGCACGAGCTGGTCAGGGTCGACCACGAAGTCCCCGTCGCCGACCTCGAGTTCGCCCGAGCCATCGGGCATCGGCACGCGCTGCAGCGCGCCGCGCAGGACGACCGGCACCGGCAGCCGGAACGCGAGCCCCTCGGGCGTCTCCCAGCGCAGCTTCAGCACGCCGCCGACCTTCTCGCTGTGCAGCCGCGGCAGCGCCGGCTGCCGCACGTAGACCTCGAAGAACCAGGCGAGGTCCTCGCCGGCGATCTCGCTGCACAGGCGCACGAAGTCGTCGGTGTCGACGAGGCGCACCTGCGAGCCGTCGGTCGCCTTCTCGGCCGCCTTCGTCGGGTAGCAGAAGCGGTGCAGCGCCGCGAAGAACTTCTCGTCGCCCATCTGCCAGCGCAGCGTGTGCAGCACGAGCGCACCCTTGTGGTAGATGTCGTTGCTGCCGCCGCCGCCGAAGTAGATCTCGAACGTCGTCTTGCTGTCGCGCGGCGCGATGGCCGCGCGATCGACGGTCCGGTAGCGGCGCACCTCCTCGTCGTAGAACTTGCGCCCGAAGCGGCGCTCGCGGTAGAGCGCCTGCATGTAGGTGCCGAAGCCTTCGTGGATCCACATGTCCTTCCAGTCGCGGCACGTGACGAGGTTGCCCCACCACTCGTGCGACAGTTCGTGGTTGTGCAGCCAGTCGTACTGTTCGTCGCGGAAGCCGTTGCCGTAGGCGATCATGGTCTGGTGCTCCATGCCCAGGTGCGGCGTCTCGGCGATGCCGTACTTCTCGGCGCGGAACGGATAGGGACCGAGGATCTGCTCGAACACGTGCAGGTGGTCGAGGAACTGCGGCATGCAGCGCCTGGCGTGTTCCTCGTGCTCGGGCAGCACGAAGAACTGGATCGGCATCACGGTGCCGTCGATGCACGTGAACGTAGAGTCGAGCTCGACGTAGGGCGCGATGTCGAGCGCGACGCAGTAGTTGCTGATCGGCGAGGCGATGTGCCAGTGCCACGTCACCTGGTCGCCGTGTTCCTCGCGCCCGCGCAGCGTGCCGTTGCTCGCGTCGACGAGGCCCTTGGGCACGGTGATGTGCAGGTCCATGGTGTCGGGCTTGTCCGACGGGTGGTCCTTGCACGGCCACCACAGGTCCGCACCTTCCTGCTGGCACGTGGTCGCGATCCAGGGCCGCTTGTCGGCCGTCTCGGCCCACGTGAACCCACCGCTCCACGGCGGGTTCTTCGCGACCTGCGGCGCGCCGCCGTAGGCGACCTCGACCGTGAACGTGCTGCCTTCGGCGAGCTTCGCCTCGGGCCGTACGCGCACGCGGCCCGGTTCGCGGTCGAACGGCACGGCGCCCCCGTCGAGGCGCACCGCGCGAACCGTCAGCGCCGAGTCGAGGTCGAGCACGAACACCGGGCACGGCGCGACGACCTTCGCGCGCATCGCGAGCGTGCCCTCGATCGTCTTCTGCGCGGGATCGACGGTCAGCGCGAGGTCGTAGTGCAGCACGTCGTAGCAGGCCTCTTCGGGGATCAGCACGCCGCCCGAGACGTTGCCGATCTGGGCCGGGGCTGCGGAGACGAGCAGCAGGGCGGCGGCGGCGCGGCGCGCGAACGAACGCGGTTCCATGGTCATCGCATGCTACGGCGCGGGTCGCCGCGGCGAGAAGTCGGCGCGCAGTTCGGTGGCGCCGGCTTCGCCGCGGCAGCCCGCCTCGGCATGATGCGCCGATGGCCGAGCCCACGCAGTGGACCCACCTGCGTAACTGCAAGATGGTGCTGTGCCTGCCGTGCGGCGAGGGCGCGCCGCAGCAGGCGCTGCGCGAACTCGGCGTGCCGAGCGTCGGCCTCGACGCCGACGCGCGTGCGGTCGCCGCGTGCCGCAGCCGGGGCCTGATCGCCTACGCGGGGAGCTGGTCGCTCTTGCGCGAGCACCGGCACGCGTTCGACGGTGCCTGGCTCGACCTCGCGGCGCTGCCCGGCGCCCGACCCGCCGAGTTGCTGCCGGCACTCGCCGAGAGCCTGCTGCCCGGTGCGCGGCTCGTCGCGGGCGGGCTCGACCCGGCCAGCGTGCTGCCGGCGGACCTCGTGCGCGACGGCGCGCGCGGCGCCTGGGTCGAACTGCACAAGGCCCGGCCCGTGCCCGACACCGGCTTCGCGGGACCGTGGCCGTACCGCGTCGGCCCGTACGCGGACCTGTTCGTCGGCTGCCGGCGCGTGCTCGAACTCGGCGCCGGCCGCGGCCAGTTCCTCGACGCGCTGCGCCTGCGCGAGGTGCCGTGCGCGGGCATCGAACCGGACGCGGCCCTCGCGGCGGCGGCAAGGCAGGCCGGGCACGACGTCGTGCACGGCGGCCTCGACCGGCTCGCCGGCGTGCCTGGCGACGTCGACGGCCTGTTCGTCGGGCCGTGGTTCGGCGGGCTCGCGACGCCCGCGCGCACCGCCGTGCTGGCGGCCTGCCGGCGGCGCCTCGCGGCCAACGGCCGGCTCGTCGTGCGCTGCGCGCGGCAGCACCTCGCCGCGGTGGCCGAACAGCTGTCGGCTCCGGCCTGGCAGCACGTGCGCCGCGGCACCGTGCCGTGGGATCGCGACGACGGGTTCGTGCTGGCCCTCGCCGGTGCCGAGCGTGCACCGGCCATCGGCGAGCGGGATGACGTCGCGATCGACACGCGCTCGTTGCCGCTGCAGCAACCACCTGGCTCGCCGTTCGACCTCGAACGCTGGGAACGGCGCGAACACAGCCAGGGTGGCGAGGACGGCGTGCTCGCGGCGCTGTTCGCACAGCTCGGCGCGCGGGACCGCACCTACGTCGAGTTCGGCTGCGGCGACGGCCTGCAGTGCAACACCACCGCGCTGCGCCGGCGCGGCTGGCGCGGCCTGCTCATGGACGGCGTCGCGGCACCCGGTGCGCCCGATGCGGAGATCCACGCCGCCTGGATCACGCGCGAGAACATCGAGGCCCTGCTCGACGCGCACGGCGTGCCCGCCGAACCGGATCTGCTGTCGATCGACCTCGACGGCAACGACTACTGGGTGTGGCAGGCCATCGCGCGGCGGCCGCGCGTCGTGGTCGTCGAGTACAACGCGAACCTGCCCGCCGATCGCGCCGTGACGATGCGCTACGACGCGCGGCACCGCTGGGACGGTTCCGACCATTACGGCGCCAGCCTGCCGGCCCTCGTGCAGCTCGGCCGCGACAAGGGCTACACGCTCGTCCACTGCACGCAGGCCGGCGTCAACGCGTTCTTCGTGCGCGACGACCTGCTGCCGCCCGGCGAGCGTGTGCCGACCGCGATGCTCTACCGCGCGCCGAACTACTGGTACCGCGGGGGCCGCTCGGCTCCCGACCTGTCGCGCGCGATGGTCGCCGTGCCCGGATGATCTCCGCCAACGACAGCGGGCCGGCCCGGATCGCTCCGGGCCGGCCCGCTCCGGCGTCGCTATCAAGAGCGACGCGTGCGAACGAGACTCGATCAGCTCACTGGCCGAGGCGCGTGCACAGGCCGTTCGACGTCAACAGGCCGAGCGAGTTGTAGCCCGGGGTCAACGGGGCGGCCTGGAACACGAGCTGCTGGCCCTGCAGCATCGCCGTGTTCGGGATCACGAACGGCTGCACGAACTGCCCGCTGCCGTTGATGATGTTCGTGAACAGGATCTGCACGTTGATGTGCAGGTTGCAGCCCGGCATACCGATGAAGCCGAGGTCGAGCGGGCCGGGCAGCGCCACGTCGCCGGCGGCCAGCGCCTGGATCAGCGTGCCGGGCGTGACGTTCGTGGTCACGATGTTCGGCGAGGTGCCGAGCACCGGACGCGCGTCCATCTTGAGCACGGGCGGGAACCGGCCGTCGCCGGTCGTGAAGCCCATCGGCGCGTTGATGCGGGCCGAGAGGTCGACGGGCGCCGCGAGGCGCGCGCCGTAGCCGTTCGTGAAGCCGGCGATGGCGTTGTTGCCAGCACTCTGGTTGCTGAGGCCGCCGTAGGCGATCTCGACCTGTCCCGACGCATCGAGCGTGACCTGCATCGTGTTGACGGCCGCGGCGACGCCCCACTCCTGGATGTGGTCGAACGTGATGCGCACGATCGACATGCTCGGATCGACATCGTAGTAGATGCCGCCGCTGACGCTCGGGTCGAGGTCGTGGTAGTAGGCCGCGATGCGCGCCGGTTCGTCACGGAACGGCACGATGCCGCCGTACGACGCGCCGCACGTCTGGTACGTCGACGACGACACCGCAGCGAGGTAGACGCTGCCGTTCGAGCTGATCGTGATCATGTTCGTGCTGCCACCCGGATAGTTGAACGTGAAGGGCAGCATGATCGGCGCCGACAACGCGTCGTCCCAGTTGCCGGACGAGCTCGCGGCGGGCGGGTTGACGGTCAGCGACGTCGAGGTCGGCGGCACGATGACGCCGGCACCGGGCACGATCAGGTAGTTCGGGCCCAGGTTGAGCCACAGCTGGCCCGTGTTGGCGATGTCAGGCATCGCCGGGCTCTCCGGGAAGCTCTCGTAGAACGCGTGCGGGTCGAAGTAGCAGCCTTCGCCGAGCTGCGTGTAGATCGCCGAGTTGGCGGCCGGCAGGTACGTGATGCGCAGGTTGGGGCTGTCCTGGCCGGTGCCGGCCCACGAGGTCTGCTGGATGCCGTCGTTGGACATCGTCAGGAACTGGTCGGTGTACGGCGTGCCCGGGTTCGGGCTGACGCCGAGGCAGTGCAGCGGGCCAGGGTTCGGGCCGCTCGTCGTCGGCACCCACTCCATCGCGACGCCGTACGAGCCGGGCACGGGCAGCGACAGCGGCGGCGCGAAGGTGATGACAGACTCAGCGGGCTGGAGCGCGACGACGACCGTGCCGGTGCCGAGCAGCGTCCACGGCGAGCCCGGGTTCGTCGGTGCGTTGGTCTCGTTGCCGACGCGCGTGGTCGGGCACGTGTACACCTTGACCATGCCGGTCGCGCCGACCTGGTTGGGGACCGGGGGATTGCCGATGCCCTGGTCGTAGTTCCAGGTCTTCATCGAGCTGATCGTGATCGGCGTCTGCGTCGTCAGGTCGAACAGGTAGTTGCCGAGCGCGTAGTAGTAGTTCGAAGCGAACTCAACGCGATTGGAGAACGTCTGGGCCGACGGGGCCGCGGTGCAGTTCTGGGCGACGCCGGAGAGCGTGGTGCCGAGGATCGCT
>DASUFY010000154.1:0-22692 GCA_036274315.1 Planctomycetota bacterium | reverse complement strand
CGCGGGCGAACGACCGGCGTCGGACCAGCCCGAGGCGACGCATCCGCACCACAACGGCAACAGGATCACGGTGACACGTGGGAGTGGCGACATGACGTTCATCCTTCGACTTTGAATGGCTGGCGGACGCGAAAGCGCACCGGTTCGCCGCCGCGCTTGCCCGGTTCGAACTTCCATTGTCTGACTGCCGTGAGCACGGCCGACTCGAACGCCGGGTCGGTGGCGCTCTCGACGATCGGGGTCTCGACGCGGCCGTTGCGATCGACGACGAAGATCACGACCGCCGACGGGCGCTTCTTGCGCAGCAACGCCGACACCACCGGTTCGGGTTGGTGGATCGGGCGCGGCTTCTGGTCGAGGTCGGCGAGCGAGAACAGCGACTCGACGCCGCCACCGCCCGCGCCGACGAGGCCCTGGATCTCGAGCGCCGCCGCCGGGCCGAAACCGGACCCGAACGCGCCCGGATTCAACGCGACCTCGAGCTGTGAGAGGTCCAGCGGCGGCGCCTGCTCGGTCAGCTCGGGCGGCTTGTCCTCGGGCGGTTTCTCCTTCTCGGGCGGCTCCTCGACGACCTCGGGCACCGGCAGCTCGGCGCTGTCGATGCGCGTGACCATGAGGTCCTTGGCCGGCTTCTTGGTGATCGCCTCCAACAACGGCAGCACGAGGAAGCAGAGCAGCGTCAACGCCGCCGCTCCGACCGCCACGACCAGCGTGTGGCAGAAGGAACGCCAGCGCGAAGGTGCCGTGCGGTTCATCGCTCAGCCTCGCCCCGTCGGCCGCAGCGTGGCCAGGCTCACCTTGTCCGCGCCGCCGAGCTTGGCCTCGTCGATGACGCGCACGAGCAAGCCCGCCGGCGCGGCCGCATCGGCCTGCAGGATCACGGGCACCTTCTCCTTCTGCAGCGCGCGGCTCACGGCGGACCGCACGCCGCCCATGCCGATCTCGCGATTGTCGTACATGACTTCGCCCTTGGCGGTCAGCGCGATCAGGATGCTCGTCTTCTCGAGCTGCACCGAAGACGCCGCCTGCGGCTTGTCGACCTCGACTCCGGTCTCCTCGACGAACGTGGTGGTGACGATGAAGAAGATCAGCAGGATGAAGACGCAGTCGATCATCGGCGACATGTCGATGCCGGCGTCAGAGGCGTCGTCGGACTGGATGCTGCTGAAACGTCCCATGGTGCTCCTGTTGGTTCGGGGTCAGGCGACCGCCTTCGTGCGCAGGCGCCTGTAGAGCAGTTGCGTGCTCACGGTCTCGAGGTGCGCCAGGAACGCGCTGTAGCGCTCCTTGGTGCGGCGCAGCTGGTACTGGAAGAAGAGGCCTGGCAGGGCCACGACGAGTCCGGTCTCGGTCGTGATGAGGGCCTCGGAGATGCCCTTCGCGATCGCCGACATGGTCTTCTCGCCGCCCGACCCGGAAGCCAGCGCCGAGAACGTCACGAGCATGCCCGTCACGGTGCCGAACAGGCCGAGCAGCGGCCCGACCGCGACACAGACCCGCATGACCTTGAGGTCGCGGTCGAACGGCGCGACCTCGGTCGAGCGCAGGCCCCGGAACGCCGCCGCCGATTCGTCGAGCGTCGTCGCGTCGGAGACCTTGTCGAGCAGCCTGCCGATCGGACCCTCGCGGTGCTGCGCGTACTTGAGCCACAGCCGCCAGGTCTTCTCGGGCACGCTGCAGAAGCGCTTGGCGCGCAGCCGCAGCCACACGTGCATGCCGAGGCCGAACATCAGCATCGCGTCGATCGCGATGCCCAGCATCGCCCAGCCACCGTCGCGCCAGATGCGCGCGGCGTGCTCCCACAGCTCGAGCGGCTGCTCGGCCAGCGCCGACTGCAGGTCGAAGACGGACAACATGCGCGCCTCCTACGCGACCTCGATGGTCTCGGCGTCCTCGGCGTGCGTCGCCGAGTGCACGTGGTTCATGAACGCGACCGCGACCTTCTCCATCTCGTCGACGATGCTGCGCGCGCGACGCGACAGGAAGGCGTGCAACAGCAGCGACGGGATCGCGACCATGAGCCCGTACTCGGTCGTGATCAACGCCTCGGAGATGCCGCTCGACAGCGTCTTCGGGTCGCCGGTGCCGAACTCGGTCATCAGCGAGAACGTGTGCATGATGCCCGTCACCGTGCCGAGCAGACCGAGCAGCGGCGCCGACGTCGCGCAGATGGCGACGAACGGCAGCCAGCCCTGCAGCCGCAGCCGCGTCGACAGCACGTGTTCGAACATCACCTCTTCGACGAGATCGCGCGGTTCGCCGAGGTGCTGGGCGCCGGCGCGCAGCATCGCCCCCGACGGCCCGCCCATCGCGTCCGCGTATTCGACCGCCGCGACCCTGTCGCCGCGTTCGACGCAGTCGAGCAGTTCGTCGACCTGCCGCCGCGACGGCCGGCGCACGAACAGCATCGACAACCACTTGAGCAGCACGACGAGCAGCGCGCAGCCGGCCAGCGCAAAGATCGGCACCATGACCACGCCGCCCTTCTGCACGTGCTGCAGCCACCCCTCCTCGATCGCGGCGATCTTGTGCGCATTGCCGAGCGTCGGGTCGAGCGGCAGCGTCGACCCATCGCCCTGCACCAACGCGGCCACGGCTTCTGCATCCTTGGGCGACGCGAACGGCATCACGGTCGGCATCAGCGAACGCACCTGTTCGGCCGTGCCGGTGACGTTGCCGTCGCTGGACCGGAACACGGCGGCCGGCCCCACGAGCACGAAGGTGCCGTCGCGAACGATGCCGCCCGCATCGGCGGCCTTGCCCGCGAAGCGGCAGCCGCCGAGCACGTCCTCGAGCCGATCGAGCGAGGCCGTGACGACGCCGAGTTGGGCCGAGAAGACCGCGTCGGCCCCGAGTCCCGTGTTCTCCTGCGCCAGCCGACCCGCCTCGATGGCCTTCCCGTAGCGCTGCAGCTCCGTGATGTGCAGGCGGGCCTCGAAGTTGCGCGCGTACTCGGTGAGCAGGTTGCTCAGGTAGCTCGACTGGTCCCGCTGCCGCGTGATCTCCGTACGCAGGTTGCCGAGATCGAGCGTGCGGCTGTCGAGCAGGCGCGACACCTGGCTGTTCTCGGCGCGCGCAGCCTGCAGCTCGCCTTCGAGCTGGCGCAGCTCGCGCGCCATCGGCAGCTGTTCGCCGGCGATGCGCTCGCGCTGGGCCGTGAGCTCGGCGATGCTGGCCGCGAGCCGCTGCTGCAGGTCGGAGGTGGCGGCGGCGAACGTCGGCTTGTCGGGGCTCGCCGCGCGCGGGTTGGCCTCGGTACCGGGCCGGCTCTGGCCGGGGACGGCGCCGATCGCGACGGCGCAGGCGAGGCAGAACAACATGGGAAGGCAGCGCATCGTGGGTTCCTCCTCGTTCACAGGATCGTCACCGGCAGCCGCACGAAGGCCGCGACCTGTTCGTTCTTGTAGATCGCGATCGCACGCGCGATGTCGGGCGCGAGGTCGTTCGCGGGCTGCCAGACCCAGCCCTCGCGCGACGCGGAGCCGGTGCCCGCGACCTTGCCGTTGACGCTGGCGTAGTAGCCCTGACCGAGACCGACGTAGAGTGCGTTCACCTCGACGCTCGACCCGTCCGGCAACATGCGCACTTCGCTCGCGACCGTGATCTCGCGGTTCCACTTCTGGATCTCGTTGAGGATCCCGATCACGTTCTGGTAGCGCTCGCCGAGCGACAGCTTGGTCTCGGCCCCTGCTTGCGGCATGCGCTGGCTCAGCGGCCTGACGCGCTCGCGCAAAGGTTCGGGCAGGCGCGGCAGGATGGCGCCGGTGCGCCGCTCGAGCCGTTCGATCTGCTGCTGCAGCGTCGCCACCGTGGCCTTGTGTCGCTCGTCCTCGACGAGCATCTCGGCGCGCTTCTTGTCCGCGTCGTTGACGCTCACCTGAGCCTCCGCGGTGCGTTCGCGCAGCGTCGTCAGCTCGCGCTTCACGACGTCGATGCGGGCCTGCAGCGTCTCCTTGCCGAGCGCCCAGTCCTGCGCCTCCTTCGACAGCACGCGGTGCGTCTCCACCCACTGCTCGAGCGTCGCGCGCGTCGTGTCGACGGCCCCTTCGGCGGACGCCGGCGCGCCACCGCCTTGCTGGGCCGGCAACACGGCCGCGAGGCAGCCGAGCAGCAGCACACCGGAACGGCCCGCGCAGCGCAGCGCGTGCGCGAACACTGGGACGGAGAACCGCGCCCGCTCTGCGTCGGTGCGGCCGGGTGGAGTGGTTCGTTGCATGGGATCGCTGCCAGGCTTCGCCTCGGGTGGGTGATGCATCGTGGACTCGTTCAGAACCTGATCTCGCCGCCGATGCTCAGCGAGTACTCGACGCCCGTCGTGTAGCTCGTGCGCGTGACGTCTTCGCTGATGAACTCGGAGCGATAGACCTCGCGGCGTTCCGCGTTGGTGAGGTTCTTCGCGGCCAGGGTCAGCTTGACGTGCGCGCCGAGGCTCTGCGTCACGGTGACGTTGAGCGAGTCGTAGGCCGTCAGGTAGGTGGCGGGCACGAAGAAGTCGTTGCTCGGCCCGGGCCCCGACACGAGCGTGTCGCCCTGCACCGTGTAGAACGCCGCGAGCCCCGTTCCCGTCGCCTGGAGGTCGTAGGTGAGGAACAGGTTGTAGAGGTAGTCGGGCGCGTTCGTCATGTCGCGCGTCGGCTTCGGCGCCACGCTGTGCACGGACTCGAACAGCACGATCTCGTCGTTGGGCAGACGCACCGTGGCATCGATCCAGGTCGCGTTGGCGCCGACCGACAGGCCGTGCAGCGGATCGACGAAGTGGCCCAGGTCCTGGCGCGTCTCGGCCTCGAAGCCGCTCAACGTGCCGCGCGGATAGTTGACGGCCGTCGTGTACGTGAAGCCGGCCAGCTTCTCGACGTACTCGATCGGCTTCTTGATGTCCTTCTTGAACCAGGACACCGAGAACAGGCCGCCCGTGTAGGGCACGTAGTCGACGCGCGCGTCGTAGTTGCGCAGCGAGCTCATCTCGAGGTCCGGGTTGCCGACGAAGACCGGGCCGCCCAGGTACTCCTGCTGCGCGATCGGCGTGATCTCCTTGAACGTCTGCCGCGCCACCGTCTCGTTGTAGGCGCCGCGCAGCGTCAGGCCATCGAGCGGCTCGTAGACGATCCCGACGGAACCGAGGTCGTCGCTGCGCCGGTAGTTCACGTCGGCGTCGCCGGGCAGCAGGTCCGCGGTGCCGAACTGCCCGGGCGGCACCCAGACGGCATCCTCCTCGGGGTGGTTGACGATGTTGAGCCGCGTCGATTCGAAGCGCATGCCGCCGATCACGCGCAGGCCGCCGGCGATCGGCAGGTCGAGCATCAGGTACTGCGCGGTCACCACCTGCTGGCCGTCGTAGTCGATGTCCGCCTTGCTCTCGGTGATCGCGTGATCCTCGAAGATCCAGGCCTGGCTCCAATCGATCTCGTCGAAGCGACCGGAGTAGAACGACGGATCGGAGAAGTTGCTGAACGTGTCCTGGTCGAACTTGCGATCGACACGGTCGCGGAACGTGCCGGCCTTGAAGTAGCCCTTCTGCGCGCCCCACACCTCGAACGGCAGCTTGAGGTTGACGGCGACCTGCTCGCTGTCCTCCTCGATCTTCTTGTAGATGCGTTGCAGGTTGCCGAGCGTGAACTGCGCGGCCGGCTTGTACTGCACGTAGGTGCCCGTCGGGCTCCACGCCGACGCGAACTGCCGTTTGTCCGGTTGATCGCGCGTCGCGTTGCTGCGTGCCCACACCCAGTCGAGGTCGACGGAACGCAACGGCCCGCGCCCGCCGACCGGCAGTTCGTGCCGGCCGCCCAGCTGCAACGTCGAGGTCGCACGTTCGGTGTACTCGAGGGTCTGCAGCCGCAGGTAGGGTGCGCCGAGGAACTGCTCGGAACCCGGCGAGGTCTCGACGTCGGGGTCGTGACCGGGAAAGAAGTACTGCTTGCCGCGCGTGTCCTCGGCGAGGGTCGCGACGTCCTCGGCGTTGCGCGTGAACAGGTGGGTCAGCGTCACCGAATGGTGCTCGCTGGCGATGCCGAACGTCGACAGGCCACCCCACTGCACCGACTGGCTGCCCTGCGTGACGTCGAGCAGCGACGTGTAGAACTCGCCCGACGACGGCGTGCCCTGGCTGAACTGCGGCGTCAGCGGGTCGCCGAGCCGCACGGCCCACAGCGAGTTGTCGACACCCTCGTGGAAGGCGCTGTCGCGCTCGTAGTAGAGACTGACCATGCCGCCGAGCCGCACGCCGCGTGCGATCTCGAACTGGCCGCCGATCGCGCCCGACATCTTGTAGTCGATCGGCGCCTCCTCGCGCGAGACGCCCACCGAGCCGTCCCAGTTCTCGCCGAGCTCCTGCACGGCGCGTTCGCTGCCGCTCTTGCCGAACGCGTGCACGCCACCGCCCTGGTAGCTCAGGAAGCGGTTGCGCCCGGAGACCTGCGTGTTGTGCGACGTGCCGATCTTCCACTTGACGAAGAACGGCTCCTCGGGCACCCCCTTGAGCAACACGTTGACGGCGCCGCCCGACGCGTCTCCCTGCTGGTCCGGCGTGAAGGTCTTGCTGACCTGCAGACTCGAGATGACCTCGGACGGGAACTGGTCGAGTTCGACCGCACGCTTGTCCTCGTCCGCGCTCGGCAGCCGCACGCCGTTCAACTGCGAGCTGACGTAGCGATCGGGCAGGCCGCGGATGACCGCCGACTTGCCGTTCTGCACGGAGGCGCCCGACACGAGCCGCAGCGCCTCGGTCGCGTCGCTGGCGCCGGCCCGGCTCATGAGGTCGGTGCCGATCGAGTCGAGGAACGACGGACTCTCGAGCCGCAGATCGAGCAGCGCGGCTTCGGTGCCGACGCCGAGCTGCAGCACGTCCTGCACGACGAACTCCTCGAGCTCCGTGAAGTCGCCGGCGAGCGACGCCGAGACCTCGGTCAGCTGGCCCGCGCTGACGACGAGGTCGGCGCGCACATGGCGCGTGTAGCCGTCCTTGGCGATCACGAGCGTGTACTTGCCGGGCGCGACCTGCGACAGCACGAAGCCGCCCTGGTCGTTCGTCAGCACCCTCTGGCCCGTCTCGACGACCTGCACCTCGGCCCCCGGCAACGGAGCGTCGAAGTCCTTGTCCAACACGACACCGCGGATCGAGCCGGCCTGCTGTGCCGACGCGACGGCGGCGATCGCGACGCTGGCGCCGAGACCGAACAGCAGGCGCTCGCCTACCACGGGTCGCCCAGGCCCTCGCAGATCTCTCTCAGTCGTTGCCATAGTTCAGGGGACGGCTCGATGCCACGCACTGCCATTGCCACGCACGTCTCGACGAGGTCCTCGGCGCGCGGCCGCGAGTTGGCGTTGTGCATGCCCTCTTCGATCGCCAGCGCGCACAGATCGACCGCCGCCTTGTCGTCGCCCATCGAGTGCACCGCTTCGGCGATCGCGCGCACGGTCTCGGCTCGGTAGATGTCGACGATGTGGTCGCGCTCGGCGTGGTAGAGCGCGAGCGCCGCCGCGACGTCCGCGGCCGCCTGGTCGGCCTCACCGGCCTCGTGACGCACCGCCGCGAGCTTCGCGAGTTCGGGCACCTGATCCTCGGCCCGCCACGTGTGGGCCGACGCGATCTCGCGCGCGGTGCCGAGCAGCCGCAGCGCCGAGCCGTTCTCGTGGTGCTCGATGCAGGTGCGCGCGAGCTTGCGCAGCGCGTCGAGGCGCATCGCCGGCGGCAGCCGCGTGTAGACCGTCGTGACCCGTTCTTCGATCTTCGTGCGACGCGCGAGGTCGTCGAAGAAGCGCCCGTGGAGGCGCGCGAGGGTCTCCAGGGCCACCTGCTGCTGGCCGATGCTCATCTGCGGGAACGCCGCGTCCATGGCCGCGAGTTCGTCGTCGACCTTCGCCGCCGGCAGCAGGCGCACGTGGTCGGCTGCGGTCTTCGCCCAGTCGGTGTCGACCGCGTTGCCCGACGCCGCATCGACGTGCGCGACCGCCTCGGCCGCATGCACCTCGTCCCCGAGCGTCTCGTAGGCGCGGGCGATCTTCTGCCGGATCGAGTCGATCTGCCACTCCTGCGAGTAGCTCGCGTGCTGCTCCTGTTCGATGATCTCGCCAGCGAGTCGGATGTAGTCGAGCGCGGTCCTGGCGTCGCCGCGCAGCGCGCGGGCATGGGCGTAGTCGGCATAGCCACAGCCGCGGCGCCAATCGGTGATGTCGCGCGCGAAGGCCACCGCGAGTTCGGGCTGGTCGAGTTCGAAACAGGCCGCGACGACGATGCCCTGGATGCGCGACCGGTTCTTCCGGTGCGGTTCGAGCGGGAACGCCGAGGCGGCGCGGAAGGCCAGCTTCAGCAGCTGCTCGCGGAACGGCGCGAGCGCGACATCGACGCGCGGTGCGGACCCGGCCGCGTGCGTCGCCGGCGGCCGCTCGGCCGCCGCGGCTTCACGCTCGCGTGAACACGCGGTGAACGGCGGCAGGACGGCGAGAAGGAGCCAACAAGAGGCGAGAGATCTGGCTTTCATGGGTGTGTCGGAGGCCTGCGGCGGAAATTCGTTTCGGCAGGCAGCAGCGCTGCGCGCTGCCGCCTGCCGTGGTCGTCCGAGCGTCGGAGCGCTCAGGGAACGATGTGCGCCTGCGCGTTCGAGAACGCGAACTCGCCGACCGGCACGCCGGTGTCGAAGCTCGCCCACTGCGTGTGGAACGTC
Organism: Planctomycetota bacterium; assembly: GCA_036274315.1. GTDB lineage: Bacteria > Planctomycetota > UBA1135 > UBA1135 > UBA2386 > DASVAL01. The sequence continues at coordinate 14,032 of DASUFY010000154.1, read as the reverse complement.
TGGCCGCCGAGCCCGGCGGGCATCACGAACGGCCCGAACGACGCGGCGCCGGCGGCACCGACGACCACGTTGATGACGTCCGGTGTCGGCACCAGCGTGCCCCCGAAGATCGGGAAGTTGAACTGCAGCGGACCGCCGAAGACCAGGATGCCGATGTTGACGGCCGGGTCGATGTTCTCGACGGCGATCGTGACCGGCGTGCCCGCGGCCCAGTTGCCGGTGCAGTAGTGCACCGGCGCACCGTGCAGACCGGGCCGCTCCTTCTCGAGGTCGACGTTCGACAGCGAGCTGCTCGTCATGCCGAAGGCGCTCGTGGCGGTCCAGCCCGAAAGCCAGTTGTTGCCGCGCTTGAACGCGCCGCGGAACCGCGACGAGGTGTAGAAGCCGTCGTTGGGCGCGAACTCGACCGCGGTCAGCGCGTCGTTCTGCGGCGTCGGATCGATGAAGATGACCGGCTGCGAGGTGTTGACGCCGTTGGGCACGACCGCCGGGCCGCGCGTCAGGGTCGTGATCGGCGACAGCGTGACGATGCTGTTGTTGGCGTTGTTGGTGCCGCCGCCGCCCGTGAACACGTTCTGCGCGTTGGCCTCGACGTAGGCGTTCGGGCGCAGGTTGTTGTAGAAGATGTTGTCGCGGAACTCGATCAGGTTGCCGCTGGTCTGGGCGGTGTAGGCCGCGGCGATGGCGGCCGGGCTGCCGAACGGATTGATCGGCGACGTGACGGTGTAGGGCGTGGTCCAGCGGGCCGCGAAGCTCAGCGTGCCGTTGCAGCCGTAACCCGTGTTGCCGTTCTCGAAGTCCGAGATGTCGTTGTTGATGACGTTGTCACCGCTGTCCATGAAGATGCAGTTGTGGAACTGCACGTTGGCGTTGTCGCGCCAGGCCGTCAGGTGGTCGCCCGCGCTCGAACCCTGCGTCGGGTGCGGATTGCCGATGACGGTGAAGTTGTAGATCGTGGCGGTCGTGACGGGCTGCCAGTGGCACAGCTCGGCGCCGTCGATCTCGATCGCGTTGTCGCCGAAACCACTGCCCTGCGAGCCGGTGCCGCTGTGCCCCTGGACGATGAGGCCGTACTGGGCCTTGCCACGCCAGCCCTGGTCGAGGTCGAAGCTGTCGTCGCCCGCGTTCCAGAGGCTCAGGTACTTGAAGTTGACCGTGCCGCCCCAGACCTCGATGCAGTCGTCGAGGTTGTTGAGGACCTCGATGTGGTGGATCTCGGTGTTGCGCCCGATGCCGCCGAGCGAGAGGCCGTTGAGCTCGACGCCGACCGCGATCGACAGGCCGCCGTAACGCAGCGAGACGTAGCTGAGACTGCCGCTGTCGTCGTTGTCGTTGCCGCCGCCGTAGTCGTTGAGCGACGTGTTGGCGGGCGTCAGGCCCTCCATGTCCGCGTAGTTGGAGGCGCTCGGCGCCGGCGTGTTGGTCAGCGTCTGGTTCTCCGAGATGTAGGCGCTGCCCATGATCGTCAGGTTGCCCCACTCGTTGTTGGCGGTCTGACGGAACGTGCCAGTCTTCGGATTGCCGGCCGTCCAGGTCGCCCGGTCGGCGGTCGACGTGAAGATGATCGGGGCGTCCTTGGTGCCGTTGGCGATGATCTGCGCGCCGCGGCAGACTGCGAGCGCGCTGTTCGCCACGCTGGCGATCACGGTGCCCGCCTGGATGGTCAGGGTGGCGCCGGGTTCGACGTAGACGTCACCCTGTAGCTGGTAGACGTTCGTGGCGAGCCAGGTGGTGGAGGTGGTGATGTTCGAGTTGACGACGACCTGGGCCGAGGCCGCGGTCGCGAGACCCAGGGCGATCACGAATCCGTGAACGATCTGATGACGTTGCATGGTTGCCTTGCTGAAGGGAAGGAGTGCCAACGACCCGATGCGGGCCGCCTGTGACGCCGATGCAGGGTAGGTCGATCTGTGCAGACGCCGTTAAGAGCGGGTGACCCTTCGGCGAAGCCCAGGTGTGGCTTCGCGGCATCGGATCGACCGGCGCGCGGCGCGGCGGCGAGTGCGCCGGCGACGGCACGCGCGCACAGTGGTAGCTTGCGCTCGATGCCGACGTCGCCCGAACGCGAACGCGCGCGCGAACTTCTGGCCCGCTTTGGCCGCGATGTCGTCGCCTGGCAGGGCCTCGAGTCGGACTGCCGCCACTGGTTTCTCGACGACGCCTGCGTCGCCTACGTCGACACCGGCGACGCCTGGGTCGCGGCAGGGTCACCCTGGTGCGCGAGCGAACGCGTCGGCGAGGTCGCGCAGCAGTTCGTCGCGGCCGCGCGTCGCGGCCGCCGCCGCGCCTGCTTCTTCGGCGTCGAACGACCCGAGCAGTTCCCGGGCCAGGTCGCGCTGCGGCTCGGCGAGCAACCGTTGTTCGATCCCGACCGCTGGCCGGCGACCGTCAAGGCGCACCGGCGGCTCGCCGAGCAGCTGCGGCGCGCGCGCAAGAAGGGCGTGTCGGTGCGCCGCGTCGAGGCCGGGCAGCTCGCCGCCGGCGCCCCGCTGCGCGCCGAGGTCGAGGCCCTCGCGGCCGCCTGGCTGCGCTCGCGCCACCTCGAGCCGCTCGGCTTCCTGGCGTCGGTCGAGCCGTTCGACGGCCCCGAGCACCACCGCTACTACGTCGCCGAGTGGCTCGGCCGCGTCATCGCGCTGACCTCGCTGGTGCCCGTGCCCGGCGCCCGCGGCTGGCTCGTCGAGGACACGTTCCGCGGCGAGCGTGTGCCCAACGGCACGACCGAACTGCTGCTCGACGCGGCGATGCGCGACGCCGCGGGCTCGGCGTTCGTCTCGCTCGGGTTGACGCCGCTGTCGGGTCCGATCGCGCCGCTGCTGCGCGCCGCGGGTGCGATCGGCGCACCGCTCTACGACTTCGCGGCGCTGCGCGCGTTCCGCCAGCGCCTGCACCCCGATCGCTGGCAGCCCGTCTGGCTGCTGCACGGCAAGCACCGCCGGCTGCTGGCCCTGTTCGACTCGCTGCGCGCGTTCGCGCGCGGTTCGCTGCTGGCCTTCGGCTGGCGCTCGATGCTGCGGCACCCGAGCGGGCCGCCGTGGCTGCTCGCCGTGCCGCTCGTGCCGTGGACCTTCCTGCTGTCGGTGCTCGCCATCGTCGACGACGGCCGGCTGCTCGGCTTCGCGCGGCCCGGCTTGTTCGCGTGGGTCACGTGGGACGCGTTGCTGGCCTGGCTGCTGTTCCGGACGGCGCGGCGACCGCGCTGGACGCAGCTCGCCTGGCTCGCGGCGGCGGCAGGGTTCGACGCGGCGCTCTCGCTGCTGCACGTCGTGCGCGTCGGGTTGGGCGAACACGATCTCGCCACGTCGCTGCGCCTCGCGAGCGTGCTGGCGCCCATCGGCGGCACATTGGCGCTGGCGTGGGCCGCGCGGCGCGCGATGCCGAGCCGCACCCGGTAGCGGCACACCGCAACCGCGCGCGCGAGATGTCGCAACGCTGCATCTGCGCACCTCACGGCGAACCGCGCGGCGAGCGCGCGGTAGCCTGCTGGACCTCGTTCCCGCCCCACCGCGACCCATGCACCTCCCACTCACCACCCTCGCCGCCGCGCTCGTGTTCGCCGGCGCCGTTCCCGCCCAGCTCGCCGGCATCTACACGATCAACCCCGTGTTGCCGGCCTCGGGCAGCAACTTCGTGTCGTTGTCCGCCGCGACCAGCGCGCTCGCGAGCCAGGGCGTCGCCGGCCCGGTGACGATGCTCGTCTACGACGACGCGGGCCCCTACACCGAAGCGACGCCGTTCGCGACTTCGAACGTGGTCTACAACCCGAGCACGGCGGTGCTCGTGTTCACGAGCTGGACCGGTGCGTCGAGCACCAATCGCATCACGTTCCGGCCCGCACCCGGCGAAGCGCCCGTGCTCGACGCGGTGGGCCAGACGATGGGCGTCTTCTGGGGCGGCGCGGACTACGTGACGATGTACGGCTTCGAGATCAAGAACGCGCTCGTCGACGGCATCACGCTCTACGCCGAGGCCAGCCACGGCGTGCCGCTCGACCCGATCGTCGACAGCTGCCGCATCCACGACTGCGGCGCCGGCGGCGTCACGATCTACGGCAACACGCCGAACCCGACCAACACGATCGTGCAGAACTGCTCGTTCTGGCGGCTGCAGCTGACCAACGCCGGAGGCTTCAGCCCGAGCGCCGGCTTCGGCTACATCACGACGCGGCGCACCACCGGCACGCGCATCGTGCACAACACGTTCTTCGTCGACACCGGTGCCGGCTCCAACTTCTGCGTCTTCGGCGCCAACGCCTCGTCGGTCACCGAAGTGCCCTACGCGGAGATCAGCAACAACGTGGTCTTCAAGACCGCGTCGGCGGGCAAGCCGATCTTCCGGATCCTGACGCCCACCGGTTCTTCGTTCCCGTTGCCCGTGCTCTGCGACTCGAACTGCTTCTTCGACGCGACCGGCGGCCCGTTCGCGATCTGGGGTGCCAGCGGCGCTTCGACGGCGGTCACGCTGGCCGACTGGCAGCTGAACGCGATACGCGACCTGTTGTCGTTCGAAGCGGATCCCGTGTTCCTCGACGCAGCGGCGCGCAACTTCCACCTGCAGGCCACGTCGCCGTGCATCGGCGCCTCGCTCGTCGCGGCCGGCGTGACCGAGGACGCCGACGGTCAGCCGCGCGTGGGCGCGCTCGATCTCGGCTCGGACGAGTTCAGCGACGCCACGCTCACGAGCGTCGGCGTGGGCTGCCCGGGCACGGCCGCCCTGGTGCCGCTGATGACGTCGCACACCTGGCCCTTCCTCGGCAACCCGTCGCTGGACCTGTACGTCGCGCAGATGCCGCCCGGCACGCTCACGTTCCTGTTCGGCAGCCTCGGCCTCGGCGCGCCGGTGCCGTTCGGCGGCGGTTGCACGATCTACCTCGACCTCGGTTCGTTCGTCGGGCTGGCCGCCGCACAGGCGGGACCGGCCGGCACGGCATCGTTCGTGTTCCCGGTGCCCAACAACGCCGCGTTCGTCGGCTTCGAGATCGGCTACCAGTCGCTGGTGCTCGACGCCGGTGCGCCGCTCGGGCTGACGTTGACGAACGCGCTCGACATCGTGTTTGCGTTCTGAGCGAGGTTGCCCAGCGGTGCTTCGCGCCGCTGGGCAAACCCGCTCAGGACCTCCTACCGCTCCCGCGGGCGCCTGACGGCGCCCTTGGAGCGGGAGAGACCGGTTCTGAAGCCACCCCGCGGCGCTGCCTCGTCTCCTTGGACGCCACCCAGCGGCGGAGAGCATGTGCTCCGGTGCGCTTCGCCGGTGCGCGGTCAGGCGTCGGGGCGCCACTCGGCGTTCTCGACGACCACGCGATAGCCGTCGCGATCCTCGAACGTGCGGCCGCGGATCTCCCAGTACGGGTTGTGCGACCGCACGCGCACGAACCCGGCGGCGACCATGTCGGCACAGACGCGGTGCCACTCGGCAACCACCGGCACGTAGAAGACGACGAGATCCTCGACCGTCGGTGACGGCGGCACGGGGTGTCGGCGGCAACTCGTGAACTCGAAGTGGTGGCCGTCGCCGGCCGCGGCGAGCATGACGCCGTCGAAGCCCTCGTGGTCCTCGAAGGCGCCGACGACGCGCAGGCCGAGGCCGCGACAGTACATGTCGCGACTTCTCGCGAGGTCGCTGACGGGACGGGCGATGCGGAGGTGGAACGGCATGACGTCCGGGGCAGACCGCGGATCAGGCCCGAGCGTACTCGAGCTGCACCGTGCCTGTCCTGGCGTACACGCGATGCGACACGAGTTCGAGCTTCGCGCGGCGAGCGCCCTGCGGCAGCAGCGGCACGCCGCCGCCGAGCAGGACAGGGATCACGGCCACTTCGACCGCGTCGACGAGGCCCAGGTCCAGCAGACTGCGGAACAGGACCCCGCCGCCGAACAACCAGATGTCCTTGCCCGGCTTCGCCCTCAGGTCGGCGAGCACCTCGGCCGGCCGGTCGCACACGATCGCACCGCTACAGTCCGCCTGCTTCAGCGTGGTCGAGAACACGTAGGCCTGCATGCCCGGCATGCCGGCACCACCGTAGGCGCGCATCGCTTCGAAGGTGCGGCGCCCGAGCAGCACGGTGTCGAACGCGGCCATCAAGCCGCGGAAGTCGATCTCGGGGTCGATGACGATCCAATCGCTGGCACCGTCGGGACCGGCGATGTAGCCATCGAGACTCATGGCGACCGAGAAGCGGACTCTTCGCATCGTGATCCTCCGTGGGCGGCGCAGCCATGGTAGCGGGCCCGTGCGCGACCGTACATCGTGGTCGCGAGCGCCGACCGTCATCTGCCCAAGAACGGTGCGACCGCCTGCGACACGAGGTCGGCGATGAGCGCGTAGCCCGCGTCGCTGCAGTGACCGTCGGGCACGAACAGATCCTCGCGCGCCCGGGTCCGCAGTTCGCGGTCGAAGCGTTCGCGGATCGCGACGAACGGCACGCCGAGCGATCGCGCCGCCTCGCGCTGCGCCTGCTCGACCATCGGTTGAGCGAACGGGTAGCCGAGCACGACCAACTGCACGCCGCGGCTCCGCGCGATCTCGTGCATGCCGGCGAGGTGTTCGCGCAACACCGCTGCCCACTCGTCGGCACCCTTGCCTGCGTACACCTCGTCGAGCATCGTGCCGAGCACGCGAGCGGCTTCGCGTTCGGGGCCCATCGCGGTCAGGGCGGCCTCGAACCGCCGGCGCTCGACGAGGGGCATCGCGACGATGAGCGAGGCCCGCGTCTCGTCGCAGTTCGCGTCGACGAAGTGGGCGCCGACGAGCAGGCCGACCGCCTTCTCGGGATCGCTCTCGAGGAACCAGCGCGCGAAGTTGCGCGCGATGAAGGCCGAACGCGACGGGTTGCTGCGCCCGAGCAGGCGCATGGTCTCGGGCATGGCCCGCAGCGCATCGTCGCGACGCCCCAGCACGAAGGCCGCCTGCTGCAGGCTGTCCCAGGCCATGATCGACAAGGGTTGCTCGGCGATGCGCTGCCGCGCCGTCGCCATCGCGAGGTCGGGCTGTCCACTGGTCAGGTAGGCCTGTGCGAGGCACTCGGTCGCCGCCGGCGAAGGCGTCGACCTCGCCAGTTGTGCCAGCCGGTCGACGGCGGCCAGCGCCTCGTCCCGCTGACCGGTGCGCGCCGCGGCCGCGACCACCTGCTGCAGCGCCAGCGGCGATTCGGGATGTTCGCGCACGCTCTGCTCCGCCCGGCTGCAGGCCCGCGCGAAGTCACCCGCACCCATGAGTCGCCAGAACTCGTCGTTGCTGGACGAGGGCAGCGTGCGATCGGGCTCGTAACGACCCGTGCGCCCGCCGTCGATCGCGAGCCCCCACCTGGCGAGTTCGGCCCAGCCGATCGCGGCATCCTCGGCCGTGGGGCCGGCGACGGTCGCTGCCGCCTCGGCATCCGCGTCGCCGCGGCGTCGCCACGCGCCAGCGTCGAAGCGCGCCGCCAACTGGACCAGACGAGCCGTGCGCCAGCACCACTCGAATCGCGAAGTGTTGAAGCCCGCGGCACCACGCAGCTCGGCGAGATCGACGCGGGACGGGTGGCGCCACGCGTCGTTGGTGCCGACGAGCACGCAGAGCACCCTGGTCGCAGCGGACAGCTGGCCGGGCAGCCGCCGCAACACGTCGCCGCTGTGCTGGCCCGGGAACCCGGCATTGTGCACCGTGACCCCGGCGAGGCCGCGCGCCGCCAGTGCCGCCGGCAGTCGCCCTGGGTAGCTCGTGGCGGGCGATGTCGCGCCGACGCCGAACGTGAAGCTGTCGCCGACGCAGAGCACGGCGCCGCCGCCGCCGGCCCTCGGCAGCAGGGTGGCCGCCGCGAGCGCGCCGACCTGGAGCACGAGTTCGAGCGTGACCAGGAAGACGACGACTGCGAGCAGGGCCTTGCGCCAGCGCATGGGTCGGGACGTTACGGCGGGACCGTTCGTGGGCGACGCAGCATAACATCGGCGTCGCGCGCGCCGGATCGTTGGCGCGTTGCGCGGCCGCGCCGCGCGGGATCCACCCGCGCCGCAGCCGCACCGCGGTGCAGCGTGATATCCTGGGCGCCATGTGTGCTCCGGGCAGACTCGCGCCGACCGCCGCCGCGGGCCTGCTGTTGCTCGCTGGCCACCTCGCGGCCCAGCGCGTCGCCACGGCCGGCCGCGTGTGCGACGCCGGTGCCGATCCACTCGTTGCGGCGACGGTGACGTTCGTCGGCGCGGAGACGCCGTTCGGTGATCGCTTCGCGCCGGCCGACCACGTCGTGACGAGCACCGACGAGCACGGACGCTTCCGCGCCGGGCTGCTGGCGGGCCACGACTACACGGCCTGGGTCACGAGCGCTGCGCGCGGGAACGGCGAACGATTCGTCAGCGAGTTCGTCGATGGGGTGCGGCCCGGATCCGGTCTCGAACTGCGCGCCGTGCAGGTGCGTTCGCCGAGCCGGCTGCGCGTGAGCGGACTCGACGCCTGGGCCGACGTCGGGCCGCTGCGCGGCGAGATCGGCGTCGCGGCCGCCCACGTGCACTTCGAACCGTTCGAACTCGGCGACGAACCAGCGGCCCTGCCGACGCTGCCGATCGGTGCCCAGTGGCTGCTGCTCGTGCGCGACCGCGAGGGCCGGCTGCTGCACGCGGCGCGGCTGCCGGCGCAGCGCGGCGACTTCCGGTTCGTCATGCCCGCGCCGCGCGCGATCCCGGTGCACGTCACGGATCCGGACGGCATGCCCATCGCGGGTGCGGTGCTGCGCTTCGACGCTGCCGCGGGAGCGTGGACCGGCGACCCGCCCGGGCTCCAGAAGACGCGCCCCTTCGTCGTGTGGCGCAGCGCCGGCACGACCGGCGCGGACGGCAGGGCCACGGTCACGGTGCCGAGCCGCATGGATCCGTTCCAGGCCAGCCGCGACGCCCCGATGCTGCTCGCCAGCAAGCTGGACCACGCGGCGGCGTGGAGCAGTTGGGCCCCGACCTTCGTGCGGGGTGCCGCCGCCGGCGGCCATGACGAACGCGTGCTCTGCTTCACGCTGCGGCCGAGGCCAGCGTGGCGCGGCCGGATCCTCGAAGCCGAGAACCAGCCGCTCGCGGGTGCCCGCATCGAGCTCGCGGCGACGTACGTGACCGGGCAAGCGAACAGCCCGCGCCGCCGCACCGCGTTCGAGACCAACACCGCAGGCGATGGCACGTTCGTCTTCGACGGCCTGCCGGCAGACCTCGAGCAGGCATCCGTGCTCATCGACGTCGCCGCCGCCCCGGAGACCGCCGGCAGCGGGGCCGCGCGCCGGCAGCGGCTCGTTCGCACACCGGCCCTGCTCGAACCCGAACTCGATCGACCGCTCGAACTCGACCTGTCGCGCCTGCCGATGCTCACCATCGAGGTGCGCGACCGCACCGGCGGCCCGGCACGGCATGCCGACGTCGTGCTGCTGCCCGGTGGCAGACGCAGACTCGACGACGCGACCCACACGTTCCAACTCGACGCGCTCGGCGCGGCGCGGGTCCGCGTACAACGCGGCGCGTGGTCGGTGTTCGTCACGGACGGCTCCGGTTGCGCCGTGGCCCTCGTCGAGGTCGGCCAGGCGCAGCCGCTCCCGCTCGCGCTCGCCGACCTCGCGGTCCTGAAGGGACGCGTCCGCCTGCTCGGCGAGGCCCACATGGACGACGTGCGCTTCCTGCTGAACAGCATCATCAACACGACGCGCGCGGCCGACCCGGTCACCGCCGCCTTGCGCGCCGTCGGCACGGAAGTCAACCAGTGGCTGCTGTCGCGGGCCCGCGTCGGGGCCGATGGCGCGTTCGAGCTGCGATTGCTCGACGTGCCGGGCACGCGCTATGCGGGTCTCGCCATCGCCGGTGCCCTGCAGGCCAAACTCGACTACATGGCGCTCAGCGACGGCATCGAGCTCGACCTGAAACCGCGGTGAAGCGTGCACTGCGGTCCGGGCGCCCGGCTTCGCACCGGATCGTCCGGTGAGTCCGCCTTCAGCTGCAGACCACCGCGATCCAGTTGTTCACGCAATGCGGGACGAGACCGTAGATCATGCTGCCGGTCCATTGGCGAGCCAGGCCACCGACCAGCGCGCCCAGCCCCGTGTAGATCAGCTGGAACGCGACGAAGCCGGCCGACATGTCGGATCCGAAGTTGGGCAGGTGCCAGATGGCGAAGAAGACCGCCGTCAGCGGCACCGCCTTGCGCAATCGAAGACGCGCGTGCAGGTGGCCCGGGAACGCCCGCTCCAGATGGCCATAGAGGAAGCCGGCGAACAACAGCTCCTGCGCCAGCGGAGACACGGTGTACATGCTGGCGCCGGCCCCCGCGAACGGCCGTTCCGTCAGATTGGGATAGACGATCGCCGCGAGCACGATCGGCCCGCCGCAGACGATGAGCACGCCGCGCCAATGCTCGCGGATCGCGCCGATGCGCAGGCCGCTGCGCAGCGGGGCCGACAGGCAGAGCAACGCCGCCATCACCAACAGCACGAGGTTGGCGAACAGGTCCATCGACTGCCCCGCGACCGAACCGCCCTGGGACCTGACGTATGCGACCTGGAGGTACGGCCAATCCGGGACGGCTCGCGCGGCGACCGTCACGACGAGAGCGAGTGCCAGGCACGTGGCGCGCGAGGGCCGGCCCGGAGGATCGCCGCTGTGTTGCATCGTTCGTTGTTGCGTCGCGGCCGAACGCACGGCGTGCCGCGCATGGCTCGAGCGCACATCGCTCGTGGCCACGAGCGCGTGACGAACGCTACCGCGCGGCGGGCTCGCCGGCCAGCCGTTCCAGTCGCCGATGTACACTTCGGTGGTACCAAAGGACGTGACCACGGAGCTCGTGTGGATCACGCCGCCGGTGCGGCCGGAGCGCACCTCCAACAGCGTGCCCCGCAGCCAGCACGGCATCGCTCCACCCGTCGCCGTCGAGATCGGCGCCATCGAACGCGCGGGTGAAGTTGTTGCCGATCGACGACGTGTTCCACGAGTGCAGCGACGAACGGTCGGCTCCGGACACCACCGAGGCGCCGCCCGCACCGATGTACACGAGGTCGTCGAACCCATCGGCGTTGCAGTCCCCCATCCGCGGGCAGCCGAAACCGTAGGGCGAACGGGTCAGATGGGTGATGGGGACGTTGGCGGCGCCGCTGTAGACGGCCTCGCTCTCACGTGCGGGCCGTCGCGACCACCACGCCCACGCGAAGCAGCAGGGCGCGGTCCTTCGCGAATTCCCGCCACCTTGCGACCACATCACGCTCGAGCGCGCCGCGACGTTCGTCATCCACCTGCGCGACGGCCCCGGCGAGCGGCGTGCTCTGCACGTATTGCCAGAGGAACTGCTCGGCCGCCGGGAGATGCAGCGTCCTGGTGTCCGATCGAACGGAGACGTCCTCGAAACCGGCGCCGCCGACGAGGTCACCGATCTCCGCCGTGTCGGAGAGCGAGAACACCTGCTTCACGAACCCCGCCGCCTCTGGGCCGATGTGGCGGGCGAGACCCTCTGCCATGACCGCGAACAGGCGCGGGATGGGTCCAGGCACGTTGAGGACGAGGCGGCCGCCGTGCACGAGGACCCGCCGCATCTCGCGCAGCGCCGCGCGCTTGTCGGGCAGGAACTGCAGGCCCATCTGGCACAGGACGACGTCGAACGACGCGTCGGGGAGCGGCATCGCCTCGGCGCTCGCCTGATGCCACGCGATGCGCATGCCCGGAGGCGTCGCCGAACGCGCAACCGCCAGCATGCCGGGATGGACGTCCAATCCGGCGACGGACCCGCCGGGCTCGACCTGCGGTGACGCGAGCCGCGCCACGACACCGGTGCCGCAGGCAACGTCGAGCACCCGTTCGCCCGGCCGGAGCCCGGCGTGATGCAGGAGATCCACCGCCAGAGGCGCGCCGATCGCCGGGACGAAGAAGCGCTCGTAGTTCTGCGGGGGCGGTCCGTCGTAGGCCCTGCCGAAGTGTTGCCCGGTCATGCTCTGCCTCCTTGTCTTGCGGGTGTTGTCGGGCGCACCCCTCTGCCGTCGAACGGATCGACCGCTCGGCGAGCCGCGGGCGAGGGCTGCTGCTCTCGAGGTCGCGGCACTTCGGCCGCTGCGACTCGACCTGACGAGGCGCCCAGGCACCTGCCTACGCTGGCTGGCTCCAACACGCCCCGAGGGGCAACCCGATTCTACCGACGGGCGTCGGCCGCGCACCGCGCAATGGCTGTTCGGGTGCACCCGAGCACCGTCCGCATCGTCGACGCGGACCGCAGCTCGCTCGTCGATGGATGTTCGCCGCCGTCTCCGTCCGACAGGCGCCCGAACAACGCTTCGATCGGGTAACGGCAGCGAGTCGGAGGGCGGGCGGCACGCGGTCGCGTTGCGGCGTGAAGCGCCCTCGGGTCAGGCGTCCAACGCAGCCTCCCGGAACGTCATCGTGCTGCCGTCTTCGAAGACGAGCAGATCGTCGGTCGGTCCACGCGGCCAGACCATGTATGTCGGGCCGTCGCCCTCATCGACAACGCCTTCGTACCCGGCGAAGTGAATGCGCCAGTGAGGCTCGAAGCGCTTGACCAGGCGTGCAGCAGCGGGCTCTTCGGCCAGACGAGCCTCGAGCGCCACAGAGGATACGAATTCAGCGCGACGCACGTCATCGATCGATCGTCCACTCTGCTGGCTCGCCAGGCGCAGCGCCACGGCGATGGGCATCGGACATGCCGGAGTCTTGAACTTGCTGAGGTCCAGCATGGTGTCCAACGCCTTTGCCGCTCAGGCGCGTGCGGCGCGGTCGAGCGCTCTTGCTCTCGTGGTTGCTTTGGTCCGCGCGGTGCGCCCTCCTGCGGCGAGTCGAGCCGCAGCCTACTCGGCGATGGGCACCTGTCAAAGGGTGGCCAGGGCGGTCACGATCGCCGCAATGCCGGCGGCGCCTCGCAGCCAGATCCAGCCCTTGGTGCCCGCCGGGAGCGGCGGCTCCGCTCCCGAGTACCACGCGATGAGCGCTTCCACGACATCACGCCAGAGGCAGTAGCCCGTCAGCACGCACAAGCAGATCACCGCCGTTTCGTGCATCGCGCATCCAGTGTGATCGGAATCCGAAGGAGCGAACGCCCGTGGCGCTCAGCCACCCGCGCCGCACGGGGCGCCGGTCGGCCGCTGCGCCGAGTCGGCCCGCCCGGAAAACGGATCGGGGAACAGCGGGGCGCCGTCTCGCGAGAAGCAGAACTCATTCATGGGACCGCACCGGTCGAACAAAGACAGGTCGCGGGGTGGCACCAGGTAGACGTGTCCATCCCAGTGCCTGATGACCAACTTCTCCGCGCCAACCATGAACCTGAACTCAGCGTTGTCGACAGCCACAACGACTTCATCCTGCTCGATCCTCCAGTGTCCAGAGGAGAGGGTCCGCAGCAGGCCGCCAACCAGGCGGCAGGAGCAAGCTGTGCACGCCCCGCCCGGAAGGAGATCCAGCTCGAGCCAGATCTCGGGCCCATCCTGCATCCAGTACTGGCCGACCACGCCATGATCGGGATGGCAAGCAGGCGACGAAGCGCAAGCGGCAAGCAGTGCGACGGGGATGAAGTGCAATCGCATCGTCGGTCCAACCACTCTCACCCAGCCGCAGGGCACGCTGCGTTGCTGAACTCGCGGTGGCGTGATCACGCGGTCTCGTCCCCTGCTTCACCGGACGTCGAGCGGCGAGCCCGCCGTGGGCTCGTCCGACCTACGTCCTGTTGGCTGGCAGGCTGGCATGCTACCAGACTCACCTGGGGTCGACAGTCCACGGTCCGGAGCCTTGATCGTCCCGCTGCGCCAGCCGAGTGCGGAGACGGGCCGTCGCATCGGTCACGCAATACTGCTCCACTGCGTGCAGGTGCTCGACGATGTCGGGCACCCTCACGCCCGCCGCCAACAGCGCTTCGGCCAATCCGAGTGACGCAGCACCGCTGTTCAAGTGCGGGCACCCGTTGACGGAAACAGCGGCCTTCAGGCATCGCACAGCCTCATCTTCATCCCCCCGGTGCAATGCTCGAAGCCCGTCGATGTTGGCCACGTGGTTGACCGCACACTCGCATACGTGGGCGTTTCTCGGCAACGCTGCCCAACGCC
>DASUFY010000153.1:0-10242 GCA_036274315.1 Planctomycetota bacterium | reverse complement strand
CAAGCCACTTGTCAGTAGTGGTTTGGGGTGTGTTAGCCGACGGCACGTCTTCTGCGAAGGCGGGCGCCTTCCTCATCGCCAAGGAGACCCATGGACACCCAGAAGTTCACCGAGAAGTCGCAAGAGGCGCTGCAGCGTGCGCAATCCCGCGCGATCGGCCTCGGCCACCAGCAGGTCAACCCGAAGCACCTGCTGATCGCGCTGCTCGAGCCGACCGACGGTCTCGTGCGGCGCCTGCTGCAGCGCATGGAGGTCGACGTCGAAGCGCTGAGTCAGGCCGTCGAGGTCGACCTGCAGAAGCAGCCCAAGGTGTCGGGTCCCGGCTTCTCGCCGGATCAGGTGCTGCTCACGCAGGAGCTCGCTCAGATCCTCGGGGCGGCGGAGAAGCACGCCCACAAGCTGCGCGACGAATACGTCTCGGTCGAGCACCTCTTCTTCGCGTTGCTGCAGAGCGGTGGCCTGCGGGAGCTGTTCCGCAAGTTCGCGATCGACGAGAGCCGGTTCCTGAACGCGCTCAAGGAAGTGCGCGGCAATCAGCGCGTGCAGAGCGCCAACCCCGAAGCCACCTACGAGGCGCTCGAGCGCTACGGCCGCGACCTCGTGCAGATGGCGAGGCAGGGCAAGCTCGATCCGGTCATCGGTCGCGACGAGGAGATCCGCCGCGTGATCCGCATCCTGTCGCGCAAGACCAAGAACAACCCCGTGCTCATCGGTGAACCCGGAGTCGGCAAGACCGCGATCGCGGAGGGGCTCGCGCAGCGCATCGTGCGCGGCGACGTGCCAGAGGGCTTGCGCGACAAGATCGTGTTCGCGCTCGACATGGGCAGCCTGGTCGCCGGAGCCAAGTACCGCGGCGAGTTCGAGGAGAGGCTCAAGGCCGTGTTGACGGAGGTCAAGAACAGCGAAGGCCGCATCCTCCTGTTCATCGACGAACTGCACACGATCGTCGGGGCCGGCAAGGCGGAGGGCGCGATGGACGCGGGCAACATGTTGAAGCCGATGCTCGCCCGCGGCGAACTGCACTGCATCGGTGCCACGACTCTCGACGAGTACCGGAAGCACATCGAGAAGGACGCGGCGCTCGAGCGGCGCTTCCAGACCGTGCTCGTCGACCAGCCCACCGTCGAGGACACGGTCTCGATCCTGCGCGGCTTGAAGGAGCGCTTCGAGGTGCACCACGGGGTCAAGATCCAGGATGCCGCCCTCGTGAGCGCCGCGACGCTCTCGCATCGGTACATCAGCGATCGGTTCCTGCCCGACAAGGCCATCGACCTCGTCGACGAAGCATGTGCGATGATCCGCACGGAGATCGACTCGCTGCCGACCGAACTGGACACCGTCAGCCGCCGGCTCATGCAGCTCGAGATCGAAGAAGCGGCGCTGTCCAAGGAGAAGGACGCGGCCAGCAAGGCGCGACTGGCCGAACTCAAGCGGGCGATCCAGGAGTTGCGCGGCAAGGCAGACGCGATGCGTGCCCAGTACGAGGCCGAGAAGGCGGCGATCGGCAAGGTCCGGACCCTGCGCGAGCGCCTCGAGACGCTGCGGCGCCAACAGGAGGACGCCGAGCGGCGCTACGACATGAACAAGGCCGCCGAACTCAAGTATGGGGCCATCCCCGAGGCCGAGAAGGAACTCGCCGCCGAAGAGGCCCGGATCGCCGCGGGCGGCAAGGACGGAAGTCAGCTGCTGCGCGAAGAGGTCACCGCCGACGAGATCGCCCAGATCGTCGCGCGTTGGACCGGCATCCCGGTCACGCGTCTGATCGAGGGGGAGCGCGAGAAGCTGCTCAAGCTCGACGAGATCCTGCACGAACGCGTCGTCGGTCAGGACGAGGCCGTGCAGGCGGTCGCCGACGCCGTGATCCGCGCTCGTTCCGGCATCAAGGACCCGAGGCGCCCGATCGGCAGCTTCCTGTTCCTCGGCCCGACGGGCGTCGGCAAGACCGAGCTGGCGAAGACGCTCGCCCAGGCGCTGTTCGACAGCGAGGACAACCTCGTGCGCATCGACATGTCGGAGTACATGGAGAAGCACGCGGTCAGCCGCCTGATCGGCGCCCCGCCCGGCTACATCGGCTACGACGAAGGCGGCCAGCTGACCGAAGCCGTGCGGCGCAAGCCGTACTCGGTCGTGCTGTTCGACGAGATCGAGAAGGCCCACCCCGACGTGTTCCACGTGCTGCTGCAGATCCTCGACGATGGTCGCGCGACGGACAGCCAGGGGCGCACCGTCGACTTCAAGAACACGGTGCTGATCATGACCTCCAACATCGGCGCGCCGATCCTGCTCGAGGGCATCACCCGCGAGGGCACGATCCGCGACTCGGCGAAGGACCAGGTCATGACCGAACTGCGCCGCCACTTCCGGCCGGAGCTGCTCAACCGCATCGATGACATCGTGCTGTTCAAGCCGCTGCAGTCCGAAGAGATCCGGCGCATCGTCGACCTGCTGTTGGTCGGTTTGCGCGCCCGGCTCGCTGATCGCCGGATCACGATCGAGGTCGGCGACGAGGCGAAGACGTTCCTCGGCAACCAGGGCTACGACCCGGTCTACGGCGCGCGACCGCTCAAGCGCTTCCTGCAGCGCGAACTCGAGACCCGCATCGGTCGCAAGCTCATCGCGGGTGAGATCCCGGACGGCAGTCGCGTGAACGTCGGGGTCGAGAACGGGCAGCTGCGCATCGCGGTCACGACGCCGGCGGCGGCGCCGGCGAACTGAGGTGCGTCAGCCGAGCTGGGCTGCGAGAGCCTGCAGCGAGGGGCTGAGCGCCGTCGCGTGCGAAGGGCGAGCCAGCACCGCCGCCAGCGCAGGTGGCACCGGGATCGGGCGCCCGATCAGCGGCTCGATCACGGTCTCGAACTTGGCCGGGTGCGCGGTCGCCGCGACGATCCAGGTGCCGCCGGCCCCGCGCGTGCGCAGCCGCCGCAGCACGGCCAGGCCGCACGCCGTGTGCGGGCACACCACCTGTCCGGTCGTGTCGAGCGTCTGCACGACCGTGCTGCGGATGCTCGCATCGTCGACCCAGTCGGCCTCGACGACCTGCGATGGTTCGGCGAAGCGTTGCCGCAGGCGTTCGAGGTTGCTGGGCGCCCCGACGTCCATCGCATTGGCCAGCGTCGCGAGACTCTCGCGCGGCTCGTACGAGCCAGTGGCAAGGAAGTCGGGCAAGACGCGGTTCCGATTCGTCGCGAGCACGACCCGGCCGATCGGCAGTCCACGTTCCTTCGCCAGCAGGCACGCGAACGCGTTGCCGAGGTTGCCGGTCGGCACGACGAAGTTCGGCGCGCCGCGTCCACTGGCGACCGATTGCAGCGCCGCTCGCGCATAGTAGGCCATCTGCGGCAGCAGCCTTCCGATGCTGATGCTGTTGGCCGACGTCAGCCGATGGCGGCGGCTCAGCTCGCGTTCGGCGAACGCTTCCTTGACCAGACGCTGGCAGTCGTCGAACGTGCCGGCGACACGGAACGTGGTCACGTTGTCACCGAACGCGCCGAGCTGGTGGGCCTGTCGAGGCGACACGCGGCCGTCGGGATACAGAACGACCACGCGGAAACGCGCGCGGCCATGGAATGCGGCGGCGACGGCGGCGCCCGTGTCGCCCGACGTGGCCACGAGCACGGTCGTGTCGCCGTTCCGCCGCGAGTGAGCGGCTTCGAGTCGGGCCAGGCACGCCGCGAGGAAGCGCGCGCCGAAGTCCTTGAACGCCGCCGTCGGGCCGTGGAACAGCTCGAGCAAGCCTGTCGCGTCATCGATCCAGCGCGTCGGCGCATCGAACGTGAAGGCCTCGGTCAGGATCGCGGGCAGCGCGCCGGCGAGTTCGTCGCCGGCGAAGATCGGTGCCAACAGTGTCTGCGCCTGCTCGCACAGGTCGTCACCCCATGCTCCGCGGTGAGGAGGCAGCTCTGGCGGCATGTAGAGTCCGCCGTCCGGGGCCTGACCCCGCGCGATCGCGACGGCCAACGGCACCTCGTGCGCGCTGCGGGTGCTTCGCACGTTCATGCGACCACCGAAGCACCGGGGCTGCCGACCCTGCTGACGTGGCGATCGCTGGCGAGACCCGCGGCCGCGAACGCCGCACTCATGGCCTCGGTCGCGCGCTCGGCCGCCGCCGCGCTATCGAACCAGCCGAACACGCTCGGCCCGCCGCCGGCGATGCTGGCTCCGAGCGCCCCGTGCGCCAGGGCGGCTGCCTGCACACCCGCGAAGCCGGGGATCAACGGCGCGCGGCGCGGTTCGACGAGCACGTCGCGCAGGCCGCGTCGCAGCAGGTCTGCGTCGCTCGTGAAGCAACCGGCCAGCACCAGCGCCAGTCCCTCGCTCTGTCTCACGAAGTCGCCGAGCTCGTATGGGCCCTGCAGCACGGCGCGCGCGCGCCGCGTCTCGAGCGCGAGGTGCGGGCGAACGAGGCCGATGTGCAACCAATCGGGCGTCGGTACGCGCACCGGTGCACCGTGGGCCGGCGCGATGACGAGCCCGCCGAGCAATGCCGGCCCGACGTTGTCGCCGTGCGGCGCGCCGCTCGCCGCGGCCTCACCCTGCATCGCGGCGGCGTAGAGCCTGGCCGTGTCCAGCGCCGCCGGCAGCAGCGCGTTGGCGGCGACGACCGCGGCGACCGCAGATGCCGCCGAACCGCCCATGCCCGAAGCCAGCGCGATGCCCTTGTCGATCTCGACGTCGAAGCCCCAGCCCGCCGGTGCAAGGGCCAGCAGGTCCAGCAGCGCACGCCCCGCCGTGTTCGCCGCCGCGTCGCCAGGCAGCGCGACCTCGACGCCGCGGATCGCGACGATGCGCACCGTGCCCGAGTTCGTGCGCGTGACGGTCACGCGATCGCCAGGGCTCGCGAGCGTGTGGCCGAGCACGTCGAACCCGACCGCGGCGTTGCCGATCGAAGCCGGCGCAAACGCGGTCGCGCGTGCGCGACCACCACTCACAGCCTCGCTCCCAGGGACGCCGCGACGCGCAGCAGGTCGGCGAAGACACCCATGGCCGTGACCTCGGGCCCCGCGCCGGGCCCCTGCACGACGAGCGGATTCTCGCGGTAGCGGGCGGTCGTGAACTGCACGACGTTGTCGGTGAGCCGGATGTGGGCGAACGCGTGGTCCGACGGCAGCATCGCCAGGCCGACTTCGACCTTGCCCCCGGCTTCGAAATGCGCGACGTGGCGCAGCACGCGGCCTCGTTCCCGCGCCTCGGCGAGACGAGCGGTCATCGGCTCGTCCAACTGCTCGAGCCGCGACAGGAACGTCTCGAGCGGGACCTCACGCAGCGCCGCCGGGACGAGCGATTCGAGCTGGATGGCATCGACTTCGGTCTGCACTCCACTCTCGCGCGCGAGGATCACGAGCTTGCGGGCCACGTCGCGACCCGACAGGTCGTCGCGCGGATCGGGTTCGGTGTAACCGAGTCGGCGCGCCTCGCGCACGAGCTCGCTGAACGGCACGGATCCGTCGAAACGGTTGAACAGGTAGGCGAGCGTTCCGGACAGGATGCCGTCGATCGCGTGGATCTCGTCGCCGGTGTCGATGAGGTCGCGCACCGTCGTGATGATCGGCAGTCCCGCGCCGACCGTCGACTCGTAGCGGAACTGGCCCTTGTGGCCGCGCAGCGCCGCATGGCGCGTCCCTGGGCCAGCGCCCGCGTGCTTGTTGGGTGTGATGACGTGGATGCCGCGCTCGAGCCAACCCGCATAGTGGTCGGCGACGGCGTCGCTGGCGCTGCAGTCGACGATGACCGCGTGGGGCAGATAGTCGGTCTGCACGTGCGAGGCGAACGCCTCCAGGTCGGTGCCGCGGTCGCGGTGGTCGCGTTCGTGTGGCAATCGCACCTGCGGCTCGCCGAGCACCATGCGCGTGGCGCCGGCGATCGCGCGGATGCGGAGATCGATGTTGTGGCGCGACAGCAGTCGCGCCCTGGCGCGCTGCACCTGCAGCAGGAACGCGCCGCCGACGTGGCCCGGGCCGATGAGACCCAACGAGATCGTCAGCGCCGACAGGTAGAACCCGGCGTGCACGGCGCGCAGTGCGCGCGCCGCATCGTCGGCGTCGATGGCCACCGAGATGTTGCGTTCCGAGGCGCCCTGGGCGATCACGCGCACGTTGACGTTGGCGCGCGCCAGCGAGGCGAACAGCCGCGACGCGACGCCCGGCGTGCCGCTCATGCCGTCGCCGACGACGGCGAGTGCGGCGACGCCCGTGTCGACCGAGACGTCGCTGATCTGGTGGTTGGTGAGTTCGCGCGCAAACTCCTCGCGCATGGCGCGCTGCGCCTGTTCGGCATCGCCGGCGCGGATCACGCAGCAGATCGAGTGCTCCGAGGATCCCTGCGAGATCATCACGACCGACACGCGCGCCTGCTTCAGCGCGGCGAAGGCGCGCTCCGCGGTGCCCGGCACGCCGATCATGCCAGCACCTTCGAGGTTGAGGATCGCGAGGCCGCCGAACGTCGTGATGCCCTTCACGGGTCGCGCGAGGTCGCCCGTCGCGTCGATGCGCGTGCCCGGGTGCTCGGGCCGGAAGCTGTTGCGCGCGATCAGCGGGATGCCGCGCTCGATGGCGGGCGCCATGGTCTGCGGGTGCAGCACCTTGGCGCCGAAGTAGGCGAGTTCGCAGGCCTCCGAGTAGGACAATCGCTCGATCAGCACCGCTTCGGGCACGAGCCGCGGGTCGGCGGACAGCACGCCGTCGACGTCGCTCCAGACGTGCAGCTCGCGCGCCGCGAACAGCGCCGCGAAGATCGCGGCGGAGTAGTCGCTGCCGTTGCGGCCGAGCGTCGTCAGTCGGCCGGCGCTGGTGCGCGCGACGAAGCCGGGGATCACGGTGCGCGTTGCCTGCGCGTCCCGTCGCTCGGTCAGCCGCTGGCGCGAGACGTCCCATTGAACGACTGCGCCGAGGTCGCTGCTCTCGACGACGAGCACCTCGCGTGCATCGAGCCAGCAGCTCGGCGCACCGCGCGCACGCAGCGCCGCGTCGACGAGTCGCGACGACCACACCTCCCCGAGGCCGCAGATGAAATCGAGCAGGTCGTCGGCCACCGAGCCGACGAGTGCTTGCGCATGCAGCAGATCGTGCAGGGCCGCGAACTCGCTGCGCAGCCAGGCGAGCACGGGTTCGGCGTGTTCGCCGAGCAACGCCGACGCAGCCGCGGCGTGGCGGACGGCGAGTTCGTCCACGCCTGTCCGCCACGCGCCATCGCGGGCCGCGGCACGGTGCACGAGGTCGATCAGCGCGTCCGTCACGCCCTTCATGGCCGAGACGACCACGACCTGCGGCTCGTTGCGCGCGACGAGGATGTCGACGACATGCGCGATGCGCGTGGCATCGGCGACACTCGTGCCACCGAACTTGTGGGCGATCGGCATCACGCCGGGAAGCGGTGCGGTCATTCGGGAGTGGGGTCGGGACGGTCGTCGGCTCGCGTTATCGGCACGCGGCTGCGTCGGGCCCAGGCCCAACCGACGGCGATCGTGGCGATCAACGCCAGACCGTAGGCGGCGAAGGTCCACGGGAACATCGGGATCACCTCGGGCACGATCGTCATCACGGGTTCGGGTCGCACAGCCGGCCCGTTCGCGGTCTGTTCCACGAGCACGGCCGTACCGATCTCTTCGAACACGGGGGCTT
Source organism: Planctomycetota bacterium (assembly GCA_036274315.1). Lineage (GTDB taxonomy): Bacteria > Planctomycetota > UBA1135 > UBA1135 > UBA2386 > DASVAL01. Next base: position 2,626 of record DASUFY010000153.1, on the reverse strand, counting down.
GCCGCTTGATGGCGACGGCACTCAGCAGACCGATCCCGAGCAAGGTCACCCAGCCAGCTCGCTGCGTCATGAGCCTGAGGCCGGCGAACAGCAGCGGCACGAACAGGAAGCACGTGAACCGGTAGACGTCGTGCGCGACGCCGAACACCGCGTGCAGGGAGACGAGGTAGAGCGCGACGCCGAACCCAACGCGGCGCCAGCCGTCGAAGAACACGTGCCACGCGATGATCACCGGCAGCGCGCCGAACCAGATGTAGGTCGACAGCAGGTTGAGCGCCGTGAGTCCGATGGTGCCAATCGGAAAGTAGTTGACCTTCTCGTAGTGCTCCGTCGTCAGCAACTGCGTGGGTGCGTGGTGGTGCACGTAGGCGCACCAGAGGTAGTACGCCCCGGCCGCCACGGCGCCGCCGAGCACGTCCGGCAGCCAGCTCTTCGCCGTGCGCCAGTCGTCGCGGTGCCGCCAGTACAGGAGCCACGGCCAGAAGAACAGGATCTGCTCGTGGTGCATCACGTTCAGGAACTGCAGGCTCCAGAACAGCACCGGGCGGCGAACGGCGAGGATCGTCGCCAGCATCAGTGCCCACGTGATCGGATCGGGATAGCCGACGTGACCTTTGTAGATCTGGATCGTGCCCGTGAAGCCGATCACCGTGGTCAGCAGCAGCGCCTGCCACGGTCGGGCGCCGTGCCGTTCCGCGGTGGCGAAGATCATCGCGATCAGCAGCATCGTGCAGCCGTGCGCGAACATCCAGTAGCGCTCGCCCGCGAGCCCGAGCACGTGTGCGACGAGCGGAGCCAGCAAGCGGTGTGGGAACTTGCCCAACAGCGCGAACGGCGCCTTCGCCATCTCGCCGTACTCGGTGCCGAAGTTGAGCGTATGCGTTTCCGCCGGCTCGGTGAGGCACGTCACGAAGAACACGCCGACGCCCACCGCCAGGGCGAGGGGCCAGAGCACTGCTGGGCGGAGCGGACTGGTCATCGGGGCGCGCAGAGCATAGGCACGCCGGCGCCTCGAATGCATGCCCGCTTCGGCGTGGGCAACGCCTCACGAGCTGGACGCCGACGCGCGCAAGGCTCGTGCTAGAGCACGCGCCAGGTCGTGATCGACTTCGATCCCGCGTGTTTGTCGAGGCTGCCGTCCCGGACGGCCAGCGCGAGCAGGACCGGGCCCGTTCGGGCGATCCCGCGGCGCTGGGCGCGGTGTTCGACCGCACCGCGGCAGAGCTGCTGCACGTGGCGGTGTGGCTGTGCGGCAACCGCGCCGACGCCGAGGACCTGCTGCAGCGCACCTTCGTGCAGGCGATCGAAGCGCGCGCGCAGTTCGAACCGGGGCGGCCGGTGCTGCCGTGGCTGTGCGGCATGCTCGGCAACCACGCGCGGCATCTGCGGCGCGAACGGGCTCGCCGGCTGCCGGCACGCGAACCGGACGGTGAGCGCGACCCGGCGACTGCGGCGAGTGATGCTGCGAGTCGACCGCGACCGGGGCAGACACAGGCGCGAACCGCGCTGGCCCGCGCTAGCCTGCTCGCCTCATGACTCCGCGTCCGCGCATCCTGTCTGGTGTCCAGCCCTCCGGCTCCCTGCACCTCGGCAACTACTTCGGCGCCATCAAGCGCCACGTCGCCATGCAGGCGGATGGCGACTGCTTCTACTTCATCGCCGACTACCATGCGCTGACCAGCCTGCGCGACCCGGCGGCGCTGGCGGCCAACACGCGCGACGTGGCGCTGACCTACCTCGCCGTCGGGCTCGACCCGAAGCGCAGCGTGTTCTACCGGCAGTCAGACCTGCCCGAGGTCACCGAGCTGACGTGGCTGCTGGCGACTGTCACCGGCATGGGCCTGCTCGAACGCGCGCACAGCTACAAGGAGAAGGTCGCGCGCGGGCTGTTCGCATCAGCGGGCCTGTTCACCTACCCGATGCTGATGGCAGCCGACATCCTGGCGCCGCAGGCCGACCTGGTGCCGGTCGGCCAGGATCAGGACCAGCACGTCGAGATGACGCGCGACATGGCGCAGTTGTTCAACAACGCCTTCTGCCCCGACCAACCGGTGTTCCGCATCCCGGCCGGGAAGATCGGCGCGGGCGCGCGGGTGCCGGGCACCACGTTCGAGAAGGGCACGGTGCTGCAGGTCGTCACGGCGATCGAGCCGAAGCGACGCGACAACGGCCAGCTGGTGGAGCCTGAGGCCTACGCGAAGGAGTTCCGCGCCCTGCTCGCCGGCATCCTCGGCCGGCACCCCGGGGCCGAGCTGCGCAGCACCGAGGAGCTGGAGGTCCTGCTGGCCGCGGAGCACGCGCACGCGTTGCCGCACATCGCCGTGCACGAGCGCGCCCTGCGCGTGCTCGCCGAGAATCCCGGTGAACGCTGCGTGGTCACGCCGCGCCACGGCGCCGTTGGCCTGGAGTTCTACGCGCCGCTCGACCGCGTGCTGTTCTTGACCAAAGGCCAGAAGCGCCAGGCGGCGAAGATGTCGAAGAGCCAGGGCAACACCATCCCGATCTTCGAGGCGGGCAAGCCGCTGAAGAAGAAGATCATGGGCATCGAGACGCGGCTGGTCGACCTCAGCGAACCGCTCGACTGGAGCGAGGACATCGTCATCCAGCTCTACGAACTGTTCGCCAC
>DASUFY010000152.1:0-2495 GCA_036274315.1 Planctomycetota bacterium | reverse complement strand
CTTCTTGCCCTGCGCCGGCAGCGGGGCCAGCAGGGCGGTCAGGAGACCCAGGAACGTGAACCAACGAGTGCGAGCGTCCATCGGGGCGACGATGATACGAGCCAGCGGCGGGTCGGCACGTGGGGAGGTGAGAAGTTGTCGGGCCCCCGTGTCACGGGGCGAACGTCGTGGGGGCGGTTCGCCCCTCCGGTCGTTGGCCTCGTAGCCCGCCGGAGTTCGCATCCGCGCCCAGGCGTGACCTCAAAAAGTCGAGGTCCGACCTCGAGATGTCCGGGGACCTTCCGCAGGCCATTCTGCACGCTGCATGCCGCTGCCCGACCCGGTAAGTTCCGCGCATGCTGCTGAGGCTTCGCATCCAGGGCTTCAAGAACCTGCGCGACGTGGACGTCCGGTTCGGCCCCTTGACCTGCTTCGTCGGCCCCAACGGCGTCGGCAAGTCGAACGTGTTCGACGCCATCCAGTTCTTGCGTCACCTGGCTGATGACGAGATTCAGAAGGCAGCCGAAGCGATCCGGCAACCGACGGAGGGCAGCTTCAGCGCGCTGGACCTGATCACGAATCGCGACCCAGGCACCGACATGCGATTCGTCGCCGACATGCTGGCGCCGTTGCGTGTCGAGGATGACTTCGGCCAGCCGGTCGAACCGACGGCGAGCCTGCTCACCTACACGGTCGCATTCCACTACTCCCCGGACGAGAACCGGCTCGTCCTGATCGAGGAGGAACTGAAGCACCAGAAGAAGGGCGATGCGACGAAGGTCATCCTGTTCCCCCACTCACGCTCGTTCCGCGACTCGGTCGTGAAGGCAGAACGGTTTGGTACGGCGTTCATCTCGACAAAGGTCGAAGGCGGCCAACCGCGCATCGTTCTTCACGGCGACGGCGGCAGTCGTGGACGACCCGTGCCGGCGGGTCCGTCGCCGCGAACGATCCTGGGTGGCACTGGCTCCAAGGAGCATCCGACGGTCGTCGCCGCGCGGCGCGAGATGGCGTCCTGGCATTCGGTGCACCTCGAGCCCTCGTCGCTACGCACGCCCGATCGCTTCGGGGAAACCGCACCCGTCGACGAATATGGCCGACACATCGCGGCGACCTTGCGCCGCCTCGGCCGCGAACGCTTGACGCCTCCCGTGAATGGCAGCCCTGGCACCAACAAGAACAGCGATGCCATGCAGCAAGTGTGTGCCGAAGCCGCGAACCAATTGGCGCGCCTCGTTGCTGGAGTCGATGCGGTGCGCGTGCACGAAGACGAAGCCAGGCAGCATTACGTCGTCGAAGTCCGCTTTCGCGAATCCGAACTGTGGATGCCTCCGCGAGCCCTTTCCGAGGGAACGCTGCGCTACCTCGCATTGGTGGCGATGCAGATGGACACCAGGTCCAGCCGCGTACTCTGCATCGAGGAGCCGGAGAACGGCATCGAGCCGAGAGGCATCCCCGCCCTGATGCGACTTCTCTCGGACTACGCCGCGGACCCCGAGGAGCCGGTCGATCCAGCCGACAATCCGCTTCGCCAAGTCGTCGTCAATTCGCACTCGCCGGGTGTGGTCTCCCAGCTGCCGGCAACTGAGGTCCTCTTCGTCGAATCTGTCAAGGCTCCCTCAGGCACATATGCGCGCATACGACCCGTCGACTACCCGGAACTCTGGCGACCCGATGAAGACCTGGTTTCGCGCGAGTACTTCCAGCACTGGGTCGGCGGGCTGCCTCGCGGGCAGATGTATCTGCCGTGATGCAGCGCGTGCTTCGATTCGCACTGCTCGCGGACGGTTCGAGCGACACCGCGCTGTTGTCGATCATCGCGTGGACGATCAACCAGTGCTCCAAGGACCTCGAACTGCCGCACCCTGGATTCCGGGCTCGAGTGCCGAGCAACGACCTCCGCGCCGAGATGAATGACACGGTCGCCCTCTTTCGCCCGACCATCCTGTTCGTGCATCGCGACGCAGAAGCACAGGATCCAGCTGTCAGACGAGCGGAGATCCCACCGGCAGACTGCCCCATGGTCAGAGTCGTTCCGGTGCGGATGACCGAGGCATGGCTGCTCATCGATGAGGCCGCGATCCGCCGCGCTGCAGACCGCCCCGCGGGCAAGTCACCTCTCGAGCTGCCGGCCCTGCGGCGCATCGAAGACGTACCGAACCCGAAGGCCACGCTGCGCGATGCCCTGCTCGCGGCAGCGGAGGTTCGTGGCAGACAGCGCAAACGCTTCCAGAGAGACATGGCGGCACGAGTGAGGCGAGTCGCGGAGCTGATCGATGACTTCTCGCCTCTGCGTCGGCTGATTGCGTTCCAGCATTTCGAGCAGGACTGCATTGAGACACTGCGGAGTCTCGATTTGGCGTGAGCGAGTCCTGTCGACCTCAACGGCGCGGATTCAGGTGGATCGCGGTGACCGCGGCCTTGGCCTTGGCGGCGATCTCGGCGTCGGGGTCCTGGGTCCAATCGATGAGGAACGGCAGCGCCTCGGGCACACCGAGCGTGCCGAGCGACTCGAT
>DASUFY010000151.1:0-6527 GCA_036274315.1 Planctomycetota bacterium | reverse complement strand
TCGTCGGCATCGCGGGCGGCCTGCTCGGCAACCTGTTCCAGGAAGGTCTGCTGCACATCCAGGACCTGCTGACGGGCGTCGTGCGCACCGAGGACTACAGGCCGTCGCTGTCGCAGGCCGTGCGCGAACATCTGTCGTGGTGGCAGACGCTGCTGATGCCGACGGTCGGCGGGCTCGTCGCGGGCCTCGTGCTGCTCGCGCTGCGCGGCAAGAAGGCGCCGTTCGGCATCTCCGACCTCGTGGTGCTCGTGCACCTGCGCAAGGGCATGCTGCGCTTCCGCGAGAGCGTCGTGCAGACGCTGTCGTCGGCGTGCACGATCGTCTCCGGTGGCAGCATCGGCAAGGAGGGTTCCAACCTGCAGATCGCCGCCACCGTCGCGTCGCTGCTGGGGCGCGCCACGCGCCTCGGCTCGCGCGCGAAGGCCGTGCTGATCGGCTGCGGCGTCGCGGCCGGCATGGCGACGTCCTACAACGCGCCGATCGCGAGCGCGATCTTCGTCATGGAGGCCGTGCTCGGCAACTTCGCGATGGACGTCTTCGCGCCGATCGTCGTCGCGTCGGTGATGGCGACGATGGTGCGGCACATGATGTTCGGCGAGATCGCGCTCTACGACAAGAGCGCGCACGCGATCGCCGAGCTGCCGTGGGCGCTCGTGCTCGCGGCGATGCTGCTCGGGGTGCTGTGCGGCATCGGCAGCATCCTGTTCCGCGCCGCGCTGATCTGGGGCAAACGCACGTTCCGCGCCGTGCGGTTGCCGATGCCGTGCGTGCTCGCGCTCGGCGGCCTGCTCGTCGGCGCGATCGGCACCTTCATGCCGCAGACCTGGGGCAACGGCTTCGAGGTCATCGGCGAGCTCGCGAAGGGCACGCCGGGCGTCGGCGTCATCGCGACGCTGTTCGCGTGGAAGCTCGCGGCCACCGTCGCCACCGTCGGTTCGGGCGGCCTCGGCGGCATCTTCACACCCAACCTCGTCATCGGCGCCGCATTCGGCGCGTTCTTCGCCTACCTGCTCGGCTTCGTGACGACGATCACGCCCGGCGAGTCGACGACGTTCGTCTTCGTCGGCATGGCGGGCCTGATGGCGGCGACGATGCACGCGCCCGTGACCGCGGTCGTGATCGTGTTCGAGCTGACGGGCCACTACGAGCTGACGCTGCCCGTGATGCTGTGCAGCATCGTCGCGAGCATCACCGCGAGCCTGCTCGTCGAGGACAGCTACTACACCGCGGCGATCAAGGCGAAGGGCGAGCAGCTGCCGAGCGGCATCGAGGACCTCGCGATCCGTTCGACCTACGTGCGCGACGTGCTGCGGCGGGACTGCCCGACGGTGCGCGCGACGGCGCGCTTCGCCGAGGTCATGAACCTGTTGGGCACGCACCGCGGCGACACGATCTACGTGCAGGACGACGAAGGTGCGGTCAGCGGTCGCATCGAGCTGCAGGACGTGAAGTCGTTCCTCAACGATCCGAGCCCGACGTCGGCCGTCATCGCCGCCGACCTGACGCGGCCCGCGGTCACGGTCACGCCCGATCAGTCGATCGCGGCCGTGATGCCGCTGTTCGACGATCCGGAGCTGCGCGAGATGGCGGTCGTCGCGGCAGCACCGCCGCGCCGGCTGCTCGGTCGCATCTGCCACCAGGACGTGCTGACGCTGCTCGGCAGCGAGGTGCTCGGCCAGCAGCGGCGCAACCTGCGCTTCGGCGCCAACCAGGCGCTGTCGCTGCCACAGGGCTACTTCTTCCGCACGATCGACGTGCCCGATGCCTGGATCGGACACGCCGTCGACGCGCTGCCGGCCGACATGCGCGAGGAGATCGTGGTCGTGATGGCGCTCGTGCCCGGCGCGAACGGCGAGCAGGTCGCCGCGGCGACGCCGGAGCTCGTGCTGCAGGCGGGCTGGCGCATCGCGGTGCTCGGCACCAGGAACGCGTTCCGGCGGCTGCAGCAGGGGGCTCCGGCGAGCGAGGGGTGACGCGCTCGTGTGCGTGTGCGCCTGCCCGGCAAACCGGGCAGCGCGCTACCGGCGACGAGGCCGGCGAGGCGTGACACACCGCGATGGATCGAGCCCCACTCCCCAAGTTGCCAGAATCTCGCGGTAGGCCGCCGCCACGTCGCGCGTCATGTTGATCATCTGCAACGCGCCCAGCGTCCAACTCAGCCGCTTCCAATCGCAAGCACCGAGCAGAACCGGCATGATGCGGTTCTCGTAGCGCCGGTCATTGAGAGCGAACAGCAACTCCCGTTTCACCCACGGGCGCACGACCGCCTTCTTGGACAGCAGCAGCAAGAACCAGTCGCAGCGCGCGAGCGCGGCACCGATCTCGTCGTGCCATTGCTGAGCACCCTGGATGTTCGTGGAACTGAACCAGACGGGGATTCCGTGCTGCCGAAGTGTGCCGGCGATTGCCCCCGCGGTCTCGCGATCCGAGTTGGCGTGCGACAGGAAGAGCTCCGCCGGCTTCCCACCGCGCGAGCGAGCCACGCTCAGGCCGCCTTGAACATGTCGCGAAGAGCGCGCACGACCCGATTTGCCGTCACCGGCCAGGTGGCAGCGGGTCGCACGTGACTCAGGTGCTTCCAGATCCAGGGCACCGATTCTTCGGGAGTACCCGGAATCAACACCGGAACGACGCGCCCTTCGTACCGCTTGGAGCCGAGCAGGTACTCCCACTCACGGGCGAACCAGGGCGACTGCATCGAGTCCTTCGACAACAGAACGACTGCAGCGTCGGCACTCTCGAGTGCCTTGCCAGTGATCTTGGCGACGTTCGCGCCAGGCTCCTGCTCCACATCCAAGAACACCTCGAAGTGCTCCTCGCGCAGGCGTTCTGCCAACCGGCGAGCGAGGACGTCGTCGGATCGAGCGTAGCTGATGAACACGCTGCGAGACTTCTTCGAAGGAGGTGGCATCGGGAGGTGCGACGTTGTGGAGTGCCGTCGTCGTCGCCAACGACCATTAGACCACGCAGGGTGGCCGTCACAACAGTGGCACCATGGCGCAATGCGGTGTCGCTGTGGTCCAACTTGGATATCCGGGCGCGTCGATCCCACGTTGGGCGTGGTGAAAGGGGCGGCGCAAGAGAACCTCACCTGTCACGGACCTGCCCCTGATCCCCAGCGTGCCGCATTCGGTCGTTGCCAGCGTCGCACCTCGTGCCGCGCGACGCGCCGCAGCTCGGCCGCACGCGCCGGTCGCGGTCGACCCGTCTACGTCCATGCTACCGCGGCCCGGCTCGAGCGAGTCGCCGCGCGCACCGGCTACCTGGCGATCGGCATCAGCACGAACGTGTCGCCGTCGCCCGCCCGGTCTCCGGCCGCGTACGGCAACGGGCTGCCCGGCAGGTAGCCCTCGATGCGCTGCGGTTGCCCGGCCACCCACAGCCGCAGCGTCGTCGCGCCGTAGCGCGTGCAGCCGCGCAGCCGGTCGTCGACGAGCGGGGCCCCGTCGGCGTCGAGCACGCGCAGATGTGTTCCTTCGCCGTCCGCGCCGCGCACCTCGAGCGAGCGCGGCCTCGCGGCGACGACGCGCAGCGGCATCGCGGCGTCGCGCGGCACCTCGACAGCGGCCATGCCTCGTTCGTCGGCATCGACGAGCAGCCGCAGCGCGCGGTCGGGCAGGTCGTCGACGTGGAACCGGCCGTCGCGGTCGGTACTGGCCGAGACCCGCGTGCGCCGGCCGACGAACGTGCCGTCGGCGCTCAGCACGAGCACCGTCGCGCTCTCGAGCGGTGCCGCATCGGGGCCCACGACAACGCCAGCGATGATGCGCGTCGTGCGTTCGAGGGCGACGTCGCGTACGAGCAGCGGCGTCCTTGCCGGCCAGACCAGCGGCTGGTCGTACGGGGTATAGCCTTCGCTCGCCACCGACAGCCACCACGCCGTCGGGACCTCGGCCGCCGGCACCGTGAGGCTCGCCTCGCTGCCCGAGAACGTGAACTCGGCCTGGGTCGCGAACTGCACGGCGAGGCGGCCGGCGGGGCGGTCGAGGCGCACGGTGGTCTGCACCGGGGTCGCCGGATGGGGCGCGAACGTCACGTGCACACGCAGCGTCTGCATCGCCGGCGCCGTCAGCTGCAACTCGATGCTGCGCTCGTCGAGGCTCTGCAGCGGCACCTCGGCGAGGCGGGCTTCGCTCCACCACAGCGAGAGGAACGCGACCTCGCTGTCGCGGATCGGACCCTGCACGCGGCCGGTCGCCGGGTCGTAGCGCAGCGCCTCTTCGTTCCTGCCGCCGCGGCCGGCAGCGGCGCGGCGCTCGATCGACTCGCGCGTCGCGAGCACCGCGAGGCGAGCGACGTCGATGCCGCACGTGTTCTCGATGCGCACGCCGGTCCAGGCGACCTGCTGCGCGTCGACGAGCAGCGCCGAGAGCACGGGCAGCAACGGCATCTCGAGATCGACGCGCACGTCGCCGGTGCCCAGTGCGGCGGTCGCCTCGGTCGAGGCATGGGCGGGGGAGTCGCCGTAGATGCGATAGGCCGCGGCAGGCAGCGGCACCGTGCGGTAGTTGCCCTCGGCGTCGGTGCGCGCGGTGGCGGCCGGCATGCCGCTCCGGTCGGGGTAGACGTTGAGGTACACGTTCGGCACGGGCTGGCCGTCGGCGCCGGTGACGCGGCCGTACAGCTGCGCGTGGTCGGGCAGCACGAGCACCTGCGGCGTGCCGTCGGTGTCGGCCGCCAGCGGCAGGAACGCGACGCCGCGCGTCGGACTCCAGGCCGCGAGCACCGAACCCTGTCCGCGCAGCATGGCGTCGAACGCGAAGCGACCCTGTGCGTCGGTGCGGCGCAGGCGGTCGCGCGGCAGCCCCGGCTCGCCGGGGTTGAGCGCGCGGTACATGAGGAACATCTCGGCGCTGGCGAACTCGCCGTCGGGACTCGTGCGGCCGAGCGCGACGAGCACGTCGGGCAGCGCGGTTCCCGCTTCGTCGACGACGCGGCCGTGCAGCGTCGGCGTCTCGTCCGTGCGCGCCGGCTGCGCGACGGTTGCAATCGGCGCGCGTTCCAGGTCGGCGTCGCGCGCGGTCGCGGCGGGCGTCGCGGCGACCAGCTCGCCGGCCGGCCGTGGGGCAGCCGGCGGCGTGTTCGGGGCCGAGCCCGGGGACCAGAGTGCGGCGGCGGTGGCGAGCATGCCGAGCAGCGCGGCGACAGTGAGGGTCTTCTTCATGAGGACTCCGGCGACGACGGTGGTCGACGCGGCACTGGCGACCGCGACGCCGGCCGCGGCCTTGCCGAGCACGACCTCGCGGCAGCTCGCGAGGCCCCGGCCCGACGCCAGCACGAACGCGAACGCCGGCGCGATGCCGGCCGGCAGCGTGCGGCGCAGCATCTCGAGGCCGCGCTGCAGCCGCGTCTTGCAGGTCGCGACCGGACAGCCGAGCGCCGTCGCGATCTGCGCGGGTTGCAAGCCATGCAGGAGCCGCAGCGTCAGCGCCTGTCGGTACTGGCGCGGGAGGCCGCGCAGGGCCGCCGCGATGCGCTCGCCGACCTCCTGCGACTCGACGACGTCGAGCGGATCGGGAACCACGGGGTCGGTGCACGCAGGTCGCGGGCGCCGCGTGCGCTGCCGTTCGCGGCGCACCTGGTTGGTGAGGATGCCGATCAGCCACGGCAGCAGCGCGCGCGCCGGGTCCCAGCGTTCGCGATGTTCGATCGCGGCGAGGAACGTCGCCTGCACGAGGTCCTCGGCGTCGACGCCGGCCGGCGCCAGGTGGGCCGCGACGAGCGCGAGTTCCTGGGCGACCGCATCGAACACGGCGCCGAGCGCCTTCACGTCGCCGTGTTCGCGGTAGCGCCGGAACGATTGCTCGACGGTCATCGTCGCTACTTCACCCGGGCCGCGGCATCGGACTCAAGATCCGGCCGCGATTCGCGGTGCGCGTCTGCGGCGTGCGCCATGACATTGGCGATGGGTCGCTAAGCCACACGGCGCCGGGACCCCCACTCGCCGCAGGCGTGCCAACGTCCCGGCGCGCCTGGACATGTGCAGCACATGCACACATGCTCACCACATGCCGAAGAGGATCCAGATCCGCAACGTCCCGGAAGCCGTTCACAGGCACCTGAAGGCGTGTGCCGCGGATGCCGGGATGTCGCTTACGGAATACCTGCTGCGGGAGATCACGCGTCTGGCGATGCTGCCGACCGCGGCGCAGATGCGCGAACGGTTGCGTTCCCGCAAGCGCGTCAAGCTCAGTGAGTCGGCCGCCGCGATTCTGCGCCGCGAACGGGACTCGGCGTGATCGTGATCGACGCCTTCCGAAGACTCGAGATCCGGCTGCGATTCGCTACGGCGCCCAGGCGCGCGCGAACAACAGGTCCCACACCGCCAACGCGGGCTTCGGCGCGAACGTGCTGTCGGCGATCCCGATGCTCGTGAACAGCGGCAGGTTGGCGGGAAGCGGGCTCGGCCACGTCGACAGGTCCGGATCCGCGTACAGCAGCTGCAGCCAGGCGGTCGCGTGCACGCTGTCGAGCAGTTCGGCCTGGCGTTCGAAGTAGCGCGCCTGCAGCTCGGGCGACGACACCAC
>DASUFY010000150.1:0-2348 GCA_036274315.1 Planctomycetota bacterium | reverse complement strand
CACCGTGACCGACGACGAGCTGCTGCGGGCAATGGCGCTGCTGTGGGAGCGCATGAAGCTCGTGGTGGAGCCGACCGGCGCGCTCGCCGCCAGCGCGCTGCTCGAGCGCAAGCTCGACGCGCGCGGCCGCAAGGTCGGGGTGGTGCTCTCCGGCGGCAACGTCGACCTGGCCTGGGCGGCGTCGCGGCTCGCGCCGCGCTGACGGCCGGCGGCTTGATTCTGCGCGTCCTGGTCGGCGTACTGCTGACGGCGCTTGCCGCCGCGGCCGTCGCGCAGGCGCCGTTGCCCTCGCTCGAGGAGCTCGAAGGCGCCGGCGTCGTGATCGGGGAGATCCGGGTCGTCACGCACGACGTCTTCGACCTGAGCGACCCGAAGGAGGACAACTGGCTGTTCCGGCTCGCCAACAACCTGCACGTGCAGACGCGCCCCGAGGTGATCCGCGGACAGCTGCTCTTTCGTACCGGCGAACGCCTCAGCGTGCAGAAGATCCAGGAGACCGAGCGGCTGCTGCGCGGCAACTCCTACCTGTACGAGGTCCACATCCGCCCCATTGCGCTCCACGACGGGGTCGTCGACCTGGAGGTGGTGACGCGCGACACCTGGTCGCTCGAGCTGGGCGGGGGCGCGAGCTATGCGGGCGGCACCACCACCGGCTCGGTCAAGATCGGGGACCGGAACCTGCTCGGCACGGGCATCAGCCTGGGCATCGGCACGAGCGCGACGTCTGAGGTCAGCACGGCCGGCGGCTCGCGGCGCGCCGTCAACGTCGACCTGAACTACCCGTACGCGATGGACGGCCACACAATCCTCGGCTACACGCATTCGTCGTTCACCGACGGCAGCGCCCAGGGCTTCAACGTGACGCGGCCCTTCTACCACCTCGATGCCCGCTGGTCGGGCGACCTGTCCGCCTTCAAGGACAGCCGCCTGCTCACCCGGTACGCGGACGGAAGCCCCATCGGCAAATTCCGGCGCGTGGCGGATAGCGCGAACGTGTCGGGCGGCTGGTCGAAGGGTCTCGTCGATGGCTGGACGCACCGCTTCTCGACCGGCCTGCGGTACCTGCAGGAGAACTACTCGACCGACCCCCTGGATCCCGCCCCGCCCCCCGACGATCGCACCCTGTACACGCCGTACTTCCACTACCAGGCGGTCGAGGACGACTACCGGCAGACGGAAAACGTGAACAGCATCGGGCGCCCCGAATATCAGAAGCTCGGCCTGCAGTTCGATGCCGACATCGGCCAGTCGTTGCGTCGCCTGGGCTCCACCGAGTCTGTCACGCAGTACGGCGCCAGTATCAGCGGGGGGTTGCGCTTCTCGGAGCAGCGCACGCTGCTCGCCGCGGGCTCGTTCTCGGGCGAATACTCGAACGGCCAGAGCGACAATCTGTACGTCGGCGGCAGCCTGACCTACTATCAGCGCCGCAGGAACGGCGCGCTGCTGTACCTCGCCCTGCAGGCCGACGCGACGGACTTCTCCGACGACGCCCACTTCCTCTCGCTGGGCGGGGAGACCGGGTTGCGCGGCTATCCGACCAACTACCGGCTGGGCGAGCGCCGCGTCCTCTTCACGGCCGAGCAGCGCTTCTACAGCGATTGGTACCCGTTCCAGCTGATCCGCGTCGGCGGCGCGGTGTTCTATGACGTCGGGCGCGCCTGGGGCGGGCCCTACGACAACAACGGCGGCCAGGTGCGCTGGTACGCCGACGCGGGTTTCGGCCTGCGCCTGCTCAGCGCCCGCAGCGCGCGCGGCCAGACGCTGCACATCGACCTGGCCTTTCCCCTACACCACGATCCGACCATCAAGGCCTACCAGCTGACGGTCGAATCGAAGACCAGCTTCTAGGCCGCGTCCGGCGGTGCGGCAAAGGCATAGCGCTGCTCGCCGGCCGAGCGCGTGGCGTACATGGCCTTGTCGGCGAGCGCAATCAGCTGCTCGGGATCCTCGCCGTCGTCGGGAAAGACGCTGATGCCGATCGAGCAGGAAACGCGGATCGGTCCGCCCTCCAGCGCGAGCGGCACCTGCACCATGTCGGTCACCTTCTCGGCGATCATGCCGGCGTCGGCGCCGCGATCGAGCTCGCCGGCGAGGATCACGAACTCGTCGCCGCCGTAGCGGGCGACGGTGTCCGAGCCGCGCACGCTGGTGCGCAGTCGCGCCGCGAGCTGCACGAGCGCCTGGTCGCCCGCGCGGTGGCCGCGCGTGTCGTTGATCGTCTTGAAGCCGTCGAGGTCGACGAGCATGACCGCCACCTTCTTGCGGTTGCGCTTCGCGATCTCCATGGCCAGGGACAGGCGCTGCTGCATGGAAATGCGGTTGGGCAGGCCGGTGAGGGGGTCGTGCTG
>DASUFY010000149.1:0-3054 GCA_036274315.1 Planctomycetota bacterium | reverse complement strand
GCTGACGCTGGCCCGGAACCGGACCCTGGTCGGCAGCACGGCCGAGGTGCTCGTCGAGGGCGACAGCAAGGTGCACGGTCGGCTCAGCGGCCGCACGGCGCAGCATCGGCTCGTGCACTTCGCCGCCAGCGACCGCGAGCTGTTCGGCCAGTACGTGCCGGTGCGCATCACCGAGGCGCTCGCGCACTCGGTGCTCGGGGAGCTGCTGGCGCCCGACGAGGCCGAGACCTCGGCGCACGATCCGGTCGAGGCCGCACGGCCGTGAACGAGGAAGCGCTGATGCACGAAGCGCTCGACCTGGCGCAACGAGGTCGGGGCGAGGTCGAACCCAACCCGCGCGTCGGCTGCATCCTGCTGCAGGACGGCGAGGTCATCGGCCGCGGTTGGCACGAGTTCTTCGGCGGCCGCCACGCCGAGGCGATGGCGCTCGCCGAGGCCGGCCGAGCGGGCCGGCGCCCCGACACGGCGATCGTGACGCTGGAACCGTGTTCGACACCGAAGGGCGTCTTGGGCAAGAAGACCGAGCCGTGTGCGCAGGCGCTGGTCGCGGCCGGCGTGCGGCGCGTCGTGATCGGCAGCGTCGACCCCGATCTGCGGCATCGACGCCAGGGGCTCGCGATGCTCGAACAGGCCGGCGCCGAAGTGGTCGACGGCGTGCTGGGATCGCAGTGCGACGCGATGAACGAGCCGTTCAAGAAGGCGCTCGGGCTCGATCGGCCGTGGACGCTGTGCAAGTGGGCGATGACGCTCGATGGCAAGACCGCCGCCCCGTCGGGCGAGGCGCGCTGGATCTCGGGCCCCGAGGCGCGGCGGCGAACGCACGAACTGCGAGCCCGCTGCTGCGGCGTGATGGTCGGCTTCCGCACCGCACAGATCGACGATCCGGAGCTGACCGTGCGCCACGTCGACGGCCGACAACCGATCCGCATCGTCGTCGACCCGCTCGGCGAGGTCGATGACGACAGCAACCTCGTGCGCACGGCGCGGCAGATGCCGACCTGGCTGCTCGCCAGCGAGGACGTCGACCGGCGCCGCAGCGGGCACCTGCAGGACCTCGGCGTGACGGTGATCCACATCGGCACCGCCGAAGGGCCGCGCCGCCTGCACCTCGGCCACGCGTTCCGCGAGCTGCACCAGCGCGGGTTGCGCCGCGTGCTCGTCGAGGGTGGCGGCGGCCTGGTCGCGCAGATGCTGGCGTGGAACTGCGTCGACCAGGTGCTAGCGTTCGTGGCGCCGAAGATCATCGGCGGCAAGTCGTCGCCGACGCCCGTCGCCGGCGAAGGACGCGGCTTCATGGCCGAGGCCTGGCGCCTGCGCGACGTGCGCTACGAGCCGTGCGGCGAGGACCTGGCGGTGTCGGGGTTCCTGTAGGCCGCTGCGCGTCAGCGCGCGAACACTTCGTCGAGCGTGTTCGCATCGAGGATGCGGTCGAGCCAGCGTTCGAGCTCCGTCGGGCTCGCGACCTGCACGCGCTGCACCAGACCGGCCGGCGGCGGACCGAAGCGCCTGTTCAGCTGTCGAAGCAGCACGCTGACCTGCCCTTCGAAGTGGCCTTCGGCGCGACCTTCGGCGTGGCCTTCGGCGCGGCCTTGGCGACGCACCTTGTCGAGAGTACTCATGATCAGCTCCGTGGGTCGGTTGAGGTTCTTGGAGAAGGCCATCTGCACGTGCTCGGCAGCCACATCGGTGACCGCGAGAACATACCAGCCGATGGCGTCGAGCGCGTCCTCGCCGGGTGGGGGGCCGTGCTGACCCTCGATGGCGCGCAGCAGATCGCCCCAGCGATCGATGGCGGCGAGCTCCGGGCCCGTGAAGTGGCGCAGGAAGCGCAGGCAGAGCAGCGTGATCTGGGCGAATGCGGTGAGGCCGGGTCGGCGAAGGTCCGACTCGGTCCGGCCTGTCAGGTCATCGATCACGACGGAGAGCTGCGGTTGCAAGGCCTGGAACGCCGCGGCCAGTGGTGCTTCGAGTCCTTCGTCTGCTCGGGCCACCGGCAACGGTGAGTCGCCGTGGAACAGTACGACCGCCACGACGAGCAGTTCGCGCCCGGCACCCTGCCGTTCGCCGAGCCGCCGCAGGTACACGACGTAGCGCAGGACCTGCGACGTGGTGTGTGGATCCGGGTTCGCCTTGTGCTCGATGACGAGGAGCACGAGCCTGCCGCTGCCACGCAGCTGGATGACGAACACGAGGTCGGCGGTGTGCGAGCGCAGGCGCAGGCTCGGCACGCGCTCCGCCGCGGGCGCCAGCGTCGACCAGTCCAGCGCCTCGGCGATGGTCCGGGGCAGGATGGACCGAAGCCAGCCCGCGGCGTGGGTCGGGTGACGGAAGGTAGTGTGGAACAGATGGTCATGCGGTGTGTGCACGGATGCCTCGTCCGCAGTGGCATCCGGGGCCCGACTCTTGCCAAGATTTCCGATGATCGCGCGGGGGCCGAGCGGGCGCCGCCGGCAGACGTATCGTTTTCATGACTGCGCTCGGGAGCGTCGTCGGCGTCTGGCCGCCGCCGGGACCGGCCGGCAGAATCGCGCGACCGGGTCACGGCCCGGGCAAGAGGCTGTCTCCATGAAGTTCCATCCGGCGGTGTTGTTCCTCTCGTTCGTGGCGGCGCTCGAGGCCCAGATCGATCCCGCGGCCCAGGCCGCGCTCGACCACGTCTTCGACCGGCCGCCCAGCACGCCGATCCAGCAGGAACAGAAGGACAGGCTCGCTGCGTGGCTGCACGAGAACGAGGGCAAGGACCTCGGTGCGTTCGGTTACGCCGTGGCGCTGCAGCACTACCTCGACCGCGACTACGGCAAGGCGATCGAAGCGCTCGACGCGTACTGCGCGAAGGGCTTCGAGATCGCAAACGCCGACCACCGCACGATGGCGGGGCGCATCTTCCTCAACGCCGCGGCGACCGAAGGGCGTGCCGACGCACCGGACATGGCCAGGTTGGCGCGCTGGGGCGAGGCGATGGTGCGGCTCTACCACGACACGAGCATGCTCGAGCGCATGGCGAAGGTGATCGCCGCGCGCGCACCGGACCCGGCGGCGTTCCGCGTGGCGCTG
>DASUFY010000148.1:0-39103 GCA_036274315.1 Planctomycetota bacterium | reverse complement strand
ACCGGTGCACGAAACCGACGCAACCGGCCGCGCGGCGAGATAGCCTCCCCGCTGCCCCACGCCGCCCCGGCGCTGCGGCCGACTCCCCAGCAGCCATGAGCACGGTCGTCCCTGCCCCGGTATCGGCACCCACGAGCTTCCGGTTCCGGCCCGCGCTGCTGCTGCTGTTCGCGGGCAGCGGCGCCGCCGCACTGATCTACGAAGTGGTCTGGTTCCATCTGCTGCGCCTCGTGGTCGGCAGCTCGGCGGTCTCGCTCGGGTTCCTGCTCGGCAGCTTCATGGGCGGCATGTGCCTCGGCAGCCTGCTGCTGCCGCGCCTGCTGTCGCCGCGCCTGCATCCGCTGCGCGTCTACGCGCTGCTCGAACTCGGCATCGGCGCGATCGGCCTGCTGCTGCCGACGGTGCTGCCGGCCCTGTCGCGCTACTACACCGACCACGTCGGCGAGGGCCTGCTCGGCTTCACGCTGCGCGGCTGCATCTGTGCCCTGGTGTTGCTGCTGCCGACGATGATGATGGGGGCGACGCTGCCGGCGATCGCGCGGTGGCTCGACACGTCGCGGCAGGGCATCGGGTCGCTGGGTCGGTTCTACGGCGCCAACATCTTCGGTGCGATCGCCGGCACGCTGCTGGCGGGCTTCTACCTGCTGCGTGTGTACGACACCATGCTCGCCTCGCAGGTCGCCGCCGCCGTGAACGGGTTCGTCGCCGTCGTCGCGCTGCTGCTCTCGGTGTCGAGCCGCCACGTGCCGCAGCTCCCCGATGCCGCGGCCGAGGTGGCGCGCGCACCGCGCCACCTCGCGGTGCACGTCGCGATCGCCGCGTCGGGCTTCACCGCGCTCGGCGCCGAGGTCGTGTGGACGCGCCTCTTGTCGCTGCTGTTCGGCGCGTCGGTCTACACGTTCTCGCTGATCCTCGCGGTGTTCCTGGTCGGGCTCGGTCTCGGCAGCACCTGGGGCGCGCGGCTCGCGAGCCGCGTCGCCTCGCCGCGACGCGCGCTGGCCGTCTGCCAGGCGGTGCTCGTGCTCGCGTTCGTCTACACCGCGTTCGTGATCGTGAGGGTCATCCCGTACGCGGAGCCCACCTACGTGTTCCAGCAGCACGTCGTCGAGAACCCGCTCGTGCGCCTGCCGTGGGACTTCGTGCGCTGCACGCTCGCGATCCTGCCGGGCCCCGTGTTGTGGGGCATGAGCTTCCCGCTCGCACTCGCGGCCGCGAGCGAGGGGCAGCACGACGCCGGCCGGCTCGCGGGCGGCGTCTACGCCGCGAACACCATCGGCGCGATCGGCGGTGCGCTGCTGACGAGCCTCGCGGGCATCGGCTGGATCGGCACGCAGCACACCCAGCAGGTGCTGGCCGCGATCGCGGGTGCCACGGCGCTGCTGCTCGTGCTCACGCAGCGTGCGGTGGCGCGGCCTTGGCGCGTGCTCGCCGCCGCGGCACTGCTCGCGTTGATCCCGGTCGCGGCCGCGCGGCTGCCCGCGGTGCCGAACGGCATGATCGCCTACGGTCGCCACGTCGGCGAATGGGACTCGCTGACCGACTACCTCTACGTCGCCGAGGGCGTCAGCGCGTCGGTCGCGGTCACGTACTCCGAGAACTGCCTCAACTTCCACGTCAGCGGCAAGGTCGTGGCTTCGACCGAGCGCCTCGACATGCGGCTGCAGCGCATGCTGGGCCACCTGCCGTCGTTGATCCACGGCGCGCCGCGGTCGGTGCTGATCGTCGGCTGCGGCGCCGGAGTCACCGCCGGCACGTTCACCGACTACCCGAGCGTGCGGCGCATCGTCGTCTGCGAGATCGAACCGAAGGTCATCGACGGCGCGCGCGAGTTCCTGCGCGAGGCCAACCACGGCGTGCTCGAGGACCCGCGCACCGAGGTCGTGCTCGACGACGCGCGGCACTTCCTCGCCACGACCAAGGAGAAGTTCGACATCATCACGAGCGACCCGATCCATCCGTGGGTGCGCGGCGCGGCGGCGCTCTACTCGTCCGAATACTACGAGCTCGTCAAGCAGCACCTGACCCCGGGCGCGATCGTGACGCAGTGGGTGCCGCTGTACCAGGCCGACACGGCCTCGGTGAAGAGCCAGATCGGCACGTTCTTCCAGGCCTTCCCGCACGGCACGGTGTGGAGCAGCGACATCGCCGGGCGCGGCTACGACGTCGTCATGATGGCGCAGACCGGGCCGATGCACATCGACGTCGACACGATCGCCGACGACCTGCAGAACGACGCTTGGGTCCGCGACGCGCTGGCCGAGGTCGACCTCGGCGACGTGGTGTCGCTGATGAAGACGTTCGCGGGCCAGGCCTCGGACCTGAAGCCGTGGCTCGCCGATGCCCAGCTCAACTCCGACGTCGGGCTCAAGCTGCAGTACCTGGCGGGTCTGGCGCTCGATCGCTACGACGACGCCGCGATCTACGGGCAGATGAAGCGCTACCTGCGCTACCCCGAGGATCTGTTCGTGGCCTCGCCGGAACTCGAGTTGGCGCTGCGGACCGCGCTGGCCAGATGACGCTGGCGCTGCTGCACACGGTGACGCCGTCGCTCGCGCGCTGCGAGCTGACGTTCGTCGGCCGCCGGCCGATCGACGTGGCGCGCGCGCGCCGGCAGCACGGCGACTACGGCCGGCTGCTCGCCGGGCTCGGCGCCGCGGTGCGCGAGGTGAACACGAGCCCCGACCACGCCGACGCGGTGTTCATCGAGGACTGTGTGGTCGTGCTCGACGAACTGGCTGTTCTGACCTCGATGGGCGCGCCGTCGCGCCGGGCCGAAGTCGATCGCCTGCTGCCGGTGCTCGCCGGCTACCGCGAGATCGTTCGCATCGAGCCGCCGGCGACGCTCGAGGGCGGCGACGTGCTGCGCATCGCGCGCACGCTCTTCGTCGGCCGCTCGCCGCGCACCAACCAGGCCGGCATCGACGCGCTGGCCGGGATCGCGGCGCCGCTCGGCTACGACGTCGTCGCGGTGCCCGTGCACGGCTGCCTGCACCTCAAGACCGCGGTGACTGCACTCGCGCCCGACACGCTGCTGGCCAACCTCGACTGGTTCGATCCCGCGCCGTTCGGCGACCGGCGCATCGTGGCGGTCGACGCGCACGAGCCGTTCGCCGCCAACACGCTGCGCATCGGCGAGGCCGTGGTGATGTCGGCATCGCATGCGCGCACGATCGCGCGCGTGCGCGAAGCGGGGTTCGCCGTGCACACGGTCGCCATCGACGAGCTCGAGAAGGCCGAGGCCGGCGTCACGTGCCTGTCGGTGCTGCTGCCGGATCGTTGACACGGCCGGTGCTGCGTGCGTCGCGCCGCGGTCAGTCGACCGTGACGTGCAGTCCGCCGCTGAACACGGCCAGCGCCGCCCAAGGGCCCTGCGGGTCGAGGGCCGCCCCCTGGCACTCGAACGCGGCGCCGTGCAGAGACGGCGTCGCTGGCAGCGGCAGCGGAAAGTCCGCCGCGCCGGCCACGCCGGCGACGCCGAACAGCAGCTGCGGCGCGTCCAGGTACAGCGTGCACCCGCCGCCGAGCGGCATGGCGGCCGGCTGGGCGGCGAGACCGAGCAGCGTCGGCGCGCCGGGCAGCACCGAAGCGACACGCAGCACGAAGTGTGGATTGCCCGTTCGCGCCAGCGACGGTGCCGACACGCGCGCGGCTCCCGCGCTGCCGGAGCAGGCCGTGCCCACCGCACTCGCGGCGGCCAGCGAGGGTGAGCCGAGTTCCCACATCACGGTGCCGAAGTCGAAGCCGGACGAGACGCTCGCAGGGCTCGACAGCACGAACCGCCTGGCGACCTCGTCGAAGACACCGGTCACGCCGATCTGCAGCTGCGGTTGCGTGCCACCGATCGCCGACCACCCGGCGCCGTCCCATTCGTAGCTGCCGGTCGCCGCGATCGCTCCGAACATCGTCTGCGCGAAGCCGCCCGTGACCACCATTCGTTGTCGAACGGTGTCGAAGGCCATCTGCGCGCTGCCGCGCGGCGTCGGGCCCGCGAGGAGATTGAGGGTCGACCACGTCGCGCCGTTCCATCCCCAGAAGTCGCCCATCACGGGTCCGCTCAGCGTGCCGCCGCCGAACAGCAGCGTCCGGCCCGTCGTGGGGTCGAACGCGAACCCGAAGTTGCCGCGCGGCGACGGCGGCATCGATGGCCCCATCTGCTGCCAGTTGGTGCCGTTCCACTCCCAGGTGTCGCCGAGGGCATTGCCGCCGCCGCCGACGCCGCCGAACAGCACGATGCGCCCGCGCGCGGTGTCGAGCGCCATGCCGTGCCTGGACCGCGGCGACGGTGCGTTGTTCGGCTGCACGTTCTGCCAATCACTGCCCGTGAATCGCCACGTCGCGTTCTGTGCGACGCCCTGGTTGGTGCCGCCGAACAGCAGCACCGTGCCGCCGGGTTCGGCCGCCATCGCCGAACCGGCCAGCTGCGGCGGGTGATTGGCCGTCGCGAGCACGCGCCAGGCCCCGCCGCGCCACTCCCAGGTCCGGTCCGTGCCGGGCAGGAAGTAGCTGCCGGCACCGAACTGCAGCGTGCTCTTGGTCGCGGGGCAGAAGGCCATGGCCATGCCGTCGACGTTGGGAGCGACGTCGTTCTCCTGCACCGGGAACCAGGTCGCACCGTTCCAGGCCCAGAGGCGGCGCACGCCGAAGACCGCACGATCACCGGCGACCGCGACCACGTGGCCGAGCACCGGATCGAACGTGCTCACGCTGACCTGCACGATGGGTCCGATCGCCTGCTGCACGACCCAGGTCGTGCCGACGCGTTCCCACGTCGTGACGTTGCCTTGGAAGTCGACGCTGGTCTGCACGCAGCGTGCGGTGACTTCGTCGTAGGCGAGCACCGGCAGCACGCCTGGCCCGCTCGCGAACTGCGTCCACGTGGTACCGTCCCACTCCCATGTCTCGCCGACCGTGGCCGACGTGCCGCCACCGACGAGCACCGTGACGCCGCGCGAGCTGTCGTAGACCATGGCGTGCGAGTGCCGAGGTGATGGACCTCCCGTCGTCACGACCTGGGTCCAGGTGTTGCCGTCGTACTCCCAGGTGTCGGCGAGGTCGCCCGCCGTGCCGGTTCCGCCGAAGAGCACCATGCGGTTGCGCTGGCGATCGAAGGCCATCGCGGCGCGCATGCGCGCGGGTGGGGACGACGGCAGCGTGCGCAGGGTCCACGCGGTTCCATCCCACTCGAACGTCTTGTCCTCGGGGGACAGCAGCGTCGCGCCGCCGAACGACACGGTGACATGACGCACGCGGTCGTACGCGATCGTCGTGTACCCGTACCCCGTGGACATCCCGGTCCTGCGCCAGGTCGAGCGATCGCCTTCCACGACGTCGAAGGGGCTGAGCGTGGCGATGCTGACCAGGCGCTGGCGACCCGTGTCGTAGGTCAGCGTCGACAGCAGCGGTGCCAGACCTTCGCCGGGCGGCAGCGGCGTCCAGACCGCTTGGGCGGACAGCGCCGCACCGAGAGCGAGCGCACACGTGACGAACACAACGGCGGGAGAAGGCATCATGGCGGACATGTTCGATGGATGCGGGTGGCGGGGTTGCGCGCGGAGACGCCGCGCCGCACTGGTTGTATTGTCTCGTTCGTGAACGGTTGACCGCGTGGCGGCGGGCTCAGAGCCGGCCCATGTGGCTGATCAGCCCGTTGCTGACCGTGAGGCCGAGCGGGTTGGCGCCGAGGTCGAGCGAGAGCATCTGCGTGTACCACTCGGTGCCGACCAACGACGGCTGGAAGGGGATGTTCAGCGTGAACGTGGCGGTCTGGCCAACGGGTGCAACCGCGCACAAGACCTCACCGCTGACCAGCAGGTCGCACGCGGGCATGCCGATCGCCGCGAGCGACAACGGCAGCAGCGTCGCGCCGACGAGCGTGTTGGAGGTGCCGAGCGCGAGGAAGCCGAACACCGGCACCGGCGCGGCGACGATCTGTGGTGCGTGGCCGATCCAGGGCCGGTTCGCACCATTCGGCGCCAGCTGGGGCAGGCCGGCCGGTCCGCTGCAGCCGTTGCCGAACGCCGTGAACGAGGCGGACGAGGTGCTCTGGAACGTCCACGTGTTGCTCGAGAAACCGGCGAAGTAGTTCCAGCCGCCGAACAACACGGCCCGGTCCGTGCCGAGCTGCCACTGCAGTGCATGGCCTTCGCGCACCGGGTCGCCGCTGGCCAACCAGGTCCAGCTGCTGCCGTTCCAGATCCAGGCCTGGTCGGACGCCCCGATGCCATAGCCGCCCTGCAGCAGCACGCCGCCGAGCGTCGTGCTGAAGGTCATCGCGTGCTTCGACCGTGCGCTCGGCGAGAACACGAACGGGGGTTGGGCCCAGGTCGTGCCATCGAACTCCCACGTGTCGCCGAGCGAGGCGATGTCCCAACCGCCGAACAGCACGCAGCGATTGCGCACGGCATCGAAGGCCATGGCGTGGTGCTCGCGCGGCGATGGGCCCGAACTCGCGAGTTGGACCCAGGTGGCGCCGGTCCACGCCCAGGTGTCGCCGAAGCGGTTGGAGCCCGCGCCGTGGCCGCCGAACAGCAGCACGCGGTTGTTGGCGAGATCGGTGACCATCGCCGACGCGGCGCGCGCGGGCGGCGACACCGGCGGCGACAGCTGCGTCCACGTGCTGCCGTTCCACGACCAGGTGTCACCGAGAGCGGAGACGGTGCCCGTCGTATTGCGGCCGCCGAACAGCAGCACACGCTGACCGACCGAGTCGAAGGCCATGCTCGCGTCGAAGCGCGCCGAGGGGTGCGCGACGGACGTGCCGGCGACCCAGTTCGTGCCGTCGAACTGCCACGTGTCGTCGAACAGCAGCGCGCCCTGCACGCCGCCGAACACCACGACCCGGTCGGTCGCGAAGTCGTAGGCCGAGGCGGGGCCCTGTCGACCGGGCGGAGTCTGGCTCGCCGGCACGATCTGCCAGGTGCCCTGTGCCGCGAGCGAAGACATGCCGAGGCACGCCACCACGATGACGCTGCGCTTCATGGCGCCAGCATAGTCGAAGTCCGCCGGGGGTCGGCGGCGTGGTCGCCTGCCGCGATCCCGGCGCCTGCCGACCACCTTGGGCACCAAGTGCCGGAAAGCCTCGCGCTGCGCGGAGGTTTCCGGCGAGCGAGGTGCCCCGGTGGTTCGCCGGTCCGAGGCGAAGCCTCGTCAGTAGTTCTTCTGGACGTAGGCGATCAGTGCCGCGTTGTTCCAGATGTTGGCGATGCCTTGCGCCAGGGCGCTCGCCAGCACGTTCGTGCTGCTCCAGAACGTCACCATGGCTGCCGACATCTCACCCGTCATCGGCGGCGGCACTTCGGCGAACCAGTAGGTCAGGCCGACGCCGGTCTGGTAGCTGTCGATGTCGGCGAGGTACTGCTGGCTCGGGTGGTCGGTGTGCTGGGTGTACATCTGGGCCGGAGTGACGTTGCCCAGCGGGCCGACGGCGACCTTGTCCCAGGCGCCGTCGCCGTCGGGGCCGGACTGGTCGGCATGCCAGCGCCACATCAGCCGCCAGATGGCCTGACCGGCGGCAATCAGCATGAGGTTCGCTTCGTCATGGCGTATCGTGTCGACGCCGCTGCCGTAGACCATCTCCTTGACCGCGCGCAGCGCGTGCATGGTGAACATGTGCTCGCGCGGCTGGCAAACGCGGAATTGGCTTTCGAACGGTGGGTCTTCGAAGGGCTTGCCCGCCGTCATCGCTTGCCAGCAGCCACCGGGCGTCTGCAGGTGGAGCAGGACTTCGTGCAGCTTGTCGAACCATGCCTTCCACTGGCTCCGCCACGCGGGCTTGGCGGTCGCATAGGCGGCTGCGGCGGCGTCAGCAGCCTCGGCGTGTTCGCGACCGAAGAAACCGCCGATGTGTTCCTGCCCACCGAGGAAGCCGCTGAGCCGGCCGCCCGGTCCGTCGTAGAAGGCCGCCCGCATGAGCTCGCAGTCGGCTTCCAGGCGCCGGCGCGCGAGGGGGTCGTTGTCGAGGTAGACCAGCATCTTCATCATCCGCGAGATGCGGAAGCGATGTTGTGCGTCGACGGGCTTCCAGCCGAAGTCGGGGTCCAGGCTCCACAGCAGGTCGCGATAGGGCGGCACCTTGCCGACCGCTTCGACTCTCTGCTCGTGCGACCGGTCGGTCTGGTCCCACTCCCACGGCGCGTCCGCGTTGCCACCGGGGGCCTGCCACGTCTGGATGAAGACGTTGTCGAACAGGTTGTACGGCTGCGATCCGTTGGCGTTCAGGTACTGCGGATCATCGGGCCGGAAGGATTGGCCATCGTCCTCGTACATCGCGCCCGGTTGACGATCCTGGTAGCACCGCATCACCATCTGCGCGAGCAGCAACCCGTCCTCGTTGCCGGTCCACAGCGTCTCCACCCCTTCGAAGGGGTGGATGTTGGTCCCCCCCGTTGCACCTCCGTACTTCGCGCCGAAGGGATTGCAGAAGCAGCTGTCCAGGAAGATCGGGTTCTCGGACGGGATGCTCTCGCCCACGCTCTGCGTCACCTGCAGTTCGCTGGTCAGCGTGGCCTTCTGAAACGACACGAGGCCGGCGGGAGCCGCGACGTGATCGAGCGTCGGCATCGGCAGGGCCTGAGGGAAGTAGCCGGGTGTCTGCGAGTTGACGAACGACCAGGACCGCGTGTGCGTCACGGGATTGGTCTCCACGTCGAGGGCGCATGCCCAGCCGATGCGCTTGGCCAGCGCGTCCGCGTCCTGGCTGCCGGGGGCGGCTGCCGGATACAGGAAGTAGCGGAAGTCGTGCTCGCCCCGCTGCTGCAGGAACTGCATCTTGTTGGGGATCTCGCGGATCAGCGGCAGCACGATGCGCGTGCCTTCGATGTAGGTCGAGCCCGCCATCGTCTCCGGGTGCATCGCGAGCGGCAGGTGTGAACTGGGGAAGAGCAGTTCCAGGCTCTTGAAGTAGATGTTCCACGTCGGGTGCTGAGAACTGCCGTTGTGGTAGTTCAGCACCACCTCATAGACCCCGGTGCCCGCTCGAGCCGAGATCCACACCTGTGCGGCGCCGAGCTGCGGCAGCGGCGAACCCGCGACGACTTGCACGGGCACGAGGCGCGCCTGGTACTCCATGGTGATCTGCGCGGCGCCGAAGCGGAACCGCTTGGGCTGGGTCAACGCGGCTTCGTAGGCCGAGCCATACACGTCCTTGGCGCGCAGCAGCATCTGACCGACGAACGCAGTGCCGTTGCTGAAGGACAGGTCGGGGTCGGCGCTGGGGGCGTAGCGCAGCAGGAATCGCTGGCGCGACCCCACGGTCATCGTGCCGCGCGGCACGACGCCGAGGAACTCGGCGGTCATCAACGACCCGTCGGCCCGATAGGCGATCGGCTCCCACTGCGTCAGCAGCCGCGTGTTGTCGAGGTACAGCGAGAACGGGCAAGTGTTGTCGTCGAATTGGTGGCCAGGAGGCAGCGGCACCGCACCGTGGACGACGAACGTGTCCATGTTGGGCACCTGGCACTCGAGCACGGCCAGCGGTGTCGGCAGCGAGTGTTGTTGGCCGACGAGCGCAGCGCCGGCAAGAAGGCTCGACCAAGGCACGAGCCTGGCCGCAAGGCGAAGGAGAGAATGAAGCACGACGACCTCAGCTAGAAGGGTGGTCTGCGCGCCGGCCCACGTGCCGCGTGGCCCGTGTGGCTTGCCGACGCGATCGAAGGCGCACGTCTGTCGGCGGGTGCCGACGGCGCGCCCTGGAGTACGTCCGGTCGCGTGCACGCGGTTTCAGCAATGGGCCGGTGGCGGCGCGTGTTCGTTCCTCGAATCGGCGGCGTCAACCGACCGCGCCGGCGGCCACGAATCGCCGATGCAGGGTTCACACCGTCGGCTCAGCGCGCGGGCAGTTGCAGCACGAGGTCGCGGTTGCCGGCGGCGACATTGTCGATCGCCGCCCCCCGCAAGAAGCCGCCGCGGTCGGTGGCGGTCAGCTTGCCAACGACGCCGGGCGCCACTTCGATGCGGAAGCGGCCCGCGGCATCGGTCTGGTGGTTGCGCGCGCTCGACGTGCCGGCGGGCCAGAACGCGACACCTGCGCCGCGCACCGGTTGGCCGTCGTGGTCGACGACGCGTCCTTCGATGGTTGCGGCAGCGACGAGTTGCACCTCGACATCCTTCTGTCCCGCGATCACGGCCGGTCGTGGCACCATCGCCAGGCCGGCCGGGACCTGGATCGCGAACAGGGTGTAGGGTTTCGCTTCGAGTCGTTCGATCGTGAACGTGCCGTCGTTGGCGACGTCCGCGGCGCGGCTCTCGGTGCCTTCGGCTTCGGCGTAGAGCACGAACTGGCTGCGCTGCGGCTGCGTCGCTTGCCCCGCGATCCGGACACGGCCCGTGATCGTCAGCCCGACGTCGGCAACGAGGTCGGGCACCACGAGCAGTTGCCCGGCCACGACCTCGATGGCACCCGAGGCGACGTCCCAGTCCTTGCCCGGGATCCGGGCACGAACCTCGTAGCGGCCCGGGCCGAGGCCCGCGAGGCGGAAGCTGCCGTCGTTGCCCGTTCGCGTCTCGCGGCTGGCGAAGTGGAACAGCGGCGCCGCTTGCGGGTCCACGCCGGGCAGCAGTTGGCTGAAGCCCTCGGGCTCGATCGCGACGCGTACCTCGGCGCGCGCGATCGGTTGCCCGTCGGCGTTGACGAAGCGGCCTTCGAGCAGGGCCTGGGCGGCGAGTTCGATGTCACCGGCGTCGATCGGTCCCTGCAGCAGCTGCTGCGGGGGCAGGGCGAGCACGCGCGCGCCGAACCCTGGCGCGCGAACCGACAGCTGCCAATGGCGCGTCGTCGCCGTGCGGGCGAGGCCGTCGATGCGGAACGTGCCGTCGTTGGCCGTGGTCGTGCTGCGCGACAGCGTGTGATGGCGGTTCTGGCCCTGCCACTCCTCGGTTGCTGCGACGACGCGCGCGCCGGGAAGCGGTTGGCGTTCGTCGTCGAGCACGCGGCCGAACACGCTGCGACCACGCACCAGGGCGACATCGACGACGACGACGTCGGCCTGGTCGTCGATCGGCAGGACCTGTTCGGCGAAGCCCTCGGCTCGCACGCGCAGCGACTCACCGAGCCCGAGCCCGGTGCACTCGTAGCTGCCGTCGCCGCTGCTCTGCACCGCGTCGTCCATTGCCCAATTCGTCGCCACGGCGGCACCCGGGACCGGCAGGCCGGTCTCCGCATCGCGCACGACCCCATGCACGCGCCGGCCCGGCGCCACGACGAACTCGAGACGGGTGCCCGCACCCGGTTGCACCTCGATCAGCTGCCAGTCGGGAGCCTGCAGAGAGGTGGGTCGTACGCGCACATAGCACGGTCGCGGCGGCAGGTCGGCGAGGAAGAACGAGCCGTCGGCGGCCGTGCGCGTCGAGACGCCGTCGCCGATGCTGCCGCGTTCGACGCCGTCGACGAGCACGTCGGCGAGCGGGCGGCCGTCCTGGTGGTGGACCACGCCTTCGACGAACCCGGCGCGCTCGAGGCGCACGACGAACTCGCTGCCGCCGGTGCAGTACGGCAGCACGACGGCCGCGAAGCCGTTGGCGCGCACGGTCAGGCGATGCTGCAGGGCGCGCTCGACGTGGAACTGGAAGTGCCCCTCGGCATCGCTGCGGGCGCTGCCGATCCCGTCGACACGCTTGCCGTACTCGACATCGAGGTTTGGGAACTCGTCGGCGTGGCGGTGCTCGAGCAACACCTCGGCGCCGGCGATCGCAGAGCCGTCGGCGGCAGCGACGACCGTGCCCCAGAAGTCCTCCGGGCCGCGCGCGGCCGCGGTCGAAACCTCTGTCGCGGATGGCTCGCGCCGCACGGGAGCTGCCTGCCGTTCGCTCGGGTCGGGCCCCTTGGTGACGACGACCTCACCGGGTCCGAGCGGGATCGGCGGCGGCGGTGCGGCGAGCCACAGCGGCGCCGACAGCCAGCCGAGCAGGAAGACGGTGACCGCGCCCGCGAACGCTCGCAGCGGTCCGCTCACGCGCAACAACGACAGTAATCCGTTGGGCCGGGCGGCGGCGAACCAGCTCGCGAACGGGATTGCCCAGGCGGCGCGCCGGTCGCCGTGGCTGGAATCGAGCCGCCGGCGCAGGGTGGCCAGCGCCTGCTGCAGTTGCGAACGGATCGTCGACGGCGGGATGCCGAGGCGTCGGCCGATCGCGCCCGAATCGAGCCCGTCGTAGAACCGCAGCAGCACCACGCGCCGCAGCGCTTCGGGCAGGGCGACGACCGCGGCGACGACCTGGGCCCGCGCCTCTTCGCGCGCCAGGATCTCGGGCACCGAGGGCCGTCGCGTTCGCCGCCAGCCACCGCGTCGCGCCGCCGCTGGCGAACGGCCGTGCGCTGGCGGTTGCGCCACAGGTTGCCGAGCACCGTCGTCAGCCAGTTGCGTTCGCTGCGCAGGTCGGCCGGATCGGCGGCGAGCGCCCGCAGCCAGGCGTCCTGGGCGAGATCGTCGCCGTCCTGGCCGGCGAGCCCACGAGCGAGACGCTGCACGAAACTCGCGTGCACGAGCAGGGAGTCGGCTGCTGGATGGGAGGTCATGGCTGCGTCTGGACCCCGCGGTGGCTCGCGCTGTCGGAGCATTCTGCCGGAAACGTGGTGCTGGTCGGCAACGGACCTGCGCGTACGCGCCGCACAGCTGCTCGTGCGAGGCTCGCACCGCCCTGGCCCCGGCGCAACTCACGCCGCGGTGTGCAGGGCTCGCGCGCGGCCAGATCCGGCATGCGGTCCGTGCCGATGCCCGTTCGCCAGGCATTTCTGAAACCATCACGGCAACGGTCGACGAGACACCCACACAGACGCGAGGCCGCACGATTGCCCCGCGCCTGCTACTGTCTCCTGCGACCGACGCCGAGCGATCGACGCCGCGCAACTTCGCCGCCCATGAATCCGATCCATCGAGTCCTTCTTCTGCCCATCGCTCTCGGCGTGCCCGGCCTGTTGTCGGCCCAGACGCCGCCGGCCGGCCCCTCGGCAGTGCCCACCGAGAACATGATCCCATGGCCGGCCGGTCTCGGCAGCGGCGTGCTGCGCAAGGTGGTCGGGTTGTTCTGGGACAGCGTCGATCATCCGTCGGCAATCGCTGTGCGCGGCACGGCGACGGCGCGGGCCATCGATCCCGCGATCACGTCCTACATCGAGCCCTTCTCCGGCGAGATGGTCATCGACTGTGTCAAGTTGCCCCACGCCGGCCTGCTCGGCCCGCCCAGTGACGGGCTGCTGATGTCGGTGCTCGGCGGCGCCGAACTGCGTTTTGGTTACGTCGATGGCAACGGCATCCCTCAATTCCTGCCGCTGTCGTTCCCCGAGTGGTTGCGCGCCTCGGCGATGGCCGTTCTGGCCGATGGCACGGGTATCGACATCGCCGCGCGGTCGATGACGGGCAACCAGCTGTTGCGCCTGCGCTACGACTACCAGCAACGTGCGTTCGCACAGCTGGCCCCGTTGACGCTGACCGAGACGATTCGCGATCTCTGCGTCATCGACTTCGACGGTGACGGACTCGGCGACGTGGCCGTGTTGACCGACTCGCACGTGCGGATCTACGACGTGAACGGTGGCGTGGCCTTCTCCATGCAGCTCGCCCATGCCGGCGGAGCGATCGAGCCCGTTCCGGAACCGGGTCAGCGCGGTGCGCTGGCCCTGCTGCAGCGCAACGCCGCAAACGATGGCTGGCAGCTGCTGCACATCACCAGGTTCGAGATCCAACCGCCAGTCGACATCTTGATCGATGGCGCCAGCTTCACCTTGGGTGGACTCGTGTCCGGCGATCTCGACGACGACGGCGACTACGACCTCGCGATCCAGAATGGCGACACCAAGGTGCTGCTGGTGCGCAACCACGTCGACCCCACGGTCGTGCCCGCGGCGCCGCATTTCGACAGCACCGATACGAGAGTCCTGATCGCCGGCAACCAGATCGGAGTGCAAACCTCGGCGTGCATGGTCGACAGCGACTTCGACGGCGCCGCGGACCTGATCGCGGCGGTGCAGGCGAACAACGGCCAAGGCTACCTGGTGGTCAGGACGGCGCTGCGTTCGCTGTTCGAAATCGATGCCGAGTACTACCCCGACATCTTCACGGACAGCTTCCACGAGCTCGTCAACGGTGAGAAGACGATGCGGCTCAACCTGTGCAATCTGGGCGGCTTGTCGAGCGATTACACCCAGGTCGAGGTGACCTACTACACGGCCAGCGAGCAGGCCGTCACGGAGGGTGGCTATGCGAGTGAGGTCACCGCGACAACACAGCAGATCGAACCAGGCGCCCAGGACATGACGATCGAGACGCCGATGGCGGCAGCCAACATCGACAACCCGCAGCTGCTGTTCGTCAAGGTCCAGTTCAGCAACCCGAACATCATCAAGGCCAAGCCGACGTTCCTTGCCGGTGCAACGATCGACGACGACCTCGTCTGGGGACAGACGCTCGACATCAGCAGCGCCTACCTGTCGGCCCACCGCCTGCCGGACACCACGGAGATGCAGGTCAAGCGAGAGCTTCAGGATCCCAACAACCCCAACAACCAGGGTCGCCAACAGATCGGCCTGATCGGGGCGCAGAAGTCCCTGCCGTACTTCTGACGAGCGTGTCACTGCCGACGCGGAGACTGCCCGAAACCGTGCACCTGCAGCACGCCGGTGCGGAAGGCATCGAGCGGATCGCGCGCGTCGTCGGTGGCTCTCGCGGCCCGCATGGCCTCGGCGATCGTGCTGCCTGCGGACAACCGCCGCAGCAGATCGGCGAGCAGTTCCTGGGTGCGATGTAGCGGCAGGTCGAAGCGCGACTGCACGACCGCCCTGGCACCGGCGAGCAAGAATGCTCCACCGAGGTTCGCGAGGCTGTCGCCTGCGCGTGTCGGAGCCTTCGCCGCGCGGCACGCCGCGATCACCACGAAGTCGGCGAACGGCGCGTCGCCGGTGCCCAGCCGTTGCACCGTGTCGCAGTCGAGACGACCGTCGTACAACTGAAGGTACGAGCCTCGTTCGTTGCTGGCGTCGTAGCCGCCGTGGGCGAGGAACACGGCGATCGACGGAGGCTGACCCTCGCGCGATGCGACGGATCGCACGACGCTCGCCATCGTGCAGTTGGCATCGAGGTACGGCGAGCGGTTCGGGAACGGCTCGCCGATGGCATCCATGTCGGCACCTTGCAGCAGGTCGGCCGTCCCGGATGCTGCGGCTGCACGGTTCCCGGCTGCGTGCAGGACCCCGAACACTCGCAGCGACGACTGCCGGCTGAAGTCCGTCGACCGATCGGCAAGATGCGCCCAGACCGGCAACGAGACGTTGTGGTCGATGGCGAAGTGTTGCCCGAACAATTCGGACTCGCGCCAAGGCAGGCACTCGATCGGCAGGTAGTTCAGGAACCCGGCTTCGGCCGATCCCCGGATGCGGCCGTGCAGCAGCTCGGAGCCGATGATCGTCAGGTGATGCCATTCGCCCAGCTGTTCACGCAGCGGGGCGGGAAACAACGTCTCGGTCAATGTCCGACCCGTCTCGAGCAGCCCGCTGGCCATCTGCGCGCTGTCCTTCGGACTCGGTTCGAGCTGGTCGGTCGCGTCCTGCATCTGGCCGACGAAACGCTGGATGTCGGTGCGAAGCCGCAACGCACCCTGCGGCAGCCCGTGGTAGGCAATGCGCTTTGCGCCGACGCTGAACACGTGCGTCCGGGTGTGCGCTGGCAGGAAGACCAGGATGCCTTGGTCGGGTCGCAGCAGCGCCTGCAGCTCGGGGATGCTCGGCACCTGCACGGCCAGGCGGCGCGACAGTGCACCGTGGGTCTGCGCCGCCATGACCGACTGCAGTGCCTCGGCCACCGCCTGTTCGGACGGCTCCCCGTCGGGTCCGGCCGCGGCGCGCAAGGTGATGGCGATCAACTGACCGATGGTCTCACGACGGGACAGGAAGTGCAGGAATCCGACCCCGCCATCACGCGCCGGCGTGATGCTCCAACCGTGCAACATGCGTTCGAAAGCGCGCCGCTGCTCTGCCTCCTGCTGCTGCAGCCGCTCGCGCGGCATTGCATGCTTGTCGTCCTGCAACAGCAGCAGTTCGGTCTGCATGGTGACCAGATGCGGGTCCGGTTCGCCGGCGGCGGTTGCGAGCAAACGCCGGAGGCAGTCGTTGGCGGCTTCGATCTCTCCCTGCTGAGCTCGCAATGCGACGAGCCTGGTGAGTGCCAGGTGCCGCTGGGCCGGATGGCCGTTCGTGGCGTAGTCCTCCAGTTCCGCCAACAGCGACTCCGTCGTGTCCGGGCACCAAGACCTGGCCATGGCCAGGTAGAAGCGCATCAGCGACTCCCCGGCACGATCCTCGGCCAGGCTCGCCGCCTTCACGCCTTCGTCAGCGAGACTCACCGCAGCCGCGAAGTCCTCCGTGCCCATGTAGCAGTCGATCTTCTCGCGACGCAGCAGAGCGGCAGCATCCCGCCACACCTCCTCGAAGTAGTCGTGCATCTTGGCCGGTGCGACCGGCCTGGGAGCCTGCAGAATGCGGGCAGCGCGACGCAGGTGGGGCAACATGCCGTCGGGATTGCCGAGACTCAATTCGAGCGCCGCGCGCCGGCACTCGAGCTGGAGATCGTGCACGGGCAGCATCGCCAGCTCGCGCGGTTGCCACGACTGCGATGCGGCTCCTGCGATGACGCCGGCACAGCAGTCGAGCGCCCGTTCCGCATCGGCGTAGCGCGCGGCGAGGCGGCAGGCATCGGCGAACCACAAGGCCAACTCACACGCCCGGTAGCCAGCCTGGTCGCGGTACGGCCACACGCGCTCGAGCATGACCAGAGCGCGCTCGGGGTCGCCTCCACCGACGAGGATGCGCTCCGCATGTTGTTTGGCCAGGAAGGCGCAGATGCTGGCCGCCCGCGGGCGGGGCTCGTCGAGCGAGCACCAAGGCAGGTAGGTGTCGAGCGCGAACTCCACCGCCGCGAGTCCCTCGGCGCCAGGCTGCGCACAACGCGCCATCACCTCTCCCGCCAGCGCGTAGAGCTGGTCGAAACCGGCGCGGTTCGCGACGGCCACGCGGCTCGTCAGATCCCCGGGGCCGACTTCGACCGCGGTTTGTGCCCGTGGACACGACCAGGGCTGGCCTAGTGAGAGAAGGAGAACGAGTACGTTTCGCTGAGCGCGACCGACGGACTGCCCGGAATCTGGGGTGAGGTTCTTTGGTATTGCCATCGCCAATCCGTGCCGAGCGCACGCATGGTGTCAACATACCGGCGGTCGACGCTGCAGTGGTTGGCGTCGCACGGGATCGTGTCGAATGGCGTCACGAGATCCGAACCGGCGAACAGCGACAGCTCGTAGGTTTCATCGGCATCGCCGAGCCACTCGAATCCGTACTCGACCAGCTCTTCGGCGCGGATGCCGGCGCCCCGTGGCCACGCAGTGCCCTGGTGCAACAGCTGGTCGGGCGGCCGCGCCGGTGGCCGATCACGGTCCCAGGGCCACAGGATCGCGCCGACCACCAGTGCCGCTGCGAGCGCCAGAACCGGCCAGAGCCAGTGCCGATTCGGCGCACGCCGCAGGCCCGTGCGAACCAGCGCCGACACGATGTCGTCACCAGGAAGACCCGAACTCTCCCTGGCTTCGGCCAACGCGGCCCGTTGTTCGCGACCGGCGGACTCCAACCGTGCGGCCATCGACTGCAGCGAGAGCAGGCGAGTTCGACACAATGCGCAGGCTTCCAGCGTCGCGAGTTCCGGCGACGGCGAGCCCGGATCCCTGGTCAGGACGTTCGCCAGCATCTCTTCGTGTCTCGGATCGTGAATCGACGTCATGCTCGTTCCTCGCGGCGTCGGTACGTTCGCATCACCTCCTCCAGTCTCGCCAATCCGCGGTAGTAGCGTGTCTTGACCGTGTTCGCCGGTACTCCCATGCGGTCCCCGATCTTCTGGAACGTCAGCTCCTCGAAGTGCTTCATGCGGATGACCTCGGCTTCCACGCCACCGAGTTGGGCCAGTCCGGCGTGCACGTCGTCGTGCACATGGTCGGGGGTCACCTCGGGCGGCCCCTCGATCTGCTCCTGCAGTTCGGTCGTGCGCTGCCACTGCCGGCCACGGCGACGCACCGCGTTCAGGAACTCGAGGTAGCACAGCCGGTAGATCCAGCCCTCGATCGGCACCCAGGCCTCGAACCGGTCCAGCTTGCGCAGCACGATCAGGATCGTGTCCTGGACCAGGTCGGCCAGGTCGTGATCGTCCAGCGGCCGGCCGCGCCGGCCATTCAGCGCGCGCAGGATGCGCGGCACACAGAGCATGCGTTCCTCGAACCTCGCCATCGCCGTCCGTTCCCCGGCGAACACGGCTCGCACGAAGGCGAGTTCCGCGTCTCGGTCGAACTCCGGGTTCATGGATGGGTGGTCGGTCACGGCGATCGTTCGAGAAATCGACTTCGCTCGCCCCAATGTAGCGGGGAGCCTGGCGGGGCACGCAGGCGGACTGCGTCGACGACGCCATGGATCGGCGCGGCCCGGCGCGTTGGATTCGGAGAACGACACGAAGTGTAGGGTCCGCATTGCGCGCGAATTCTCAAACTTCTGCGACTGATCGCGACGCATTCGCTGCGGCCGTTGTCGCGGCACGCCGGCGCGTCGCAACCGACGTGGGCCGCGCTCACGAAGAGCTGGCGGTTCACGACGCGCGCGCGGTGAGGTTCGCAGCAGCACCCGCAAGGCGTGGGCGCGCGCGCCCGCGTTCAGCGCACCGGCACGCACACGCCGCTGCCGGCGGCCGTTGGGTCAGCAGCGGGCGCAGGCCGAGCACGTCGTCGAGGGCCCGGCGCGGTTCACCAACCGACCTGGATGCGCAGTGCCTGCGAGTGCACCAGCAACTGCGCGACGCCAGCGGGGTCGAAGCCGATGACCTGTTCGTAGAACTCGAAACCCGAGGCGATCGGCGGCAAAAACAGCGGGAACGAGCTGCTGCCCTCGCCGGCGGCGAGCGCGCCGCCGGCGAGTTGCATGGTCGCGAGCACGAACGGATTGTCGAGCCAGACCGTGAAGCCCGGCAGCGGCACCAGCGGCGGGTTCGCAGGGGCCAGCCCTGCGGCGATGAACGAGAAGCCCTGACCGAGCCCGCCCGTGATGCGCGTTTGCATCGTCGTGCCGACGCGGAACGGCCCGACGGCGCCGATCGTCGGCCGCGCGCCGCCGGTGCCGGCGCTCGCGTCGCCGAACTGTTCGCGCGCCCCGCCCGCGACACCTTCGAACGTCCGATTGCGCACGAGGGCGCGGCCGAGCAGGTCGATGTCGCCGTCGCCATCGACGTCGATCGGGCGACCCAGCTCGGTCGGGTACAGCGTGCTCTCGAATTGCCCCGGCGAGACCTGGCGGACGACCCAGGTGCCGAGGGTGCTGGTGCCGACGATCTCCGGGTAGCCCGCCGGTCCCGCGACCACGTCGTAGAGGCCGTTGCCGTCGACGTCGGCGAGGAACACGCGGGCACGCGCGCGCATGCCGAGCGTCGCGAGCACCGGCCCGGCGGTGAACTGGCCGAGGCCATCGCCGAGCCAGACGCGCAACACGATGACCGCTCCGGGTGCGTCGAGCACCACGAGATCGGGGTTGCCGTCGCCGTCGTGGTCGACGATGCCAAGGGAGTCGAACGACGGGAACTGGGCGATCGGCTGCAGTGCGAACGTCTGACCCGGCTGCGCCACCGCGAGCGTGAGGTTCATCCAGGCCTGCGCCGGGGGGAACGGGTAGGTCGCGAGCAGCACGTCGGCGCGGCCGTCGTGGGTGAAGTCGGCGACGCCGATGACGCGGGCATCGGGCCACGTCGGTCCCGGCGCCACCGTGCCGTTGTGCTGCCACCACGTGCGCGTGATCAGCGACGGGGTCACCTCGGTGTGCACGAGATCGACGTCGCCGTCGCCGTCGAGGTCGCCGGGATGCAGCGGCTCGTCACCGTCCATCGACGTCCCGCCCGGGGTCACCGCGCCACGATCGACGAAGAAGCCGCCACCCGCGTTGGCGAACCAATGGGTGGCCATGGTCGGACCGACGAGGCGCACGAACAGATCGACGTCGTCGTCGCCATCGAAGTCGACCGGGCCCGGCCGCACGGCCCACGTCGAGCCCGCGGGCGCGGGCGGGAACGACGAGGGCAGCAAGGCGCTGCTGAAGGTGCCGTCGCCGCGGTTCGTCCACAGAGCGTTGCCGAGGTCGAGCATGTCCGGATCGCCGTCGCCGTCGGCGTCGAAGTTCGACGAGGACAGCGCCGACGGCAGCACGGCTGCCACCGGGTTGCGGCGCCCGCTGCCGAACCAGACACAGCGGCCGCCGGCGAGGTCGGGCCGCCCGTCGCCGTCCAGATCGGCGCAGCCTGCGAGATGGAACGGGCCGATGCTCGGCATCAGCCACGCCGGTGCGAACACGCCGCCGCCGAGGTTCTCCGCGAT
The DNA here is from genome assembly GCA_036274315.1 of Planctomycetota bacterium. Classification (GTDB taxonomy): domain Bacteria; phylum Planctomycetota; class UBA1135; order UBA1135; family UBA2386; genus DASVAL01. The sequence continues at coordinate 18,730 of DASUFY010000148.1, read as the reverse complement.
CTCGAACGCGCCTTCCATGTAGTTCGGCGTCGTGGTCCCCGGCCCCGTGCTGCCGCCGCAGCAGGTGCCGTCGAGGTCGCCGTCGCCGTCGAAGTCGTACAGATGCGTCGCCGGGCCGCCGGTCGCGCTCGCGTGCGTCACGAACTGCGCCGGTCCGGTGCGTTCGATCCAGCAGTACTGACCGGCGATGGAGAACACGATGATGTCCGCGTCCAGGTCACCGTCGAGATCGCCGGCGCACAGATGGCCCTGTGAGAGGCCGAAGCTCGAGATGCCAGGCGGCAGCAGAAACGACGCGAACGCGCCGAACACGCCGGCCTGGGTCGCCGGGTAGATGCGCACTTCGCTGCCGTGCAGCACGGCGATGTCCATGTTGCCGTCGCCGTTGGCTTCGAGCAGCGCGATCGACGTCGAGCTCGGATTCGGCACCGCGAGGCCGCGCTGCGACCACGTCGTGGCGCCGAGGGAGAGCACACGCAGACCGTTGAAGGTGTCGCAGACGACGAGTTCGGCGCGGCCGTCGCCGGTGACGTCGACCAGCTTCATGTCGCAGTCGAACGACAGGCTCGAGTTCAGCGGCAGCGGCGTCAGGGTGCGCACGACGGGTGCTCCGGGTCGGCTCTCGACGACCCAGATCTGGTTGCCGACCAACGTGATCACGTCGGGGTGGCCATCGCCGTCGGTGTCGCCGACCGCGGAACGGTAGGTGGTCGGTGTGCCCGCCGTCGCCGGCCACTGGTAGAGCACCGAAGTCGTGAAGTGCCCGGCGCCGTCGTTGCGGTGCAGCTTCGCCTGCAGAAAGACCGGTTGGGACGACGAGGTCGTCTGGTTGGTGTAGATGCCGAAGCCGTCGACATGGCCGTCGAGATCGAGATCGACCAGTTCGTCGATGCGCGACCAGACGTCGACCGCGACCACCGGCGCGTCGAAGGCGCCTGGCGATTGCTGGGCGGCGGCGAGGTGGATGGTGCCGACGAGAGTGCAGGCGAGCAGGATGCGCATGGTTGGAACCTGGGGAGGGTCTGGCGGTGATGCGGCGACCGCGCCGCCCGCAAGTCGCGGGCCGCATCGTAGCTGGCCGCTCCGCGCACAAGGAGGCGCAGAAGCGACGCCGCGCGAGCGCCGAGTCGACGGCGGGCCGTCGATCGTCGTCGCCGCCGCCGTGTCCCCGACGTGGGGCTCAGCACTGCGAACTTCGAGAGTGCCGCCTGAAGCAGCGATCATGAGGTGTGACAAGGCCGGCGCGGCCCCGCTCATCAGGAGTCCGTCCAGCGAGGCTCCCCATGCAGACCATCACTCCCATGAACACCGCCGTGCCGGCTGCCAACCATGCGCCGGGCGCCGTTCGCCCCACGCACCGGCCGCTGTCGATCGGCTCGGCAGCCAGGCTCCTGGCCCTCGCAGCGGCACTGCTCGGCGAAGGCGAGTCGACCGCGCAGTGCACGAACGTGTGGCTGCCCATGAATGGGTCGGCCGCGCTCGATGGCATCGTCTTCAAGACGATGCTCTGGGACCCCGACGGCCCCGGCCAGGCCGCGCCGGTGCTGGTCGTCGCCGGCAACTTCACGCAGGCTGGTCCCGTGGCCGCCAACGGCATCGCCGTGCTCGACCTGGCCACGGGCGCTTGGTCGGCACTCGGCTCGGGCTTGAGCAGCGGCGCCCATGCGCTCGCGGTCCTGAGCAACGGCGACCTCGTCGTCGGTGGCGGGTTCACGAGTGCCGGCGGCACGAGCGCCAACTTCATCGCGCGTTGGAACGGCACGTCGTGGTCGGCACTCGGCGCCGGCCTTGACAGCAGCGTCACCGCGCTCACCGCGCTGCCCAACGGCGACCTCGTCGCGGCGGGGTTCTTCACCAGCGCGGGTGGCACGAGCGCCAACCACATCGCGCGCTGGAACGGCACGTCGTGGTCGGCACTCGGCGCCGGCACCGACAACATCGTCGATGCGCTCGCGACGCTGCCCAACGGCGACGTCGTGGCGGGCGGACGCTTCACCAGCGCCGGCGTCGCGGGCACTGGCTACATCGCACGATGGGACGGCTCGTCGTGGTCCTCGCTCGGCTCGGGCATGAACAACTCCGTCAGTTCGCTGCATGGACTGCCGAGCGGCAACCTCGTCGCGGGCGGGTGGTTCAGCAGCGCCGGTGGTGTCGGCGCCAACTGCATCGCACAGTGGAACGGCACGTCGTGGTCGGCGCTCGGCTCGGGCCTCGATGCCAGCGCCTACGTGCTCGGCACGCTGTCGAACGGTGACCTCGTGGCAGGAGGTGTGTTCACGAGTGCCGGCGGCGTGAGTGCCGACAACGTCGCGCGATGGAACGGCACGTCGTGGTCGGCACTCGGCGCGGGCACGAACAGCAATGTCATCGCCACGACGACGCTCGCCAACGGGGACCTCGTCGTCGGGGGCTCGTTCACGACCGCGGGAGGCGTGAGCGCCATCTCGATTGCGCGGTGGAATGGCACGGCGTGGTCGGCCGTCGGCTCTGGTTCGGGTGCCAACGACGTCGTGCGCGCCCTCACCATGCTCGGCAACGGCAATCTCGTGGCCGGCGGTGACTTCACGGCAGTGGGCGGTGCGAGTGCCCACCGGGTCGCGCGCTGGAACGGCGCCTCGTGGTCGGCACTCGGCGCGGGCATGAACAACACGGTCCTGGCCCTCGCGACGGTGGCCAACGGCGACGTCGTCGCGGGCGGCGACTTCACGTTCGCCAATGGCTCGCCCGCGAGCCACATCGCACGATGGGATGGCGCGCAGTGGGAAGCCGTCGGCACTGGCATGAACGATGCCGTCCATGCCCTCACGGCCTTGCCCAGCGGCGACTTCGTCGCCGGCGGCGCGTTCACCACGGCGGACGGTCTGCCAGCCAACCACGTCGCGCGGTGGGCCGCCACGTCTTGGGTTTCCCTCGGCTCCGGCATGAACGGCAGTGTCGATGCACTGACGACGCTGCCCAATGGCGACGTCGTTGCCGCCGGGACGTTCACGATCGCCGGCGGTGTGGCCGCCAACCACATCGCGCGGTGGAACGGCACGGCGTGGCAGGCACTCGGCTGGACAGCGGGCGACATCTACGCGGTGCACGCGCTCGCCAACGGCGATGTGCTGGTGGGCGGTCAGTTCACGGTCGCCGGTGGCGTGAGCGCCAACCGCATCGCGCGGTGGAACGGCACGTCATGGTCCGCACTCGGCACGGGCGTCAACAACCGCGTCTTCGCCATCCACACGCTCGCGGGCGGCGACGTGGTTGCCGCGGGTGGATTCAGCAGCGCGGGCGGCGTCAGCGCCAACCGCATCGCCCGTTGGGACGGCAGCTCATGGTCTGCGTTCGGCGCGGGCCTGGACTCGACCGTGAACGCCCTCGCGAGGCTGCCCGCCGGCGACCTGGTGCTGGGTGGCTACTTCATCACCGCTGGGGGCGTCGCAGCCGAGCACCTGGCGCGACTCACGACGACCTGCCCGGCAACGGTCACCGCCCATGGCGCGGGCGGCACGGGCTCCGGTGGCCTCAACGTGCTCACCGCGACCGAGCTGCCCTGGATCGGCAGCACGTTCCGCGCGTCGGCGACCGGCATGCCGCCGCTCGCGTTCGTGCTCGGCATCACCGGCTTCACGACCGTGTCGATCCCGCTGGCGGCACTGTTGCCGCAAGGCGTCGCCGGCAACAACCTGCTCGTCTCCCTCGACTTGATCGACGTGCTCTTGCCGAGCGGTGGCGCCGTGTCGACGCAGATCGCGATCCCGGACGTGCTCGCCCTCGCCGGCCAGCAGTTCCACCACCAGGTCGTGCCGATCGAAGTGGACCTGTCGTCGGCGTTCACAGCGATCACGAGCAGCAACGCCCTGACGATGACGATCGGCAGCTTCTAGCCCGATTCCTCAACTCCGGGGCTCGGACTCGGCGCGGCGCAGCTCGCCGAGGCGCAGCGCCAACCGCGACAGGCCCCGGTGCACGAGGTTGCGGGTCGCGCCCTCGCTGCGCTGCATGCGAGCGGCGATCTCGGCGTAGTCCATGCCGCACAACCGCTGCAGACTGATCGCTTCCTGGTAGTCAGCCGGCAGCTCGGCGAAGGCCCGCTCGATGCGCGCCACCTCCTCGCCGCTCTGCACGTCGCGGCTCGGCGTGTGGCCCCCGGCGAGCCCCGCCAACAGGCCGTCGCTGGTGACGTTCGCCGCACGTTCGCGCGCTGGGGAACGGCACTCGGCGCCGACGAAGCGGGCCTTGTCGACCAGTTTGCGCTGCGCCTTCACGTACAGCCAATGCCGGAACGCGGCTTCCCCGCGCCATTCGAAGTCGCCGAGGTCGGCGAGCACCTCGCGCGCCACCGATTGCACGAGATCCTCCGGCGTCTCCCGCGCGCGCAGCTGCACGCCCATGCGCAAGCGCAGCCACCCCTGCAAGCCAGGCAGATGTCGAAGCAGCAACGCCTCGACCGCGGCCTGGTCTCGACCCTGAGCGCGTGTGACAAGGGGCAGACTGGATTCGCTCATGCGAGGCACGGACAGTATCGCGCCAAGGTCCGAGGTGAGCCAAGACCACCCCATCGCAAACGGCGCCGATGACCGCGAGGCGCTCGAGACGCTGCTCGCTGGCGCGCTGCAGGCACACGACGACGGCGGCGAGGCTGCCGTGCTCGCGTTCGTCGCCGCCCACCCCGAACACGGCCCGGCCTTGCGCGAAGCGCTCGCCGACCTCGACACCATCGACCTGTTGCGGCCAGCGGCCCCGCCCGTGCCCGAATGGCTCGGCGAGTTCCGCCTGCGCGCGCCGCTCGGCGCCGGTGGCATGGGCATCGTCTACCTGGCCGAGCAGACGTCGCTCGGCCGCGAAGTCGCGCTCAAGGTCGTGCGCCCCGAACTGCTGTTCTTCGACGGTGCCCGCGAACGCTTCCGACGCGAGATCGACGCTGTGGCCAGGCTCGAGCATCCGGCGATCGTGCCGATCCTCGCCACCGGCCATGCCGAAGGCGTGCCCTATTACGCGATGCCGCGCATCCGCGGTCGCAGCGCCGAAGCGGTGTGCCGGGCGCTGGCGGGCCGCGAGCCGGCAGCGCTCTCCGGCGCCGACCTGCGGGCGTTGTTGCAGCCGGACGCGGGCGAACCGGTGGCCGCCACCGACACGGTGTTCGCGGGCCCCTGGTGGCGCACGGTCGTGCTGCTGGCGCACCAGGCCACGCTCGGCATCGCGCACGCCCATGCACGGGGAGTGCTGCATCGGGACCTGAAGCCTTCCAACCTGATGCTGACGGAAGACGGTCGCGCCATCGTGCTCGACTTCGGGTTGGCGGTCGCGCGCGGCGACGCGAAGCTGACGCGCACCGGCACTGCGGCCGGTTCGCCCGCGTTCATGGCCCCCGAGCAGGTGCGCGGCGAGGGCGCCGACGAACGCACCGACATCTACGGCATGGCGGCGACGCTGCACAGCTTGCTCGGACTGGCGGTCCCGTTCGCCGCCACCGGCGCCGAGGCATTGAAGAGCCAGATCCTCGCCGGCGCGCGGCGGAGCCTGCAACACGCGGCGTTGCCCGCGGAGCTGCAGCTCGTGCTCGCGCAGGCGATGGACGTCGAGCCCGCGCGCCGGTACCGCACTGCGATCGCGTTCGCCGACGACCTGCAAGCGGTGCTCGACGGTCGACCGATCACGGCGCGTGGCCTGCCCGTGCGCGTGCGGCTGCAGCGCTTCGCGCGGCGGCATCGAGCACTGACCACGGCGCTCGTCGCGGTGGCTTTGTTCGTGCTCGTGGTGCCGTCGGTGTTGTTGTGGCAGCAGCGGCTCGCCAACGACCTGCTGTCCGAACAGGTCCGGCGCTCGGACCACAGCGCCAAGGTCGGCGTCGACACGATCGAGGACCTGCTCGCTGCCGTTGCCCGCGAACGCATGCTGTACGTGTCAGGCGGCCAGGAGGTCGCCGCCGACATGCTGCGCAGTGCGCTCGGCCGGTTCGATGAACTCGCCGCCGATCGCTCGCAGAGTGACCGTGTCGCCGTCTTGCGGATTCGCACGCTGCAGCGGCTCGCCGACGTCGAGAAGGCCCGCGGCCGGCTCGACGATGCCCTCGCCGCCAGCCGGCGCGCGGCGCAGTTGTGTGGCGATGGCGAACTCACCGGCGAGGCGCGGCTGCGCCGCGGCGAGGCGAACCGCGTCCTCGCCGGCTTGTTGATCGACAGTGGGCTCAGCGACGAGGCGCGCGAGCTGATCGCCGCGTGCCGGCAGGATCTGGAGCCGTTGGCAGCGCTGCCTGAATGGCGGTCCCGGGCCATGACCAACCTCGCTGCGCTACACGGTCACGCCGCGATCATGGCGAGCAGGGGCGACGACCTGGCGGCACAGGAGCAAGCCCTGGGAGAAGCGATTCGCTGCTATGCCGAAGCCGGCGCGCAACTCTGTCAAGCCTACCAAGAGGCGATGCTCGCCGGCGTGCTGATCGCCCGTGGCCGACCCGAGCAGGCACTCGTACCGGCCGCAGCAGCGCTGGCGAAGGCCGTCGATCCTCACGTGCGCGCCGATGATTGGCCGACACCTCGCTTCATCGAAGGCACTGCACGCATGGTGCGGGGCCGCGCGCTGCAGCTGCTGGGTCAAGTCGACGAGGCGATCGTCGAGCAGCAGCGAGCCCTGACTCTGTTCGACGCCTTCCTGCTGGACTTCCCGGATGAACCCGTCGCCCGGCGGGCGCGCGGCGTCACCAGCCACTCGTTGGCGCAGATCCATGCCAACCAGAAGCGATGGCTCGACGCGCGGTTGTTGCTCGAGCGTGCTTGCGCCGACCAGCGAAGGGTGCTCGAACTCCTGCCCGCAACCCCAGGGCCTTACGAGGACCTCTGTCGACACAGCCGCAAGCTGGCCCAGTGCCTCGAGGAGCTCGGCGACTTTGCCGCACTCGAACCGTTGGCGCGCCGCGTCGGGGCGATGCAGGGCGACCCCTTGCTACCGCTGTGCGGCGCCCATGGCTTGCTGTCTTGTGCGGCTGCCGCCGACGAGCCAACGCGGGCCGCGGCACTGCGCGAAGAGGCGCTGCTGCTGTGGTTGGAGTCGGCGCGCCGCGGACGCCCGCTGGACTTCGACGATGCCGTGTTCAGGCCGTTGCACGCGGATCCGCGCGTCGCGGCACTGCGGTCGCGCTGACGCCCCAGTCCGCGCGCGAACATCTCGCCGCGGCCGTCGTGCGGCGCCGCGACGCCCTCCGAGCCACGATCAGCGGCGCAGATAGACGCGCAGGCCTCCTGCCGGCGAGCCGTCGGCCACCGCGATGTCGAGGTCGCCGTCACAGTCGAGGTCTTCCACGACGAAGCCGTTCGTCGGACCCGCCGAAAGGACGATCGTCGTCGGTACGAGCGTGCCGCGGTCGTTGCGCCACAGTTCGTCCGCGCCGTCGCCACCGAGCAGCAGATCGAGGTCGCCATCGGCATCGAGATCGGCGAACCGCAGGGCGCGCGTTGCTGCACCGGTGAGCGGCGCCGGCGTGAACCCACCGTGGCCGTCGTTGTGCCAGATGGCGTGACCGGTGCTCCCTCCGACCGCGAGATCCGGAGCGCCGTCGCCGTCGACGTCGCCGATCGCGATGGTCGTGAGCGGGTCCGTGCCCAGGACCGTGACCGTCGGGAACGAGCCGGAACCGTCGTTCGACAACAGCACCACGCCTGCATCGGTCGCGAACAGCAGATCGGCGTCGCCGTCCCGATCGACGTCCGCGGCCGCGGTCCGGTTGGCGATCGGCATGAGGGGGGCGACCGCCTCGGTGAACCCACCCTGGCCGTCGTTGGACCACAGCTGGCAGGTGCCGGCCGAGCCCCGGGTGAGCACGAGATCCAGGTCGCCATCGCCGTCGAGGTCGTGCAGCAGCACGGCCACGCCTCCGGTCGGCGACACCGTCGTCGGCGGTGTGCCCGAGGGACTGGTGCGCCAGAGAAGAACTCCGGCCGCCGGGCCCGTCTCGACAAGGTCCAGGTCTCCATCGCGATCGACGTCTCCGAACACCGCGTCAAAGCTGCCGAACAGGAGTTGGATTCGCTCTGGAAACGCGGCCGTGCCGTCGTTGCGCCAGACGACCGAAGCTCGAATGTCGCCCATGCTCTCGACGATGTCGATGTCGCCATCGTGGTCGATGTCGCCGGAGGCGACCTGCAGCGCAGGCCCTTCGCCGAGATGTTCGTCGCCCGGTGCGTACGCGAGGGGCCCGCGCGAGGACGAGAGGGAGCTGATCAGGATGCGGATCGGCTCGCCGGGGCCGACCGTGACGACATCGAGATCGCCGTCGCGATCGAAGTCGCCGACCGCAGCGTCCGTCGTCGTGCCGTTGGCGAAGCGCAATCCCGATTGCCCGAGCACGAGGCCGGCGCCGACGACCCAGAGCTCGTCGTCCTGGTTGTTGGCGTTGGCCGCAAAGACCTCGAGCCGGCCGTCGCCGTCGAAGTCGAGCAGGCGCACGGCGTCGGTTGCAGCGTTTGCGAGTCTGCCGGTCGAGGTGAACGATCCGGTGCCGTCGTTGACCCACGCTTCGGCCGGGTCCCGACCCGCCGTGATGAGGTCCAGGTCGCCGTCACGATCGAGATCGGCGAAGGCGATGCCATGCACGTTGCCGCTGCCGAGCGTCTGCCCGGCTGCGAACTCGCCCGCCCCGTCGTTCACCCAGATCCGCGATGGGCCCGAGCGCCCTTGCAGGATGTCCAGGTCGCCGTCGCGGTCGACATCGGCCAGGGCGATGGTGTGCGTGTTGCCGTCGCCGAGCAGCGGGCCCGCGGTGAACGCGCCGGTGCCGTCGTTCCACCAGACCGAGTCTGGTCGACCCTGCCCGTTGCCGCAGACGAGATCGGGGTCGCCGTCGCCGTCGAGATCACCGAGGGCAACCGACACGGTCCGCTCGGTCATCAGGCTCGGATCCGCAGCGAACGTGCCCGCGCCATCGTTCCGCCACAGGGTGGTCGCGTCCGTGCTGCCGACCACGAGGTCGAGGTCCCCATCGCCGTCGATGTCCCCGAGCGCCAATGCGCCACCGTTGCCGAGCCGCTGGCCCGAGTCGGCGAACCGGGCACTGCCATCGTTGATCAGGACCATCACCGGCGTCGTACTGGCGCCCACGACGAGGTCGAGGTCGCCGTCGCGATCCACGTCGCCGGCGGCGATCACCTCACCTTGCGCGGGCACGTCGAGCGTGCGGCGCAGGAAGCCGGGCACGATGCCCGTCGGTTCGTCGGCCGCCACGGGCCTGCGCGTTTCGCGATCGACGATGGCATCGGATGACGGCAGCGACAGGGCCGATGGGCCGTCGGGATCCGTGCTGCGGAACCTGCCCGCGGCGCGCAACCGCGCGTCGCGGCCGAGCACGATGCGGACCTCGTCCGGGCGGTCACCATTCTCCATCAGGGCACCGTCGCCGAGCGTGTCGTCGCCGCCGGCGACCCGGAAGGCGATCGGTTCGGCGCGTGTGACCGTGACGGGTCGGTCGAACCGCACGGTCACGGTGTCGCCGCTGCCGACGCGATGATCATCGTCGCGATCGAGGAACGTGGCACTGCCGACGACCCGCGCGTCGGCGGGCGTGGCCCCGGCCGTCGTGCGATCGCCGCGGCTGCACGCCGCGAGCAACGCCAGGACGGCAGCGGTGGCAACCACATGCGGGTGGGAGGTGGAACGATCCCGGACGAAGTGCGCGTGCATGAGGTTCGAACTCCTGCCCTCCTGACTGCCATCGGCGTGCGATCGCTAACCGCAAAGTCGCCTGCGCATCGACTTCTTCACGCATCGGCCTTGGTCCCCTGAGCAGGTGTGGCGTGCGGGCGACGGGTTGCGGTCGGGGCTCGGCCAGGCGGCCCGGCCGGCGTGCGGGCGCAGCCCACCGGCAAGTCCCCGAACCCGCGCTTCAACCGTCCTGCGGCCACGGCTATCGTGTTCGCCCCCATGACCGAGGCCGGCATCCCCCAGAAAGTGCTCGCGACGTTCCGCGTGAACGGCGAGCCGCGCGAGGTGGCGTTCGTTCCGCACAAGACGCTGCTCGAAGTGCTCCGCGAGGAGATGAACCTCACGGGCACCAAACACGGCTGCGAGCTCGGCGAGTGCGGCACCTGCACCGTGCAGGTCGACGGCACGCCGATCCTGAGCTGCCTCGCCCTGGCCGTCGACGCGGTCGGCAAGGAAGTGCGCACGGTCGAGGGGCTGGCCCATGGCAGCGAACTGTCGCCGCTGCAGCACGCGTTCGCCGACCTCGGCGCGGCGCAGTGTGGCTACTGCACACCGGGCATCCTGATGACCGCCGACGCGCTGCTCGCCGCCAACGATCGGCCGTCGCGCGAGGAGATCAAACAATGCCTCGCCGGCAACCTGTGCCGGTGCACGGGCTACCTGAAGATCTTCGAGGCCGTCGAGTTGGCGGCCGCGCGCTGCCGCGGCGAACAAGCCGAGCCGAGCCAGGAGTCGATCTATGGTTCTTGACGCGACGCCCCCGACCGCCAAGGCCCGCACCGACGCACCGTGGCATCACGACAAGCCGAAGGACGAACTGAGGGTCATCGGCAAGCCGATCCGCAAGGTCGACGCTCGCAGCAAGGTCAGCGGCCTGACCCAGTTCGCCGACGACCTCGTGCTGCCGCGCATGCTGCACATGAAGCTGCTGCGCAGCACCATGGCGCACGCCGAGATCGTGCGGATCGACACGACGAAGGCCGAGGCGCTGGCCGGCGTCAAGGGAGTGTTGACCGGCAAGGACCTGCCGATCCCGTTCGGCATCCTGCCCGTGAGCCAGGACGAACACGCGCTGTGTCCCGACCGCGTGCGCTTCGTCGGCGACCCCGTCGTCGCGATCGCGGCGACCGAGGAAGAGATCGCGTGGGATGCGTGCCGCCTCGTCGAGGTCGAATACAAGGAGCTGCGCACGATCGGCGGCATCCACGAGGCCGCGGCCAACGACGAGCCGCGCCTGCACGACTACGGCGTGCGCGGCAACATCCACCGGCTCGAGAACCTCGAGTTCGGCGACCTCGCCGACGGCTTCGCCAAGGCCGAGCACGTGCGCGAGGACACGTTCTTCTTCGAGGGCAACACGCACCTGCCGATGGAGCAGCACGCGACGCTCGCGCACTTCGACAAGGACGGCAAGCTCACGGTCTGGTCGTCGACGCAGACGCCGCACTACCTGCACAAGGCGCTCGCGCGCACGCTCGATCCGCTGCCGGCGCACCACATCCGCGTCATCGCGTGCCCGAACGGCGGCGGCTTCGGCGGCAAGAGCGATCCGTTCAACCACGAGATCGCGGCCGCGAAGATGTCGATGCTGACCGGCCGCCCGGTCAAGATCTGCCTGACGCGCGAGGAGGTGTTCTGGTGCCACCGCGGCCGCCACCCGGTGCTCATGCGCGCCAGGGTCGGCGTGACGAAGACGGGCCGCATCACGGCGCTCGACTTCCACAGCTTCCTCGACGGCGGTGCGTACGGCAGCTATGGCACGGCGAGCACGTTCTACACCGGTGCCCTGCAGACCGTCACCTACGCGGTCGACAACTACCACTTCCGTGGCGCGCGCTTCTTCACCAACAAGCCGCCGTGCGGGCCCAAGCGCGGGCACGGCACGCCGCAGCCGCGCTTCGCGCTCGAGGTGCAGCTCGACAAGATCGCGTGCGATCTCGGCCTCGATCCGGCGCAGATGCGGCTCGACAATCTGGCGCCGCGCGACTCGCTGACCGCGAACTTCCTGCGCATCGGCTCGATGGGCCTCGGCACGTGCATCGAGAAGGTGGTCGAGGGCTCGGGCTGGAAGACGCGGCGCACCGAGCTCGGCCGGCAGGGTCGTTCCCCGTTGGCGAACGGCAGGTTCCGCGGCCTCGGTCTGGCGTGCAGCAGCTACCTGTCGGGGGCCGGGCTGCCGATCTACTGGAACGGCATGCCGCACTCGGGCGTGCAGCTCAAGCTCGACCGCAGCGGGCTCGTGACCGCGTTCTGCGGCAGCACCGACATCGGTCAGGGCAGCGACAGCGTGCTCGGCTGGATCATCGGCGAGGTGCTTGGCATCGACCCGCTCGGCATCAAGGTCGTCACGGCCGACACGGACCTGACGCCGGTCGACCTCGGCAGCTACAGCTCGCGCGTCACCGTGATGACGGGCAACGCGGCGATGCAGGCGGCCGAACGCGCGCGCGACATCATCGCCAGGGGTGCGGCCGAGAAGCTCGGCGTGCCGGCCGGCCGGCTCGTGTTCGCCGACGCGCGTGTGTTCGACGCCGAGGAGCCCGGCAAGGGCATGACGTTCCAGGAGGCGATCTGCGCGGCCGAAGCGCGCTTCGGCACGATCGGCACCGTCGGCAGCTATTCGCCGCCGGCGTCGGCGGCGAAGTTCCGCGGCGGTGGTGTCGGGCCGAGCCCGAGCTACAGCTACTCGGCCTGCGTGGTCGAGGTCGAGGTCGATGCCGAGACCGGCGTCTACACGGTGCCCAAGGTCTGGATGGCGCACGACATCGGCCGCGCGCTCAACGCGGCCGTGGCGATGGGCCAGATCGAAGGTTCGGTCTACATGGGCCTCGGCGAGGCGATGATGGAGGAGATGGCCTACCGCGACCGCACGCACAAAGGCCAGCGCATCTTCGTGCACAAGATCCCGTCGCTGCTCGAATACAAGAGCCCGACGACGCTCGAGATGCCCGAGGTCGTCACCTACGTCGTCGAGGATCCGGACCGCAACGGTCCGTTCGGCGCCAAGGAGGTCGGCCAGGGCCCGCTGCTGCCGATGATGCCAGCGGTCGCCAACGCGATCTTCGACGCGGTCGGCGTGCGCGTCGACGAGATCCCGGTCTCGCCCGAGAAGGTGTTCGCGGCGCTGATGGCCAAGAAGGACGGCAAGGAGGCGCGCTATGGTCCGGCCAACGACGAGACCGGTGTGCCGGCGGTCGACTTCGGCGAGTCGCTGAAGATCAAGACGCCGTGGCAGGGTGGCGACGGCACGGCCTGGAACGAACCCAAGCGCACCAAGAAGGCGGCCAAGTAGGCCAGCAGGAACGAACATGCTGCGACTCCCCACGTTCACCTACCACCGCCCGAAGACCGCGGCCGAAGCCGTGCGGCTCGCGAGCGAGCACGGCAGGCAGGCGATGTACGTCGCCGGTGGCACGGACCTGTATCCCAACATGAAGCGCCGGCACCAGGTGCCGACGCAGGTCATCTCGCTGCAGGACGTGCCCGGCATGCACAAGGTCGAGGTGCACGAGAGCGGCGGCGTGCGCATCGGCGCGATGTGCCGGCTCACGACGCTCGAGACGCACCCGTACCTGCGGCAGCACTTCCCGGGCCTCGCGCACGCGGTGCGCGAGATCAGCACGCCGCTGCTGCGCAACATGGGCACGATCGGCGGCAACCTGTTGCTCGACACGCGCTGCACGTACTACGACCAGAGCCACGAGTGGCGCGAGTCGATCGACTTCTGCATGAAGAAGGACGGCGCCATCTGCTGGGTCGCGCCCGGCTCGCCGCGCTGCTGGGCGGTGCAGAGCAGCGACACGGTGCCGGTCGTGTGCGCGATGGAGTGCGACGTCGAACTGGTGGGCGTCGACGGCACGCGTCGCATCCGCGCCGCGGACCTGTACCAGGACGATGGCATCGAGTACCTGACCAAGAAGCCCGAGGAACTGCTGACGCGCATCTACCTGCCGCCGCCGGGCAAGTGGAAGGCGAGCTACCAGAAGCTGCGCCGCCGCGACACGTTCGACTTCCCGGTGCTCGGCGTCGGGGCGTGCCTGTGGTTCGACGACGGCGGCGTGGTCACGAAGGCCAACGTGCGGCTCGGCGGTGCCGGTTCGTACGCGATGCCCGCGACCGAGACCGAGAAGCTGCTGGTCGGCAACCAGCTCACCGACGAGGTGATCGCCGCGGCCGGCGCGGCCGCGATGAAGCCCGCGCGCACGATGGACAACACGGATCTCGATGTCTACTGGCGCAGGAAGGTCGCGCCGGTCTACGTCGCGCGCGCGCTCGCGGCGTGCCGGTGAAGCGCGGACCGCGGTTCACGCTTCAGCGGCCGTTGGGCGCGCGCAGCTTCGCGAGCTTCGCCTCGCAGTCGGACAGCAACTGCCGGCCCCACTCGGCGCCGTTCGAGGTGCGCGCGACGTTGACCCGCATGCCCTCGAGCCCGGCGGCGAAGCCGTCCGCGTCGCCGGCCGCCTCGCAGTGTTCGAGGATCACGTACCAGAAGCCACGCGAGACGTCCGGACTCGGCACCGGTCCGTGACGCAGCATGCCGAGGTACCTCGCGCCGAGCGCGCGCCGCACCGCGCGGTCGCTGCCGGCCGCGCGCAGCTCTTCGCCGATGCGCAGGTCGAGCAGCAGTTCGTCGAGCCTTGCCTTCTCGTCGCCGGTCTCGTCGTGCAGCGCGCGCCGAAGCACTTCGGCGGCGGCGCGGTCGAGCTGTCGCTCTTCGAGCTGCGCGATCAACAGCGCCGCGGCTGCGCGACCGTCGCCGCCGGCGGCAGCCGCGCGCCATGCGAGCAGCTGGTGGGCGCGCGCGGCGTACCGTTCGAACTGCGCGACGCTGTGCTCGGATGCGGGGATCTGCACGACGACCTCGCCGGTCGCGGTCAGGAAGGCGATGCCCGGCAGGCCCACGACGCCGAGCTGCTTGCCGAGCCCCTTGTGCTTCGCCGCCGTCGCGTCGGACTCCGGGTGACAGAACAGCACGACGCCGCGCGCGAACGCCGCGAACGCCGGATCGGAGAGCGGACCCGCCTCCGTGACCTTGCACGGCGTTCAATGGTTGACGGTCGTCAGGTAGGCGAAGATCAGTCGCTGCTGCGCCTTCGCGGCCGCGAGCGCCTCGTCGTAGTCGGTGAGCCACGGCGCGAGCTTCAGGAACGGCGCCGCGAGTTCCTTGGCGAGCAGTTCGTCCTGCGACGGCTGCTGGTCCTGCGCGGCCGGCGACGCGGCAAGCAGTGCCAGCGCAGTGGGCGTGACGATGGCGAAGCGCATCGCTGCAGTGTTGCCGCTCGCAGCGCGCCTGCCAACCTCTCGAGGTCGCGAACGGGGCCGGGGCGCGCGGAGTCGATCGGCTTGCCAAAACTACCCAGGTAGTTGATGATGCCGCCATGAACTCGCGCGCGACCCTGGCGTCAGCCCTGCTGCTCGGTTCGTGGTGCCCGCTCACGCCGGCGGCGCTGGTCGCGCAGTCGCAGGCCGGCGCTGCGAGCGGTGACGTCGGGGCCACGATCGCCGAACGCGTGCGTGGGGCGGCCGAGGCCGAGTTCGCGAAGAGCCCGGTCGGGGCGCTGTCGATCGCGCTGCTGCACGACGGCCAGGCCGGGACGTTGCATCTGGGGCACGCCGACGGCAGGCAAGGTCCGCCGCCAACGGGCACGACCGTCTACCGTCTGGGTTCGGTAACCAAGAACTTCACTGCGCTGATGCTGCTGCAGCTCGAGGCCGCCGACCGTTGCAGATTCTCCGACCCCGTCGAGCGGTACCTGCCCGAGTTCGCGCAGATCCCGTCGCCGCCACCCTCGGGCGCGAAGGTCACGCTCGTGCAGCTCGCGACGCACACGAGCGGCCTCGTGCGCGATCCCGAACCCGCCGAGCCGTTCCAGTTGGGGCCGGTTGCGCAGTGGCGGACGAGCCTGAAGGGCGCCTTGCTCGGGACCCACTACAGGGCCGACCCCGGCAGCACGTTCTCGTACTCGAACATCGGCTACGCGTGCCTGGGCGCGGCGCTCGAGCAGATCGCGGGCAAACCGTACGCGACGTACATGAGCGAGCGCATCCTGCAGCCGCTCGGCATGACCGATACCGTGTTCGAGCTGCAACCGGCCCAGCGCGCGCGGCTCGCACCGGGCTACACGATCTCGCACGACGGGGCGAGCACCGACGAAGCCGAGGCGGAGCTCGCGGGCAGGGGCTACCGGTTGCCCGTGGGTGGGCTGTTCTCGACGGTCGACGACATGACGCGCTGGTTGCGCTTCCAGATGGGGGAGCCGGCGCCGGACGTCTTCTCGGCCGCGGCGCTCGCCGCGGCGCAGCGGCGCGTCGTGCTGTCGGGTCCCGGGCTGCGTTCCGGCTACGGCATCGGCGTGCAGTTGCGGCGGTTCGGCGAGGTGGTCGTCTTCGGTCATTCGGGTGGCGTGCCGGGCTACCAGGCCGAGATGTTCTTCGATCCGGAGCGCCACATCGGGATCGTGATGCTGCGCAGCGCCGTGTTCGGCGGCTTCGACTCCGGTGCGATCCTTGCCGCGGCCTTCGCGCCGCCGCGGTGAATCGCAGCGCCCTACTTGTCGCGCGCCTTCCAGAGTGCGAGCAGTTCCTTCTCGCGCTCCGGCGAGAAGCCGGTCTTCAGCGCCGCCTGCCGCTCGGCGGGCAGCGTGTGGAACCAGTCCAGCGTCTCCTTCGCCGTGAGCTCGGTCGGCCGGAACTTCAGCCCCGCCTTGATCTCGGGCGTCAGATCGAACCTGGCGAAGCCCGCCGTGCGGTCGCGCATGACCTGGAAGACCGGCAGCTGCTTGCCGTACGGGTGGTGGCCCTTCGCCTTCAGGAAGTCCGCGTCGACCCACGTGAAGGTGCCGGTGCCGCCGACGCCCTTCTGGATGCGTTCGACGAACTGGCGGAACGGTTGCCCGAGGTGCGGGCCGATCGCGTTGAACACGCCGAACGTGGCATCTTCGACGAGCTTGACGTCGAACTCGACGAGGTCGCGCGCGTCGATGACCTGCACATGGTCGCTGCCGTCGCCGGGCACGAGCACTTCGCCGCCGCGTGCGATGCGCACGGGCCAGTACGTGAAGCGGTCGGTGTCGTCTTCGGGGCCGACGATGAGCCCGGGCCGCACGACCGTGACCCGCCCTGGCATGATCGCCTGCGCCTCCTTCTCGGCGTAGGCCTTCGCGTGCCCATAGCTGAGCGGCCGGCCCTCGGCGATCGGCGCGTTCTCGCGCGTGAGCACCGGCGCGTCGGCCGTCATCGGCACGCGGCTCGTGTCGAAGTAGACGGAACGCGTCGAGATGAACACGTACTGGGCCACGGCGTCCTTGAGCAGGCCGGCCGACGCCTTCACCCACTCGGGTGCGCTGCTGCGCGAGGCCGACTCGTCGATGACGGCGTCCCACTGCCTGCCCTTCAGGGCCGCGAGGTCGTTCTCGCGATCGCCGACCAGCTCCTCGACGTCCTTGCCGAACAGGCCCGGCGCGCTCTTGCCGCGGTTGAAGATGGTCACCTCGTGCCCGCGCTGCAGCGCGTGCCGCACCTGGTGCGGTCCGATGAAGCCGGTGCCGCCGAGGATCAGGATCTTCTTCGCGCGCCGCGGGACGAACAGCGCCGATGGCTCGAACGCCGCCGCCGTGCCGAGAACCGCGAGACTGTTGCCGAGGAACTCGCGCCGCGTGTTCGGGATCGTCGCCATGCGTGCGTGGTATCGGACAGGGTCCTGGCCCGCGGCGTCAAGCTGCGCGACCGGGCGCGCGCGTGCCCGCGCCGAGGGTCCCGTTCAGCTGGTCATGCGACCCAGCTGCACGTCCCAGAGTCGCAGGCGCAGGCACTTCCAGATCTGGCGCGGACTCAGCGACGTCGCGCCGAGCGCGCGCAGCTCGGCGATGCCCGCCATCGCCTCCGGCAGGCGGTAGAACGGGATCTTGGCATTGACGTGGTGCACGTGGTGGAAGCCGATGTTGCCCGTGAACCAGCGCATGATCGGACCCATGCGAATGTAGCTCGACGAGCGCAGCGCGGCCGCCAGGTAGCTCCAGTCCTTGCCCTCCATCATCTTCACCATCGGGTAGTTGTGCTGGGCGTAGAACAGATAGGCGCCGAGCCCGCAGGCGACCGTCATCGGCACCACGACCAGGTACAGCATCAGCCACGGCGCGAAGATCGCCAGCAACACGATGGCGGCGGCATGCACGACGATGGCCAGGGCCGAGTCCGCGTGTTGGCGCCGGTCGACGAGGAACGAGCGGATGCACATCCCGTACAGGAAGATCGTCAGGTAGCCCAGTGCGATGGTGACGGGGTGGCGCTGCACCCTGTAACGCAGGCGCTGCATGCGGCTGGCCTTGGCCCAGCTCGCGGACGTCATCACCGGGTACGAGCCGATGCTCGAGCCGTAGATCTTGCCGACGTTGCGATGATGGTGCTCGTGCGAGCGCGCCCAGATGCTGGGCGGATTGAGCACCATCAGGCCGTAGCAGTTCATGACCACGGCAGCGAGTCTGGAGTCCTTGAGGATCGTGCCGTGCTGGAAGTCGTGATAGATGATGAACACGCGCACCAGCACCATTCCGAGCAGCACGCTCGCGGGCACGCGGACGAGCCAGGTCTGGAACACGCAGATGGCGGCAGCGAGGCCGAACGCGACGAACAGCGTCGAGGCGAGGTGCCACCAGCTGCGCAGGCGTTGTTCTCGGGCGTAGGTCAGACTGTGGCGGAGGATCTCTTTGGCGTCGCGCATTCGGGCTCGCGAGTGGATGGATTGGGCACAGGGCGCGGCGCTTTGCCCTGTGCTTCCCATCGATCGACGAGACGCGCGGCTCAACGGAGGCCAGACGCGCGCATCCTACCGCGCTGGCCGCTGCCCGCAGCCGAGGGATTCCACCTAGATCGGGCGGCGCAATCACCAACGAGACCTTGACCCTGGCCAGGCGGCCCGCGAAGACGTCCGCATGTCCCGCTGCCTCTTGCTGTTGTTCCTGCTGATCCTCCAGGCGTCGTGCCAGGGCCCCGGCGCCGCAGCGACCGCCGCACCGCAGGATGCCACCCGGCGTTATGAGCTCGATCGCGT
>DASUFY010000147.1:0-21102 GCA_036274315.1 Planctomycetota bacterium | reverse complement strand
TCGGAGGCGATGCTCGGCACCATCGGCGGCTGACTTCTGCGCGGACCCCGTCAGTTGCGCGTCGGATCGGACTCCTCGTCGCCCACCTCGTCGTCGTCGCCCTCCTCGCCATCCTCGTCCTCGTCATCGTCTCCGTCCGTCGCCGAGTCGCGCCGCACGAGCTGCCGGAAGCGCGCATCGTTGCGCAGCCCATCGAGGTCGGGTTCGTCGCGCGCGAAGTCCCGCATCTCGTCGTCGAGGCCGCAGGCGAGCGTCACCTCGTCGATGGCGCGGTCCGCGTCGCCCGCGAGCGCGAGGTAACAGCCGAGGTTGAAGTGGCCGATCTCCGAACGCGGGTTGCGCGCCAGCAGCTGCTCCATGCAGCGGATCGCGCCGTGCAGGTCGCTCGTGCGCTTGCGGCACCAGGCCTCCGTGAGGTCGATCCAGTCGAGTTCCTGATGCAGCGTGCGCAGTTCGGCGATGTCCGCGAGCGCGTCGTGATACTGGCCGAGCCGCACGCGCGCGCGGATGCGCATCACGAGGCCCGCCGGGCGGCCGGCGGGGTCGGCCAGCATGGGGTCCAACAGCTCGAGTGCGCGTTCGGGGCAGCGCAGGTCGAGCCAACCGTCGATCTGGTCGGCCAGCCGCTGCAGCGATGCCGGCACCGGGATCACGGCCGTGAGCTCTCCGGCAGCGTCTCGTGGCCGCGCGCACGCACCGGCACGATGCCGACGATGCGGCCGCCGTCGAGCAGCACCGCGTCGCCGGCGAGGTTGACCGTCGGGCAGACATGGCGCGGCACCAGGCGCACGATCGCGCCGTGCGGCGGCGCGCTGCCGGTCGTGACCTGCATCGGCAGGTGCTCTTCGCTCGGCGTCAGCGCCGTCGCGTGCCACTCGCCGCGCAGTTCCGCGCACGGGTCGCCGGCCGCCGCGTCGAGCGCCTTGCTGCCCGCGTCGAGCGTGAAGCGCACAGCGACGGGTCGGCTGACCACACGGGCCTGCACCTCGACCGCGCAGAGGAACCCGTCGATGCCGAGCGTGTCGCTGCGCGCGTCCCAGTACACGACCGTGCCCGGGCTGATCGTGTGCTCGAAGTTCGCGAAGTCGGCGAAGGCCAACGCCGCGGGGAACGTCGGCGTGCCGCTCGTGACCAGCTCGCCGGGTACGCCGAGGTGGCGCGCGAGCGCCGTGAACTCGCGGTAGATCGTGTGTGCGGCCGCCGTGCGTTCGGCCATCGTGCCGCCGTGCAGGTGGCCGTCGTAGCAGTGCAGACCGCGCAGGCTCCGGCCGGCGGCGCGCACGACCTCGGCGATGCGCGCGCGTTCGCCGAGCGGGATGCCCGTGCGGTGGTAGCCGGGATCGAGGTCGACGAACGCACCGAGGCCGCGCGCGGGCAGCGACGCCGCGTGCTGCGGGTCCTCGGTCAGCAGCGCGAAGCGGTGTTGCGCGTGGGCGGCGGCCAGGGCGGTGATGCGATCGAGGTTGGCGCCGTGCTGTGCCATCGCGAACAGCACGTCGATCGGGCCGTGGGCCGCCGCGGTCGCGAGCAGCACCTCGGCCTCGCGTGTCGTCGCGCACTTGAAGCGGCGCACGCCGGTGTCGAGCAGCATCGCGAGCACCTCGGGCACCTTGCAGGTCTTGACGTGCGGCCGCCAGCGCTGCATCGCGCCGCCGAGCAGGCGTTGCATCGTGGCGAGGTTGTGTCGCACGCGATCCAGGTGGATCAGCAGCGTCGGCGTCTGCAGGTCTTCGGCGCGCATGTCGGTAGGCTACTCGGCGAGCAGCCGGTCGAGGCGGGCCCAGATCTCGTTCGCCACCGTGTTCAGGCGGTGGTCGCCGCCGGGCACGACCCACAGTTCCTTGCGCGGATCGGCGACCGCGGCGAAGAAGCGCTCGCTGTGGCGGTGGGGGATCACCTCGTCGGCCGTGCCGTGCACGACGAGGGTCGGCACCGCGAGCCGGGCTGGCAGGCCGCGCTCGTCGAGCCGGCGGCCGTCGGCCAGCACGCGCGGTTCGACGACGAAGCCGCGGCCGTCGCCGGTCCACATGCGGCCGGTCGGATCGAGGCGGTGCTCGAGGTTGCCGACGTAGCCGAGGGCCGGCGCCAGCAGCGCGAGCCCGCGCACGAGGTCGGGGCGCGCGGCGGCGGCGTAGGCGCCGAGCAGGCCGCCGAGGCTCGAGCCGACCACGACGGTCGGCCCCTGCCAAGCGAGCGCGACGTGTTCGAGCACGCGCAGCGTGTCGGCGATGAGTTCGCTGACCGCGACGCGGCCGAGCTCGCCCGTCGACTCGCCGTGGCCGCGCAGGTCGATGCGCAGGAGGCCGCGGCCGCGCGCGCTGGCGTGGGCCAGCAAGGAGTTGCTCTTCTCGCCCGTGCGCACGGAGCCGAGGCCGTGCAGGAACAGGTAGCCGGGCGGCCCACCGCTGTGCAGGTCGCCGACGATGCGTTGCCCGTCGCCGAGTTCGAGGGTGAACGGCTGCATGCTTGGACTCGAACCGCGGGTGGCGAAGGGCACGCGCGAGACCGATGCGCGCGTCAGACGATGCGTTCGACCTGTTCGATGCGCACGGCGACCGGCCCCAGCTGCGTCGGGATCTCACCGAGTTCGCCGACGGCCTTGCCGAGCAGGCCCTGTGCCATGGGCGCCAGGTAGTTGATCGTGTGGTCGTCGGTGATGTCCCAGGGGCCCAGCACGCGGTACGTCGAACGTTTGCCGGAGACCTCTTCGACGATCGTGACCTGCGTGCCCGGTGCGACGCGATCCTCTGGCACGTCCTGGTCCTCGATCAGGCGGGCGGCGCGCAGCTGCGCGTCCATGCCCTGCGCGCGACCGGTCAGGTTGCGCTGCTCCTCCATCGCCGACTCCCACTCGCTGTTCTCGCTGAGATCGCCGAGCGCGGCGGCGGCGCCGATGGCCTTCGAGTTGCTGGGGATCTTGTCCTCGACGAGGACGCGGTACTCCTCGCGGAAGCGCCGCAGGCCCTCCTTCGTCGTGTAGATCTGGTCCCGTTCCCAGAACGGCAGCTCGGGCTTCGCGTGCAGGTCCGGATAGTGGTCCGCGACGACGCGATCGATCATGTCGACGATGTCCTGCGGGAAGTCCTCGCCGGCGCGCTTGAGGATGCCGACGTAGTGGGCGAGGTCCTCGCGCGAGATGCCGTCGAGGGATCGGTGCAGCAGGCCGCGCTTGCCGGTGAGCAGGCTCGTGAGCCGGCCGAGCAGGCGGCTGTGCAGTTGGTTCTTCTTGCGATCCTCGTTGAGCACGCGGCCGAGCTGCAGCAGCACGCGACCGACGGCGACCGGGTCGGGGCGGTTGTCGGCCGGCTCGAAGACGCCGTCGCCATAGAGCTTGCCCATCAGGTAGGTCAGCAGCGGGTAGCGCTTGGGATACGGCGCCACGCGGTCCCACATCGGCAGGCACAGGAGCCCGTTGCCGGACGCGACGAGCTTGTCGACGACCTTCTCGATCACCGAGTTGGGCCACTCCGTGAGCAGCACGGCGCACTGGTCCATCCAGTTGTCGCCGAGCGCCTTGGGCAGAAGCTCGACGGCGTGTTCGCGCGAGGCCTGCGTCGCCAGGCGGTCGATCGCCGTCGGTCGCAGCGCACCGTCCTCCTTGAGCAGCAGCGCGCGCAGTTCGTCGGCGGCCGGGATCGATGCGCGCAGGCCGTTCTCCTCGAGGAACAGGATGCCGTCGAGGATGTGCGCGTGCGTCGCCTTCTTCTCCTCGATCGCCTGTTCGACGGTCTTCGTCGCGAGGCCGAGGATCTGCGCCCTCACCTCCTCTTCTTCGGTGCGCGCGATGTAGTCGCGCAGCACGCCGATGCGCTGGCCCAGGTCGTTCTGATGCGACAGCGTGACGACCGCTTCGTCGACGATGCCGACCGGCTTGTCGCGCAGCACGAAGGTCGGCCGCGTCGTCGAGCCTTCGACCTTGAGCCAGGGGTCCTTGGCCGTCGCGGTCTTGGCGCGCTTCCAGAACGACGTCCAGTCCTTGGTCGACACGATCGAAGGCGACAGCTCGTTCTTGACCTGCAGGCTCGTGATCGTGCCGCGGTAGAGCGCGGCGGCGCGGCGCACGAGCGCGGAGGGCTCGCGTTCGGCTTCCTCACGCAGCCGGTCCATCTGCTGCAGCTTCATCGCGCGCAGGTCTTCGGCGTCGAGCGGCTTGAAGCTCGACAGCAGCGTGTCGAGCGGGAACGGCTCGCGACGACCGGTCGCGAAGTGCACGGTCACCTCGAGCGAGTCGGCGGCGAAGTCCTCGACCGTTCCTTCGCCCCAGCCGGCCGCGTGGTAGACGACGTGGCCCCTGGTGAAACGGCGCAGGCGATCGAACTCGAGGATCGAGGTGACGGTCGGCGATGCGGCGAGCCCGGCGCGGTCCTTGAGCACCGGGAACCACTTCTCCTGGCCGTAGCAGCTCTGGATGAGCGAGGCGACCGTCTTCGTCAGCGCGTCGTTGTGCGCGCTGCGGCGCATGACGCGGAAGCCGAGCTCCATGGCGGCCTCGGTAGCCTTGTGCGCGGCCAGGGCGTCGAGCATCGCCGTCGCGAGGCCCAGCGCGCGGCTGGCCATGTCATGGTCGCACAGCAGGTCGATTGCGGTGGCGTAGCGACCGGTGTCCTCGGCCCTGGGTGCCTGCACCGCTTGCCCCCAGGCCGTTTCGAGGGAGTCTAGTTGTAGGGAACGCGCGAAATGGACGAGGTCGTTCGTCAACGTCGGGACTCGGAGTCTGGGGGTAGAGCGAGCAAATGGGCGAGGCACGATACCTGGGCCGGCCCCTTGCTGCCAGCATCAAGCTGGCGAGTGGCTCGTTCGCGCGCTCTGCGCGGCCCCTGCGGGCCGGGTCGCCTGCACCGGGTAGGCCCCGCGGTGCGGACCTCGGGCCCGCGGCGTCGCGGGTGCGACGCCGCGCGGCCGCCGCGTCTATTCGGCCAGACGCGCGATCAGCGTGTTGACGTTCGTCGACGAGCAGGACTCGTCGTAGGCCGCGAGCGGCACCTGATCGAGCACCTCGTCGGAGGCCACGAGGATGATGTAGAACTCCTGCCCGTACTGGTCGCGGAAGGCGACCGTCTTGCGCAGGATCGGCGCCTTCGCCTCCTCGACGGCCTCGATCACGACGCCCTTGCCTTCGCGGCCGCGGCCGCGCAGCACGATCATCGGCGCGTAGGCGGCCACCTGGCCCTCGTTGTAGCGGATCTCGTAGTGGCGCGGGCTGTGGCTGTGCACGACTCCCGCGATGCCCAGACGGCTGCAGAGCTGCTGTTCGAGGCTGTTGGACAGCAGTCGTCCGCCGCAGCGACCGAAGCCACCGCCGCCACCGCCGTGGGCCATCAAGACGTCGTCGTCGTCGGGGTGGGTCATCGCGCGCGGCACGAACGCCGGCTTGCTCAGCGAACTGCGCGCGGCCACCTTGCGGTCGCCTGGCGCCGGCTTCTTGGGGCCGCGGCCCTTCTTGGTGGACGGCGTCGACCTCGACTTGGACGGTTTGGCGGGTGCGCTCTTGGCGGGTGCGCCGTTCGCGACCTTGGCAGCGGACGCCTTGGTGCTCGGTGCGCGTGGAGTCGGTGTTCTGGTTGGCATAGGGGGGTCTGGTGCGGCTGCGGCAGGGCGATTCCTCCTGCGGATGCGTTCGGGCGAAAGGTTGCCCGGTTGCATCGCGAGGGACGATGTGTCGAGGTTGGAGTCGCTGGCCGGCCGCGTCGTGGGGAGCGAGAAGTGTAGCAGAATCCGCGGCTCCCGGAAGCCCCGCGCAGGCGCGCGGACGGGCGCGCCGGGGCCAAACCGTCCTTCCGACCGGCGGCACCTGCGAGGGTGCGCGCACGGGTCGCCTGCAAAGACGCCCGCCTCGTATTGTTACGGTCGCCCACCTCCGCGATGCTTGCTCGCGATGCCGGAACGTGCCGCAGTTCCTTCGCCGACGCCCCCCGGAGCGCGGCGCGAGCGCGTGTTCACGTGGCCGCTGGTGGTGTTCCTCGCCGCCGTCGCCGTCGTCACCGGCGTCGGGCTCGACGGCAAGTACCCGCGCCCCGATGCCGACGGCGCGATCCTGCTGCTCGCCGACGGCGACCTCGATGGCGACGAGCGCGTGCGCATGCTGCGCCGGCTGCTCGAAGAGGTCGCGCAGAGTCGCGAACCGGCCCACCTGTGGGCGGGCCTGATGGCGACCGTCGCGCTCGCCGACCGCGACGGCTACGCCGCCGTGTCGGCGCGGCTCGGCAGCCCACCACGATTGCCTGCGGTCGCGGACCGCGAACTGTTGGGCCTCGGGGATCCCCTGCTGGGCAACCTCGTGCTCGCCATGGTCGCGGAGGTCGAGGGCGATCGCGCCGAGGCGCTGCGCCGGTGGCGCCAGGTCGCCGCGCAGAGCCGGTTGACGATGCACGCCTTCCCGGCCGAACTCGCGGCCGCGGCGCTGCGCCGCCTGTCCTGATCGGCCGCATTGCGCGCGGCGGCCGCGTCGATGCGACCGGCTCAAGCCGATCGAGTCGATCGGTCGATCAGGAGATCGCGGAGGCAAGTTGGCGCATGGAAGACATCCGGTTGGGAGCGATCCTGCTCGAAGGTGGTGTGGTGGACGAAGCAGGCCTCGAGCGCTGCCTCGCGATCCAGTCTCTCACGGGCGGCACGCGGCCCGTTGGCCAGATCCTCGTCGAACAGGGCCTGCTCGACGAGGCGACGTTGCAGCGGCTGCTCGACCTGCAGCGCAGTCGCGTCGCGGCGCGCGCGGCCGAGGTGACGGCGTCCGGCGGCAGCAGCACCGCCCTGCTCGAGTCGGCCCGGCGGAACGGTGCCAGCGAACTCGTCGTCAGCGAAGGCCGTCCGGCCCGCATCCTGGTCGGCAACGAATGGCGCGAGTTGACGGGTGACGTGCTGCGAGGACCGGAGGTGTGGGACTTCGTGCGCGAGACGATGGGCACGGAGGTGCTCGAGGAACTCGCCGAACAGCACCATGTCGTGCGGCCGTGGCGACAGGAGGGTCTGGGCCGCGGCACGGCGACCGGCTTCCGCCAATTCGAGGGCGTCGCGGTGCGCATCGCGTTCGCGGCGGAGGGCCAGACGCTCGAGCAACTCGGTTTGACGCCGGCCTTCGTCGATCTCGTCGGTGCGGTCAAGGGCCTGCTGCTCGTGGTCGGGGAGCGCGGCCTCGGTCGAGGCGACGTGCTGCTCCCGCTGACGCGCATGGTGGCCGCCGACGCGTCGTCGTACGTCGTCGTCGTCGACGACGAACCGATGGAGTTGCCGCAGGGCGGCGGCCTGGTCGTGCGGCGTCGCTACGGCGCCACGCCCGAGCAGCGTGCGCAGTCGCTGCGCAACGTGGTACGCGAGGACCCCGACGCGGTGGTCATCGCCGACGTCGGCAGCCCCGAGACCTTCGAGATCGCGCTGCGCGCCGCCGAAGGTGGGCGCCTCGTGGTCGCCTACCTCGACGCGTGCAACACGACCGCCGCGTTGATCCGCATCCTCAACTTCTACGCCGCCTACGACCTGTCGCGCATCCGTTCGTCGTTGGCCGCCGTGCTGAAGGCCGTTCTCGTGCGTCACGTGCTGCCCAACGTCGACCACACGGGTCCGGTCGTGGCGACGGAGCTTCTCGTCGTCGACGACGCCGTTCGCGACGTCGTGCGCGGTGGCGACATCAACGACGTGAGCCTGCTGCTGCGAGCCGAGGGCGGCCGCAGCGGTCACTCGCTGGACCGCAGCATGCTGGACCTGCTCGCCGCGGGGCGTGTGCGCATCGAGGACGTGTTCGAACGCGCCGAGGAGAAGGCATGGCTGCTCGAGAAGACCCGCGACCTGCAAACGACCCCTAGGTGAACAGTGGACACGACACGACTCGAGACTCTCCTGGCTTCGATGATCCGCGTTGGAGCGTCGGCGCTGCACCTCGTGCCGGGGCGCGCCCCTGCCCTGCGCGTGCAGCGGCGGTTCATGCCCGGTGACGAGACCGCGCTCGCGGCCAGCGACATCGAAGAGGTCACGCGCGACATGCTGTTCTCGGATCACCGCGATCAGCTCGTGGCCAGCGGCCACGTCGAAGTGCTCTACATCGCCCGCAGCGGCGTGCGCTTCCGCGCCACCATCTCCGAAGCCGGCGGGCAGTGTTCGCTCGTGTTCCGCCCGGTGCCGGAGACCCCGCCGCGCCTCGAGACGCTGGACCTGCCCGAACAGGTGGGGGCGTTCGCGCGGTGCCGCAGCGGCTTCGTCGCCGTCGCCGGCTTCTTCGGTTCGGGCAAGACGACGACGCTCGCGGCGCTCGTCGGTGCGCTCAACCAGGACCACACGCGCCACATCGTGACGATCGAGGACGCGATCGAGTTCGTGCACCCCAACGGCGCGGCACTGCTGCACCAGCGTGAGATCGGCAGCCATGTGCAATCGGCTGCGCAAGGCATCCGTCAGGCCGTCGCGGCCGGCATCGATGCGATCGTCGTCAGCGAGATCCACGACGCGGAGACGCTCGACGCGGCGATCACGGCGGCCGAGTCCGGCTGCCTCGTGCTCGGCGGCGTCGAGGCCGGCTCGGTGGTCGGAGCGATCGCCGGGATGTGCCAGCTGGTGCCGCTCGAACAGCGCCCGCGCGTGCGCACGCGCCTGTCGCGCGCGCTGCGCGGCGTGACGGCCCAGAGCCTGCTGCAGCGGTCGCACAAGTCCGGGCGCATCGCGGTGGTCGAGATCCTGGTCGGCAACCCGGCGGCGCGCACGGTGATCCGTCGCGGCCAGCTGCAGGACCTGCAGGGCATCATGCAGCGGTGCCGCGGCCTCGGCATGCAGACCGCCGACATCGCGCTGCGCGGCCTGCTGAGCCGGCACCTGGTCACCCAGGAGGAGGCCCTGTTGCACGCCGTCGATCGCGACGAGGTGCTCGCCCGCACCGGCACCCCGGCCGGCGTGCGCTGAGCGGCCCGGCGGGCCCGCCCCGATTCCGCCAGTTGCCTCTCAAGCCCGGTGCCATCGGTCCGAGCATCATCCCGGGCTGTGTCGAAGCGGCCCGTCGGTAGGCGAATCTCGGCAAGGCAAAGGAGCAAGCGATGGGTCTCAGGGTCAACACGAACGTCGCGTCGATCAACGCGCAGCGCAACACGGCGCAGGTCACGACGCGCCTGGCGCGCAACTTCCAGCGGCTGTCGACGGGGTTGCGCATCGCGACCGCCGCCGACGACGCCGCCGGACTCGCGATCTCGGAGCGCCTGCGCTCGCAGGTGCGATCGCTGGCGCAGGCCTCGCGCAACGCCAACGACGGCATCTCCCTGGTGCAGGTCGGCGAGGGTGCCCTCAACGAGGTCAGCAACATCCTCGTGCGCATGCGCGAACTGACGATCCAGGCCGCCAACGGGTCGTCCTCGCCCGCGGACAAGAACACCATCAAGGAGGAGTTCGACAGCCTCGTCAACGAGATCAACCGCATCGCCCAGTCGACCGACTTCAACGGCGTGAAGCTGCTCGACGGCTCGGCGAGTTCGGTCTCGTTCCAGGTCGGCATCTACACCACGGCGGGCATCGACCAGCTCGACGTGACGCTGACGCCCGCGCTCTCGACCACGCTCGGGCTCTCGACCGTCGACATCGGTTCGGGCGGCAACACGAGCTACGCGCTGACGCAGATCGACTCGGCCGTCAACACGGTCTCCGCGCTGCGCGGCAAGTTCGGTGCGGTGCAGAACCGGCTGCAGTCGACGATCGCCAACCTCGGCGTCATGGCCGAGTCGCTGTCGGCCGCCGAGAGCCGCATCCGCGACGTCGACGTCGCCTTCGAGACCGCGGAGCTGACGCGCAACAGCATCATGCAGCAGGCGTCGATCTCGATCCTGAGCCAGGCCAACGCCCAGCCGCAGGCCGCGCTGCAGCTGCTGCGCGGCTAGTCGAGCTCGAGGCCGCGCTCTTCCTCTTCGGTGATGCCCTCGCCGAACGAGCTGCCCAGGTAGACGCGCCGCACCTGTTCGTCGGCAACGATCGTCTGGGCGTCGCCCTCGGCGATCACGGTGCCCTGGTTGATGATGTAGGCGCGGTGCGTGATGCGCAGCGTCGCGATCACGTTGTGTTCGGTGATCAGGATGGCGATCCCGGTGCGTGCCAGCGCACCGAGGATGTGCTGGATCTCCTCGACCGTGATCGGATCGACGCCCGCGAACGGTTCGTCGAGCAGCAGCAGCCGCGGTTCGGTCGCCAGCGCCCGCGCGATCTCGAGGCGCCGCTTCTCGCCGCCCGACATCGTCTCCGCCGTCGAATTGGCGACGTGCATGAGCTGCAGGTCCTGCATGAGGTCGCGCGCGCGCTCGTCGCGGTCCTTGCGGTTCATGCCGCGTGCCTCGAGCACGCAGCGGATGTTGTCGATCGCGGTCATCTTCTTGAAGACCGACTCCTGCTGCGCCAGGTAGCCGAGTCCGCGCCGCGCGCGCCGGTACATCGGCAGCTTCGTGACGTCGTTGCCGTTCAGCAGCACACGCCCGCCCTCGGGTGTGACCATGCCCACGACCATGCGGAACGTCGTCGTCTTGCCCGCCCCGTTCGGACCGAGCAGGCCGACGATCTCGCCTTCGTGCACCGTGATGCTGACCTGGTCGACGACGCGGCGGCCCCGGTAGGCCTTGATCAGGTCGACCGTGCGCAGGATCTCGGCGCGCGGGCCCGCGGGCGCCGCTTCGGCGGCGATCGGGATCTCGCGCGCGCTCATCGCACGAAGCCGAACCGCCCCGGCCAGCTGCTGCCGAACAGCCATGCCAGCGGGCGCGAGGGGTAGAACACGAGCACGGCGCGGCCCTGGATGTCCGCGCGCGGCACGAACGAGATGCCCTTGGCGTTCCTCGTCTCGGGTGCGATCCACTCGCCCTTGCCGTCCTGGGCACCGGGCAGCTCGAACGCGATGTGCGGCCAGTCGGGGCCGATCTCGGCCGACAGGCGCAGGATCTCGCCGTACTCGTCGATCATGACGATGCAGTGTTCGCTCGGGATGCCGATCGGCGTCTCGTCGCGGTCCGGGAACTCGCCGAGCGGCATCGCGCGCTTGTTGCCGCGCACGATTCGCGCGCCCGGGGTGTCCGGCGGCACGACGCGGTTGTCCTTGTCGACGCCGATCGTGATCGCCGTCCAACCGCGCGAGTCGATCGACTGCAGCGTGTTGTCGCCGAGCATGTAGTAGTGGCCCTCGGGCACCTCGATGATCTCGGGCGAATCGAGCCGCGTGTAGTGCTGGTCGCGATCGATCCTGAGGTCGTCGAACCGGACCTTGCCCTGACCCTTGCAGACGATCTGCGGGTTGACCTTCTGGGTGTCCGGCAGCTCGAGTCCACGATCCGACGAGAACGGCAGCACGCAGCCCTCGCGGCACGCCCACTGCTGCGTGTCGAAGCGCTGCAGTTCGACGCCGTCGCGCCAGGCGATCAGTTCGTCGTCGACGTGCGCGAAGCTCAGCCTCGTGGCGGTGCCGGGGGCCAGCTCGACCGCGAACTCGGGCGACCTGCCGGCCTCCTGCGAGTTGTTGGTGCGCACCTGCAGCACCCCCTTTCCGCCGTGCACGACGAACGCGTACGTGTACTTGTCGAAGCCCGGGCGCAGCACCTCGATCTCGAACGCCAGCTCGTCGAGCGCCTTCTCGGTCGTCACGGTCGCGGCGATGCGCACGTCGGGCACGATCTCCTGCGGCCGGCTCAGCAGCACACCCTTGGCCGGGGCGGAATCCCCCTTGTCCTTGTCGACCCCGTACTGGCTGTTGCGGATCGCGCGCGCGACCGCTTCGGGATACCCGTCCCAGACGCGGTCGATGCAGCCGCCGCCGTCCTTGTCGGTGAAGATCAACGCCGCGCGCGAGCCGTCGAGCGACGCGACGAAGCCCTGGTCGTCCTCGGTGAAGGCGCGGCCCGGCGTGCCGTACAGCGAGTTGGGCATCGCCTTGGTCTCGGCGCGCACCAGGCGGCGCGCCGGATAGAGGTTCTTCCACATCTCCGCCTGCAGATCGTCGGGCTTGCGAATGATCGCATAGGTGCGTCTGCCCTCGACCTCGGTGACCTGGTACAGGTTGCCGCCGGCGATGTAGAGGCGGTCGCCGGGCATGCCGCCGATGCGCTTGACGTAGTTCTGGTTCTTCTGCAGCGGGTACTTGAAGACCGTGATGTCCCAGCGCTTCGGCTCTCGGATCGTCTGCAGCAGCTTGTCGACGAGGATGCGGTCGTAGACGCCAGCGCTCGTGTCGCCCATGAGCGTGGGCTGCATCGACGAGGTCGGGATCTGGTAGGCCTCGATGCAGAACCACTTGAGCAGCACGGCGGCGAGGATCGCGGCGCCGAACGCCTCGAGGTTGGTGCGCACGGGGCCCATCGTCGGCGCCTTCTTCGGGTTCTTGGCCATCTCGTGTGTCTCCGGCGTTCGCCTCTAGTCGTCTTCGCCCGTGCGCAGCACGGACAGGAAAGCCTTCTGCGGGATCTCGACGCTGCCGACCTGGCGCATGCGCTTCTTGCCCTCCTTCTGCTTCTCGAGCAGCTTGCGCTTGCGCGAGATGTCGCCGCCGTAGCACTTGGCGGTCACGTCCTTGCGCATCGGTGCGATCGACTCGCGCGCGATGATCTTGCCGCCGATCGCGGCCTGCAGCGCCACCTCGAACTGGTGCCGCGGGATCTCCTTGCGCAGCTGCTTCAGGATCTTGCGGCCGCGGTTCTCGGCCTGGTCCTTGTGGCACAGGAACGACAGCGCGTCGACCTCGTCGCCGGCGATCAGGATGCGCACCTTGACGAGGTTGCTGGCCTCGAAACCCTCGACCTCGTAGTCCATCGTGCCGTAGCCGCGCGTCGCCGACTTCAGGTGGTCGTGGAAGTCGAAGATGATCTCCGCGAACGGAATGCGGAAACCGATCATCACGCGCTCCTTGCCGTAGTAGTCCGTCTTCACGTACTGGCCGCGGCGGTCGGTGCAGATCTTCATGACGGCGCCGATGTACTCGGCCGGCACGACGACGTTGACGTGCGCGATCGGTTCGAGGTAGTCCTCGATCACCGAGCCATCGGGCAGTTCGCTCGGCGAACGCACCTCCTTCTCCTCACCGTTGGTCAGCTTGACCCGGTAGCGCACGGTCGGGGCCGTCTGCACGAGGTCCATGTCGTCCTCGCGTTCGAGGCGCTGCTGGATTACCTCCATGTGCAGCAGCCCGAGGAACCCGCACCGGAAGCCGAAGCCGAGCGCGTCGCTGGTCTCGGGCTCGAACGTGAACGAGCTGTCGTTGAGGCGCAGCTTCTCGAGCGACTTGCGCAGGTTCTCGTACTCGCTGGGCACGGTCGGGTAGAAGCCGCAGAAGACCATCGGCTTCGGCTGGCGGAAACCGGGCAGCGCGACGTTGCGCAGCTTCTCGTCCTCGTGCGTGACGGTGTCGCCGATCACCACGTCCTGCAGCTTCTTGATGTTGGCGATGATGTAGCCGACCTCGCCCGCGTGCAGCACCTCGACGGCCTGCATGTCGGGCTTCAGCTTGCCGACCTCCATGACCTCGTAGTGCGTCATGGTGCCGATCATGCGGATGAACTCGGCCTTCGTGACCGTGCCCTGGAACACGCGCACGTAGATGACGACGCCGCGGTAGTCGTTGTAGACCGCGTCGAAGATCAGCGCCTGCAGGTTGGCCGACGGGTCGCCGCTCGGCGGCGGGATCTTGGCGACGATCGCTTCGAGCACCAGGTCGCAGTTGAGGCCCGTCTTGGCCGAGATCGGGATCGCGTCCTCGGCCGGGATGCAGATGGCGTCCTCGATCTCGGTCGCGACCTCATCGGGCCGCGCGTGCGGCAGGTCCATCTTGTTGAGCACGGGCAGCACGGTCAGCTTGGCCTGCTCGGCGAGGTGCGCGTTGACGACGGTCTGCGCCTCGACCCCCTGCGAGGCGTCGACGAGCAGCAGCGCCCCCTCGCACGCCTGCAGCGACTTGAGCACCTCGTAGTTGAAGTCGACGTGGCCCGGCGTGTCGATCAGGTTGAGCTGGTAGGTCACCCCGTCCTTGGCCAGGTAGTTCATCGCCACGGCGCGCGCCTTGATCGTGATGCCGCGTTCGCGCTCGAGCTCCATGTCGTCGAGGACCTGTGCCTTCATCTGCCGCAGCTGCAGCGTGCCGGTCAGTTCGACGAGGCGGTCGGCGAGCGTGGACTTGCCGTGGTCCACGTGGGCGATGATGCTGAAGTTGCGGATCAGGCGGGTGTCGGTCACGTTCGGGGTGGCGGGTGGGCTGAGTGTCGTCGCTGCCCGGTTGGCGTGCCAGCGCGAAGGTGTGTTCGCGTCGCGCGGCGCCGGGCTTGTGGGGCGAAGCATGGTAGCGAGGCGGAGCGCGCGGGGGCAGGGTGGAGCCGGTTCCTCGCGCGGATCCGGGCGGCGGCGGTCCGCTGCGCGCCGCCGTCCGTTCGGGCCCGAGGCGCTGCCTCTTCAGGCGGAACGCGCGCCGCGCAACCGTGGTCGCAGCCACGCGTGCGCGGCGATCTCGCGTGTCGGCCGGTGCGGCACGAGTGCTGCGATCAGCCGTCCGAGCGCTGCTGCCGGCGCTCCTGCCGTTCGTGGCGGGCGCGTTCCCGCTCGCGCGGCCCGACCTTGCCGTCGCCGTTCTTGTCGGCGCGCTGCTTGACCTTGTCGCCGGCCCCGGGCTTCTTGTCGCCGGCCCCGGGCTTCTTGTCGCCGGCCGCGGGCTCGTCGCGCTGCTGCCACTTCTCGCGGCATTCGGCGCGGAACTGCTGCATCTTCTCGTGGGCCAGGGCGCGCTCGGCATCGTCGATCTTGCCGTCGCCGTCCCTGTCGACCAGCGCGCGCAGCTTCTTGGCGGCCTCGGGGTGTTCCTCGCGGAACTGCTGCCAGTCGTCCTGCACGTGCTCCTTGCGCCATTGGGCCAGCGCCGCGAAGGCCGCGCGCCGTTCGACGAGGCTGATCTCGCCGTCGCCGTCGGTGTCGGCCTTGGCCACGAGACCCTTGGCGACATCGGGGTGCTTGGCCGTGAACGACGCCCACTCGGCGGCCCAACCGTCGGCGATCTCCTTCTTCACCTCCTTGCGCGCGGCCTGCTTCTCGCGCGGCTCGAGCACGCCGTCGCCGTTGCGGTCGGCGCGCTCCTTGGTGGTCTCCCGGCGCGCTTCGGGTTCGTCCTGTGCCGTGAGTTGCGTCGCGGCCAGGCACATGGTGAGCAATGAGACGAAGACGATGTCCTTCATGGTGTGAACCTCTCGCGTCGGATGGACGTGGATCGGCTGCAACGCGCCGAACTGGAGTGGTCCAACCGTGGCTCGTCGCGCGCGTCCCGCTTCGGGACCGGCGCGGGGCCCGCCGCGGCGGCGCCGTCGATGTCACTGCATCAAGGCCGTCGCCGCCTCCGCGCGGTTCGAGTCGAACGAGAACGACCCGAGCAGGTTGCGCCGCGCTTCGACGGGCAGCGACTGCCAACGCGCCGCCATGATCCGCAAGGCCCGGGCGCGGTCCGAATCGAACGAGAACGCGTCGAGCAGCGCCCTCGAGGCCGGCCCCGTCGGTTCACCCTGCAGGCACGGTGCGAGCAGCTCCACACAGCGCAGCCGGCCCGCGTCGAACGAGCAGAGCGCGACCAGGCCGACGAGCTGCGCATCGTCCAGGTGCAGCCCACTCTTGGCGAGCGTCGCGAACGCCGCCTGGCGACCTTCGTCGAACGAGAACGTCGCGACGAGACGCCGCGAGACGTCGGCGGACAGCGGCTCGATCTTGGCGGCCAGGACCGCCAGCGCGGTGCGCCTCCCCGCGTCGAAGCTCAGCGTCCCGATCGTCTGTAGCGCGCGCGTCGCGTCGATCGACGGCTGCCGCGCGGCGAGCGTCTCGATGAGCGCGACACGCTGTTCGTCGAACGGCATGTGGCCGACCGCGGCCCAGCCGCGCGCGCCGTCGAGCCGGCCCTGCGGGAGCATGTAGGCCGTGAGGAACGGCAGCATCGCCGGCGAGCCGGGCATGCCGTCGAGCATCTCGAGCAGCGCGGTCTCGGAGCCGTCGTCGAGTCCGGGCACGTACCGATCGGCGAGCGTGCGCAGCGCCGCGTCACCTTGCGTGTGGCCGATCAGTTCGCCGAGCCAACGGCGGTCGACCCCGGTCAGCTTGGGTGTTCCTTCGACGAGCAGCTGGTCGACGACCGGCGCGAACTCGCTGGCGCCGCGCGCCGGGTAGGTGCGCTGCAGGTGGCCGTCGCTGTAGATGGACACGTTGCGGTCGGACAGCGCCACGGCCTCGGCGAGCAGGATCAGGTGCGGTGCCGAGATGGTCGGCTGCGCGCGCAGCAGCGCGACGAGTTCGTCGTGGTGCTGCGACGTCTCGGGCAGGCGCACCTCGGCGAGACGGGCGCGCACGGCGGCGGGATCCTGCGTCGTCACGAGCACGGTCGTGTCGGGGAAGGCGACGGCGAAGTCCGGACCAGTGCGGTGAGCAAAGCTTCCGCCGCCGCAGCATGCGGTGACCAGCAGCACGGGTGCCAGCAGGAACGACGAGGCAGCACGAGGTCGAGGCAGGTTCTTCATGGCGGCGCCGCTACGCGAGGCCTTCCAGGATATCCGCTCGCGCGCTCCGGGGCGCCGGAACGGTGGCCGCCGGCTCATCGACCGGCCAGTTCGCGGCCGCGGGCGAACAGGGGCTCGTCCCAGACGTTGGCGTGGGCCTCGTCGCGCACGGCCGCGAGCGCCGGCAGGGCCTCGTCGAGCAGCTGCTGCGCCTCGGGCCGTTCGCCGCGGTCGATGCGCAGTTCGGCGAGCTCGATCCTGGCCTGGCCGAGCGGCACCACGATCCAGATGTCGTCGGGCGCCTCGGCCTGTTCGGCGACGAGTGCCGTGATCGCGAGCTCGTAGATGTCGAGCGCGCGGTCGCGGTGGGCGTTCGTCACCGCTGCTTCGGCCTGCGCCGCGACCGCGGCCCGCCACGCCGCGCGCATGCCGTCGGCGGCCGCCAGCGCACCTCGCCAACCCGCATGCTCGGACAGCACTCGTTCCGCTTCGGCCGCGGCGTCGGCGGGACGGTGGCGCCGGGCGGCGAGCATCGCGGCGAGCCGGGCAAGTTCCGTCGCCGGCAGTTCCAGGTCTCTGCCCTCGAGGTGGTGTTCGCGCATCAGGTCGTCCGCGCGCTTCGAGCGTTGCTCGGCCGTGTCGTCGAGCC
Organism: Planctomycetota bacterium; assembly: GCA_036274315.1. Taxonomy (GTDB): domain Bacteria; phylum Planctomycetota; class UBA1135; order UBA1135; family UBA2386; genus DASVAL01. The sequence continues at coordinate 4,002 of DASUFY010000147.1, read as the reverse complement.
CGGCCTCGAACTCGTGCCAGGCCAGGCGGATCGTCGCCTGCACGAACTCGGACGCATCGCCGAGCGTGACCCCGGCTTCGGTCTGGTACGTGTCCATCGCCTCGGCGGTCCGCTGCCAGTGCTCGCGTGCGTCGGTGCTGCCGATCGCGTCGAGCACGAAGCCCAGCTGGGCGAAGCTGCGCCAGCGTTGGCGCAGCAGCAGGTCGCGATCGACGGCTCCGGGCACGCTTTCGAGCACCGAGATGCCGCGGCGTGCGCAGGTCTCGGCCTCGGCCAGCACACTTCGTCGCCCGGCCGTCAGAAGGCTCACGGCGAAGGAACCGAGCCGGACGGCGAGTTCGCCCCTGGCAACGGCGTCGGCCGGGAACTTCTCGACGCAGGCCTCGCTCGCGGCGATCGCGTCGCGATTCGCGTCGGCCGCGGCCTGCTCGTCACCGATCGCGTTCTGTTCGATCGCGACCGCCGAGTACAGCCGGGCCAGGGCCTGCCAAGCGACCGGCCGCGACGCATCCTGTTCGCACCAATGTTGCGCCGTGCGGATGCCCTGCTCGTAGCGCTCGATCGCGGCGGCGTGGTCGCCGCTGGCCGATGCGAGCAGACCCATCGTGTTGTGCAGCGCACAGACCTGCGACGTGTCCGCGTCGGGCATGCTCGCGAGCAGGTCCTCCGCGCGTCGCAACGCCGTCTCGGCCTCGACGAGGTTGCCCGTCATCAGCAGGTGCATGCCGAGCACTCCGTACGAGCGCGGCAGGACTGCCATCGCATCGGCGTCGGTTTCGCCATGCTCGCGCACGAACGACTCACCGATCTCGACGGCGCGCCGCAGCGCGGCGAGCCTGGCGTCGGCGTCGTCGCCGCGAACCAGCACGCTGCTCCAATCCGCCAGCGTCTCGGCCAGGCACGCCGCGTACCGGGTGGGGTCCTCCGCGTAGCAGCGCTCGTAGACGGCGACCGCGTCGCGAAGGGCCTCGCGCGCCGCCTCCTGCTGGCCCGAGAACATCAGCGCACGCCCCAAGGCACCCCGCGCGTGCCCGAGCACGCCGCGATACGTACGGTTGTCTGGCGCCGCGGCGAGCATCGCTTCCGCTTCGGCGATGGCCTCACGCGCGGTCGTTGCCGCAGCCTCGTACTGCCCGACCAGCCATTGCACGCGCGACAGCGTCTCCAGCGTGCGTGCGCGTCCCTCGCGCAGCTTCGGCTCCGCCGGCCGCTCGCGCAGGAACCTGTCGTAGAAGTCGAGTGCGTCCTGCACGAGCATGCGTCGCACCGGCTCCGTGCCCGGCATGTCGCGCAGGCGCTTGTCGTTGGCGCGGGCCAGCAGGCTGCGTGCGGCCTGCTCCGCGGCGCCGAAGTTCTGTTCGACGCGATCCTGCGCGGTGGTCAGGCGCTGTCGCGTGTCCTCGGCCTCGCTCTCGCTCGCCTGTGCCCTGGCCCGGTAGTGCAGGCTCCACCACGAACCGGACGCCAGCGTCAGCGCGAAGGCGCCCGCGGCCACGAACGCGCCGCGGCGGCGCCGCGCGAGTCGCCGCAGGCGGGAGCCGAGACTCGGCGGCTGGGCGAGCACCGCTTCGCCGCGCAGATGGCGCTCGAGGTCCGCCGCGAGTTCGTGCGCGGACTGGTAGCGGTGTCCGCGTTCGTGCGCGAGCGCCTTGAGCACGATGCAGTCCAGGTCGCCGCGCAGCCGCATGGCGAGGCGCCGCGTGTCGGTCTCGCCGCGCCGAGCGGCGGTGGTGGAATCGCTCGCGACGCGCACGCTGGGGCGCGGCGGTGGCTCCCGGTCGGTGCTCTCGGGCCGCTTGCCCCACGGCAGTTCGCCGGTCAGCAGCTCGTACAGCATCACGCCGAGCGCGAAGACGTCGGCGCGCGCATCGACGTCGGCGACCTGGCCCGCGGCCTGCTCCGGGCTCATGTACCCGGGTGTGCCGATGACGCGGCCGGTGTCGGTGTGCACTGCTTCGCCCGGCGGTGTGGCATGCAGAGCCTTGGCGATGCCGAAGTCGATGATCTTCGGCGTCGGTCCCTGCTCGCCGTCGACCACGAGCACGTTGGCGGGTTTGAGGTCGCGGTGCACGATGCCGCGCCGGTGCGCGTGCTCGACGCCGCGGCACAGTTCGACGAACAGCCGCAGGCAGTTCTCGACGGTGAGCTGCCGGTCGTCGCAGTAGGAACGCATCGAGCGGCCGTCGACGTACTCCATCACGAAGTAGGGGCGGCCGTCCGGCAGCGCGCCGGCGTCGAGCACGTGCGCGATCGCCGCGTGGCTCAGCGCCGCGAGCAGCTGGCGCTCGCGTTCGAAGCGCGCCAACGTGTGCACATCGCCAGCACCCGGACGCAGCACCTTGATCGCCACCTGGCGTTGGATCGGCTGCTGCTGCGCCGCCAGGTAGACGATGCCGAACGCCCCGGCGCCGAGCCGCCGCAGCACCTGGTACGGACCGATCGCCGCGGGCGCCGCACCGGGAAAGCCGGCCGCGAGCAGGTGTTCGGTCCGGGCCAGATCCTCGGCCAGCCGGCGCAGGGCGCCGGCGTGCTCGGGATGCGCAGCCGCCAGCGAACGCACGACGGCGTCGCGCGCGCTGCCCTCGATCGCCGTGAGCTGCGCGGCGGCGGCGTCGACCAGCGCGGCGGGCAGCTCGTCGTCGAAGTGAGGCGCGGGTTCGGCCACGGTCGGCATGATCGCCTCGGCGTCGATCGTGGGCCAGGGGCACGCAGCGGCAGCGTCGGCGTGCGACGCCGGACGCGAAGGGTCAGCGCCCGTCGAACGCGACGCCGCGCGCCCGCAGCTCGCGGGTCAGACGCAGCAGCGCGCGTCCGAGCAGCTGCCGCACCGCCGGCTCGCTGCGTCCCATGACTTCGGCGATCACCGCTTGCGGCAGGCCGTGCAGTCGCGCCAGCGTGATCACCTCGCGGTGCTCCGGCGACAACGCGGCCAGCGACGCGGCGAGCGCGTCGGCCGTTTCCTTGCCCACCGCGTCCTGGCTCGGCGTCAACAGGTCGGCGAGCGCGGTCGCGGCGAGCGGCGCAGGTTCTTCGCGCGCGACGTCGCGCCGGCCGAGCCGGTGGAACCGGTGCTTCTCGCGGACCTTGTTCAGTGCGCACGTGAACAGCCAGGCCTGGAAATGATGTTCGCCTTCGAAGTCGGCGACGGTGCGCGTCGCGAGGATCTGACGACACACGGACTGAACGACGTCCATGCTCGATTCGCGCGGCTCGAGGCCCGGGCCGAGGCGCGCCTGCACGAACGCGTGCAGGCGGGGCAGGTAGGCCTCGAGCAATGCGCCGAGCGCGGCGGGGTCACCGCCGGCCGCACCTTCGAAGAGTCTCGCGGTGTCGGACTGCACCGCGCTCCAGCATATCGCGGTGCGGAGCCGCCGGCCCCTGGTCGCCAAGGCCGCGCCCGGATCACTTGCCCATCGCGAGCCAACACGTCGCCGCGGCCAGCGCGAGCTGGAGCAGCGCGACCGCCCATCGGCGTTGCACGGCCGCGACGAGCAATCCCAGGAGCAGCGCCGTGCCGTAGACGACCATCAGCACCAGCAGGTGGCCGAAGTCGAGGCCGAGTTCCGACGGGCGGTCGAAGCCGAACGGCACGAACGCGCCGATCGCCGCCGCGAGCACCTGCATTGCAACGAGCCCCGTCAGCAGTCGTGGGGTGGCCGCCTGCTGCGGGGTCGACATCGCGTGCGTCATGGCCGTTCCATCGGCCGGCGCGGCACCGCGACTGGGGGTCGCGGCCGAACAGAGCCCCTCGGCGGCGCCTACGATCCGGTCCGCGCCGAGCGTGCCTGGTTGTGGTTGGCGGCGAGCTTGCCGCCTTTGACGGCGGTGCGGACGGCGAGTCCGCGGCCGCGCCGCCCGACCGCCTGGTTGTGGTTGGTGGCGATCTTGCCGCCCTTGACGCCGGTGCAGACGACGAGTCCGCGGCGGTGCCCGACGGACTGATTGTGGTTGGCGGAGAGCTTGCCGCCCTTGAGGCTGGTATGGACGTTCATCGGTGTGGCC
>DASUFY010000146.1:0-2550 GCA_036274315.1 Planctomycetota bacterium | reverse complement strand
GAACGCGGTAGCACAGCACTTCCGACCAGACCAGAACAGCTGTCATGCCGATCCGACTGCGCACCGCCGACCGCCAGTTCGCGCACTTCTGCCGCACCGGCGATGCCGCGGCACTGGGCCAGGTGTTCGATGTCACGGCCGGCGAACTGCTGCACGTCGCCGCGTGGCTCAGCGGCAATCGGGCCGATGCCGAGGACCTGCTGCAGCGCACGTTCCTGTCGGCGATCGAGGACCGCGCCGCGTTCGTGCGGGAGCGCCGCGTCCTGCCGTGGCTGCTCGGCATCCTGACGAACCACGCGCGCAACCTGCGGCGCGAGCGCGCTCGCCGCGACGCCCTGCCCGTGCGGCCCGAACCGATCGCGGATCCGGTTGCGGCGGCGGCCGATGCTGAGTTCGCGACCTGGCTGGCCGATGCGCATGCGGCGATCGGCACACCCTACGCCGAAGTGCTCGCGCTGCACCTCGAGCAGGGATGGAACGCGAAGGAGATCGCCGCCCATCTGCGGAGGCCCCGAGGCACGGTGCGTACGCAGTTGGTTCGCGGGCTCGAACGCTTGCGCCAGCGTCTGCCGAGCGGGTTCGCCGTCGCGCTCGTGCCGCTGCGGCCCGAGGCCGCCGCTCTCGCCGCCATCAGGGACACGGTGCTCGGGGCGGCGCGGCACGAAGCGCTGGTGGGTTCTGCGACCGCGACCGCGACCGCGACCGCGGCAACGTTCGCTGCGGGAGCACTGACCATGTCGAAGATGAGCCTGTTCGTGATTCCCGCGGCCCTGCTGCTCGTGTTCGGGCTCGGCCTCCAGCAGGGCTGGTTCGACAGCGCTGCGGTACCGTCGCCCGCCGCGGCTGCAGTCGAAGCGGCGGGGCGGCCCGCGCGAGAGCCCGTAGCACCACTGGACATGACGGGAACGGAACCGACGTCGCGCATTCCGGCATCGGCGAACACGGCCGACACCGACCCCGGGTTCGGTTCGCTGCAGGTCGTCGCACGTTGGCAGCACGATGGCTCGCCGGCCGCGGGTGTCGGCGTCTGGACCATGGTCGGCAACGCAACCTGGCTGCGTCGTGATGGCGTCACCGATGCCGGCGGCACCTGCACACTGGTGCACCTGTCACCTGGCCGCTGGCGCGTCGGTTGTTCGCATGCAGAGACCGAGACGGTGGTCGACGTGGGGCAGGAAACGCGTTCGCCCGTCGAGTTCACCGCGGTGCGCCAGGCCACCGTGCGCGGCACCGTCGTCGACGACGCCGGCACGCCGGTCGCCGACGCGCGCGTCTGGATCGCCGACGGGAGCGGTCCCGACGACCGTCAGTTCGAGATCGCACGCACGGACCAGCGCGGCTGGTTCGTGCTGCCGGTGCGCGGCTGGCAGCTGGTCGGCGCCCGCAAGCACGGCCACGCCCAGGCCCTCGGCGTGAGGATCGACGCCACGAAGGGCGACCGCGAGATCGTGCTGCGGCTGCGAGGTGCAGCAGCCATCGTACGCGGCACCGTGCGCGATCCCGACGGCAAGGCGATCGCCTGGGCGCGGGTTGCCGTCGGACCTGTCGTCCAGCTCTCCGAAGTGGGGGGCCCGTTCTCGGAGCTCGTGCAGCCCTACGGCGGCCAGGTGGTGACTGGCAGCGACGGGACCTTTGCGTTGTTCGATGTGATGCCCGAACCGGCAGCACTCCTGGTCTGGGCCGCGGGCTTCGCACCGCACCTGCAGGCTCTGACTCCGGTGGCCGGGCCGAACGCGCACCTCGACATCCAGATGCAGTACGGAGCCGTCGTGTCGGGCACGGTGCGCGATGCCGCGAACCAGCCCATCGCCGGTGCGCGCGTCGGCTTGGACCGCTACCTGTCGCTGTGGCTGCACGGCGAGAAGTCGACGCAGAGCGACGCGAACGGTCACTTCGAAGTTCGCGACCTGCCGGCGGGCGCCCTGTCCCTGGTGGCACGCGACGAGTCGGGCACCAACATGGCCAAGACCGGACTCCAACTCGTCGCTGGCCAGAGCACCGAGTGGAACCCGGTGCTCGGCGGTGGCCGCACGATCCGCGGCATCGTGCTGGGTCCCGACGGCAGCCCGCTGGCCGACACGCTGGTCGGTGCCTTGTGCGGCACGCAGTGCCTTCCCGTGCAACGTTGTACGACCGACGCGGGTGGGCGCTTCGCCCTGAGCAACGTCGGCGACGAACCGGTGACCGTGGACGTCGGCGACCTGCGGCACGAACCGCTGAAGTCGATCGAGCGTGTTGCGCCCGGCACCGAGAACCTCGAGATCCACGTGACCCACGCGGACCTGCCGACGGCACGCCTCCGTGGTCGGCTGGTCGACGAGTCGGGCAGCCCCGTCGCCGCGAAGGTCGGCGTGCCAGCCTACCGCGGCATGGTGCGCGTTCGCGAGGTCGCCACCGACGACACCGGCGCGTTCGAGCTGGGCCCGATTCGCCCGGGCCGCCGGGAACTCGAGATCCGGACCAGGGACCGCGGTCCGTTGCTGCGCGATCCCATCGACCTCGCGCCCGACCAGACCGTGGACATCGGCACGATCGTCGTGCCGCGCCCCG
>DASUFY010000145.1:0-3497 GCA_036274315.1 Planctomycetota bacterium | reverse complement strand
CAACTCGGTGGAGGACGGACATGGACAACCTGGGCTGGGGGACGAGCGGCGACCGCGCATGCTAGCTGGCGCCGCCGCTTCGGTAACCGCGGCGCACGATGCGCACGAATACGGCGGCAGCATGCGCATTGCGCCGGTCGGCAACACGCCGGCCCGGGGGAGCACCTGCGGTTCGAGCCCCAGCAGCGAGCGCTGACCGACCACCTGGTCGCGTTGCCAGAGGCTCACTTGCCCGCGCGGCGGTAGGCGATCGTCATCACGTGCTGGCCTTCACCCTCGCCGAACACCATGCGCATCTGGCGCGAGTCCTTGCCACCCACCGTCGTCACCGACGACACCGGGCCGCGCACGCCCTTCTCGTCGTAGCAGGTGCCGCTCATCGTGAAGACCTGCTTGTCCGCGTCATAGGTGCCGTCGGTGCGCATGTGCGCGCCGTTCATGGAGTCGATCCAGAAGCTGACGACCTTGCCCGCCTTGCTGTCGTAGCCGGCGAGTCCATGGCCCTCGAACGGCGCGCCCATCATCTCGCCGGTGAAGACCGACCAGGTCCACATGCCGCCGCAGATCGGCGCGACGACCTCGCGGCACTTCGACGTCATCGCCGGCGCACCGGGCATCTCCATCCGGAAGTCGGCGTCCCAGGTGCCGGCATCGGCGAGCAGCACCGCCAACGGCGCCGGCCGAGCTGCTGCGGTCGCCGCCACGGCGCTGGCCGGCTTCGCCGCCGCATCCACCGGGATCGATCCCTTCACGCGCGTGCGCACCGAACGCATGAACTCGATCTCCTTGCCGTCCTTGTCCTTGGTGTAGCCGACCTCGACCGAACGGTCGGGGTTCTCCATGACGAACTCGCTGCGGAACGCGCCCATCGGCGACTCACCGCGGAAGTGCCAGGTCTTCTGCCCGTCGTGGCTGCCCTCGATGCAGCACGCCGCCTCGTCCATGCTCGAGACGACGAGGCACTGGTAGGACTTGGCTTGGGGGTCGTAGCCGAGCAGCCACAGGCATTCGCAGGCCTGGCCGCCGCAGGTGCCCTCGCCGGAGACCTTCAGCCACAGCCCGTTGCAGACCAGCTCGGCGTGTTCGATGCCGGTCATCTCGCTCGGCTCCTCCATGCCGGGCACGCCCGGCATCGCGACCATCTTGGTCTCGGTGCGCCAGGTGCCGACCAACGTCGCGAGGCGCTCGTGCTGCGGGGTCTTGGGATTCGGCATCGCGTCCGCAGGGTCTTGCTGAGCGGCGAGCGCAGCGGCGAACGGGATGGCGAGGAGAAGGGACGTGAGTCGCTGGTTCATTTCGGACCTCCATGCGATCCGCGCGGCTGGCGCGGAGAATCGCGCACGCACAGGAATACGCCGGAGGCGGCCGGTTTGGCCAGTCCTGCCGACCGCCGAGGGCCGCGGCGCTCCGTACCCGCCACCGCCGACCGCATCGATCTCGGTGCAACCCACCGATCCAGCGTTGCTTGCACGACCGCAGGACACAGGCGGGGCGAGCGACGGAACCGTCGCGGCGCGCCCACCGCGGATCGACCGGCCGAGCGAGGACGATCCGGTCAGGCGACGAGAACGCTGCTCGGAGTCGGAAGGCCGTCGGTCGTCGGCGTGATCGAACGCGCTCCGAGCGGTGGTCCGAGCATCCGACCGTCGACGAGGGCCTGACCCGCGTACCATTGCTCCCGTCCGGCCCACGACGAACATGCCGTCGCTCCATGTGACGATCAGTACGATCGGCGTCGTCCGGGTCATGCTCGGCATGGACGTCGCCTTCGGATGCCCGTCGGCCGATGATGCCCACCCGCGGCGTGGAGCGGGCACTGGGATGCCAGACGCGCCGGTTGACGGCGAACGTCGCTAGCATGCGGCGATGAACCAGCACCTCGGGCTCGCGCTCGTGCTCGCGGCACCTCTGTTCGCGCAGAAGGGGCCGCTGCGCGTCGCCGACACCGCGGCGCTGCGCGAGGCGCTCGCGGCGGCCACGCCGGGGACCGAGATCGCGGTCGCACCAGGCGACTACGACGGCTTCGCGGCGCGGGACGTGCGAGGCACCGCAGGAGCGCCGGTCGTCGTGCGCGCCGAGGACGCGGCGCGACCGCCGCGGCTGCGCGGTTGCCTGCACCTGAGCGACGTCGCACACCTGACGCTCGACGGGCTGTCGTGCGAGGGCAGCGCGAGCAACGGCATCAACATCGACGACGGCGGTACGTTCGGCACACCGTCGCATCACGTGGTGCTGCGCCGCCTCGCCGTTCGCGACATCGGCGGCAACGGCAACCACGACGGCATCAAGCTCTCCGGCGTCGACGACTTCGCGCTCGTCGACTCCACCGTCGAACGCTGGGGCCGTGCCGGTTCGGCGGTCGACATGGTCGGCTGCCACCGCGGCACCATCGAGGGCTGCACGTTCCGCGACTGCGGCGACGACAGCACGGCGAACGGCGTGCAGATGAAGGGCGGCACGTGCGAGGTTGCGGTGCGGCGCTGCCGCTTCGAGCACGCCGGTGGTCGCGCGGTGCAGCTCGGCGGCTCGACCGGTCTCGAGTACTTCCGGCCGCGGCCCGCGGGCTTCGAAGCAAAAGACCTCGTCGTCGAAGGCTGCACGATCGTCGGCTCGCAGGCCACGATCGCGTTCGTCGGCTGCGACGGTGCGGTCGTGCGCCACAACACGATCGTGCTGCCGCGCAGGTGGGTGCTGCGCATCCTGCAGGAGACGCGCGCCGACGACTTCGTGCCGTGCCGGAACGGCGTGTTCACCGACAACCTCGTCTACCAACGCGGCCTGGACGACGTCACGAACATCGGGCCGGACACCGCACCGGACACGTTCACGTTCGCGCGCAACTGGTGGTTCCGCGCCGACGCGCCGTCGCGCAGTCTGCCGCGCCTGCCGGTCGCCGAGAGCGAGCCGGCTGGCGGCGTCGACCCCGCCTTCCGCGATCTCGCGCGCGGCGACCTGCGCCTGTCCCCCGACAGCCCCGCGCGCCGCCACGGCGCCGATGCGGTCGAGGCACCTCGGGCGTCCACCGCGAAGTGATGCGTCGCCGCGCCGGCGATGCGGGCCGCACGGCGAGCCAGGCCTTCCGCGGGGTGGCCGCGGCGAGGATGATGCGTGGCGCCTGGAGTCGCAGCATGGAACGTTGGCGAAGACCCCGAGGAGAAGCATGGCCACCGGAGCCTTCGCGCCATCGTTCGCCGCCTGCGCGTTCGCTGCCTGTGCCGCGTGGTTGCTGCCGACCGCCGCGCCGGCACAGGTGCGCGCCGTTCCAGCGCCGCTGCTCCAGCTCGAACTGCGCGCGCCGCCACACGGCGAGCTGACGCGCGACTTCCCCGGCGTCGCGCCGACGATCGGGAACGATCGCGATCACCGGCCTCGCGCTGACGACGGACCGGGGTTCGCAGCGTGAGGTCGACAACCGGATCCGATGGACTCGGGATCACCGCGCGGACCGCGCGACGCGCAGCATCGCCTCGATGCTGCGTTCGACGTCGGCGTCGGTG